>NZ_JBEXMT010000005.1:0-359011 GCF_040610675.1 Nonomuraea sp. NPDC003804
CACCAAGCCGGCGCTCGCAGCAGCCACTACTGGAAACGCTGGCTCCGGCACAACAAGATCCAGCTATAGATCACAAAACATGACTGTAGTACTAGGCCTCGGCGGTGGGAAGTCCCTGATCGTCGAGCTTGGCCGCGAGGCCGAAAGTCGCGTAGACGTTGGGGTCCTGGAAGACCGAGTTCCGGGTGATGCCCTCGTCGGTGACGGTGAAGATCTGGAGCGTGTGCAGGTTGTACCCGTCGCCGACGCGCTGATAGGCGGCGAATCCGGGCTGGCCGCCGTTGGCCGCGACCTCCTTGAGGAGCCAGTCCTTCCCGGCCGCCCCGAAGACCCATTCCATGAACAGGCCGTAGTTGCTGCGGCCGGAGAACCAGTTGAGCATCGGCGGCATCTCCATGATCACGTCCTCGGTGAGCAGCCGCTTGAGGCCCTCGACGTCGGCCAGCTCGAATGCCTTCATGTAGCGTTCGACCCAGGCGCGCTGCTCGGCCGCGGACGGCTCGCTGACCCGTTCCTGCCGGACCCCGACCTCCTTGACGCGGGTACGCGCCCGCTGCAGGGAACTGTTCACCGACACGACGGTGGTGCCGAGGATTTCCGCCGTTTCGGACGCGGAGAAGCTGAGCACGTCACGCAGGATCAGCGCACCGCGCTGACGCGCCGACAGGTGCTGGAGGGCGGCGGCGAACGCCAAGCGCAGGCTGCTGCGGTCGATCACGGCCCCAGCCGGGTCGCCCGCGTCCAGCAGCGAGTCCGGCAAGGGCTGGAGCCAGGCGGCGTGCTCTCCCTGGACGAACGGCCCGAGCGGATCCGACGCGGCCACCAGCCCGGACGGCAGCGGTCGGCGGCCGTGGACCTCCAGGGCGGTCAGGCAGGCGTTGGTTGCGATCCGGTAGAGCCAGGTACGCAGTGAGCTGCGGGTATCGTCGTACTGCTCCCGCGCCCGCCACGCCCTCAGGTACGTGTCCTGGACCAAGTCCTCCGCGTCGTGAGCCGAGCCGAGCATCCGGTAGCAGTACGCCAGGAGCTCCGTCCGGAACGGTTCGATCCGACGATCGAAGCCTTCGTTCCCCGTCATCACGCCACGCTCCCCACTGCCGCCACAGCCACCGTACCTGGCGGCTGCAGTGACCATCCGCGATGGGCGGGTAGGCCACCCGCGCGGTCATCAACGACCTGGCCATGGCGTCCATCCCCAACATTGGATAAATAGTGCTGTTCCTGAACGTCGCTCGTAGGTACGGGCGTCGGTACGAAAGTCACGCCAAGGGGCCTGGGAACAGGTCCTTGGCATGACATTTCGTTGGGATGCGTCTCGCGGGTCCTCCGGGTTGCTGTGGTGCAAGGTCCGAGGCGCCCATGCGAGGGCATCTGGCCATCGGGGAGTGAAGTTCCTACAGGGCGGTGCAGGGCTTTTCAGTCCGATATTCGTCATGGCCCTGCACACGGTCACTGTTGGTTACAGGGAAGGGTTCACTGCGCAGGCGCCAGCACCGGGCTGTTGTGATAGGCGGCGATCAGCCACTGGCCGCCCCGCTTCTCGAAGACCCAGGTGCAGTTCACCTTGCGCAGGTCGTCTGGGACCTCGGTCTCGCCGGGGAACAGGATGGCGGATTCGCTGATGACGATCGCGCCGTCCCTACCGACGAAGCGGATGCTGAGCTGCTTGTTGTAGGTCGAGCTGCCCTTGAGCGGCCCCTCGAAGGCCAGGGCCATGTTCTGACGGATCACGTCACGGCTGTCTCGGAGCGAGCCGGTCATGATGGCGGTCGCGTCCGCGGTGTAGTTGGCGACCATGCCGTCGGCGTCGCCGGCCTCCCACGCCTTGTAGGAGTCAACCAGTACGGCCTGGATGGCGACCTCGTCTGCCGCGCGACTGTTCGACATTGGATTCTCCCTTGTGATCGATTCGCCCGAGGTGGTCCGGCGAGCTCGTGAGTACATACCGGCGGCGGGGCGGGAACTCATCGCGGCGGATGAAAATCCGTCTCTACGTCTTCGAGGGCGGCCTGGCGGCCGCCGTTCCGCCGGGCGTGCGGCTCTTCGAGCCGGCCCCGGCGAGGTCGGCTATGGCTGCCGCCGCATCTTCACCGACACCAGATCTGGCAAGAACGCCCAGCGGCCCGTACTGCCGGCCGTGGCCGCGCGTCCGCAGGCGGGGCAGACGCCGCGGTCCTGCATCGGGTTGGGGCGGATGCCCTCCTGGTGGGGTCAGGCGGCCAGCATCTGCACCAGCCAGGCGCGTTCGCGCTCGGCGTCCGGGTCGGCGCCGGCGTCGCTGGGGCGGCCGACGGCCGGGCGGGAGGCGGCAGCTCGGCGGCGATGGCGCGGGCGCTGCGGGTGTGGGCCGGCAGCTCGGCGGCGATGGCGCGGGCGCTGCGGGCGCGGGCCGGCCAGCGGCGCTGAGAAGCGATCTCCCGCTCGCTGAGCGCCCCGTCGACCGCCTGGCGGGCGTCGACGACCCGATGGGCACGACCGAGGTTCGCGCCTCCGGGCGCCGGGTCGGTGATCGCGGTCGTGGCGACCGACGCGCCGCTACTGCCGGGCCAGTGCAAGGCGCTGGCCCGCAGGGCGCCGATGGGCCTGGCCAGGACGGGCACGACGGGCGCGACGGGCAGCCACTTCTCGGGCGACATCTTCCTGGCCTTCTCCACGGCCGACGCGGGCGCGCTGACGAGCGGCTTCGTACCGAGGAGGACTACCAGAACCTGCGGTTCGTGCCGTGGGGGCGGACGGACCCGTTCGACGCCGCGGTCGTGGAGGCGGTGGAGGAGGCCGTGCTGAACGCCCTGACGGCGGCACGGGAGACGACAGGCAGGAACGGGCACCGCTCCCCCGCACTGCCCGTCGACCGGGTCGTCGGGCTGGTCACGGCCTGAGCCGTCCGGGACACCGGGGGCTCAGGCGGGAAGCGGGAAGCGGGAAGCGGGAGTAGCGGGCCGGAATCGGCGGGCTCAGCGCGCGGCGGGGACCGGGCGGGGCAGGCGCGGGATGCCGGTGAGCCTGTTCTCCTCGCGCAGCGTGCGCAGCTGCTCGACCTCGAAGGTCCAGCGCGCGCCGTCGGGGGTCGCCTTGGCCTTGCGCCTGGCGATGCGGTCGTCGTAGGCCTTCACGCCGAACATGGCGCGCTGACCGGCCTCGGCGGCGCGCAGGGCGTCGGTGAGCGCCTTGTCGAGCAGCAGCCCCGCCGCGTGCAGCTCGACCTCGGGCGCCGCGGCCGTGCGCAGCTCGTGGACGACGGCCTCGGCCTGCCTGGCCTTCTCGATCAGGGCGGGGAAGCTCTTGGAGATCTCCTGGTCGGCGTGGAAGCGCACCTCGGCCTCACGGCTCACACGCGGACGGAAAAACGCCATCGGACAGCTCCCTTTCAGTCGTTACGAGCGGTAGCGTACGCGGTTCCGGCCCCGAACACCCACTCGGGTGGGCCGTCGCCGTCCCTCTGGCCACAGGCCGGGCGGCACGCCGGGGTGCGGCGGACGCGTGACCGCCTTTACAAAGTATGGCAAGATGATCTCCATGCCGGCCAAGCGACCACCCGTGCCCCTGTCCCGCGAGCGCATCATCGACGCGGCCCTGCACATCGCCGACGGCCAGGGCCTGCGCAGGCTGACCATGCGCAGGCTCGGCGACGCCCTCCAGGTGGAGGCCATGGCCATCTACCATCACCTGCCGCGGGGCAAGGAGGCGCTGATGGACGCGCTGGCCGAGCACGTGACCGCCATCCAGGTCGATCCGGCCCCCAGCTGGCAGGAGACGGCCAGGCAGTGGTGCAGGGCGCAGCGGGCGGCGCTCAGGGAGCACCCGGGCGTGCTCGCGCTGGCCCTGACCAAACCCCCCAAAGGGGCTACGGCGATCGCCATCGTGGAGCAGGTCGAGCAGCTGACGGAGGCGGGGCTGACCGACGCCGCCGAGGCCGTCCGCACGATGCGCGCCTTCGTGTTCGGCAGCGTCGCGGTGGAGGTACAGCAGTCGGGATGGGCCGACCCGGAACGCGACACCTGGGTGCGCCACGACGAGCGCGCCGACGCCGACTTCGAGCGCGGCCTGGAGGCCATGCTGCGCGGTCTGGCCGCGTAACAGAGGGTTTACCGGCCCGTCAGCGTGTCGAAGCCGGCCCGTTATCGTAGGTGAGGCACGCTGTGTCGTAGGTCACATGGTCTGAACCACCCGGGGATCCTCCTTGAATCGTCCTAACGGGCTATGTCGGAAAGTGTGACGCACGCCGCACACTTGGCGCAGAATACGAAACAGCCCGAGCCGCTCCCCCGCCGCTTCCAGCGAGGGAGCCCAGTCAAGAGATATCGGAGGCACGCCGATGTGCCCGCACGACCCGGCCTGTCCGTCTGCTGAGGCGCCCGACCGCGAGGCCGCACGCACCCTCGCGTCGCATCCCGAGCAGGGATGGAGCCTTCTGTGCAACGGTGTGGTCCTCTTCGAGGACACCGGGGAGCTCCTGCCCAGCGGCGACGTCATCGCCCCGCACCGGCCGCTGCCGCTGGTCGGCGCCGCCTGACGGTCAGTACCGCGCCGCGAGCCAGTCGGCGACCACCTCGCCGGCCTTCGCGGGATCCTTCTTGAGGTCGTGCCCTTCGCCCGGCAGCACAACCAGACGTGCGGCGTCGGCGGCGTCGGGCACCCCGAAGGGATCCCTGTCCCCGTTCACCACCAGCACGTCGACCCCCGCACCGCGCAGCTCGTCGGCGCGGGAGCGTTCCGGCTTCCCCGGCGGATGCAGGGGGAAGGCCAGTGCCACCACGGCGTCCGCGCCCGCCGCCTTCGCCGTACGGCACGCGACCCTGGCGCCGTTGCTCCTGCCGCCCTGCACGAGCGGAAGCCCCGGATAGCGCCCGGTCAGCTCCGTGATGACGGCCAGCCACGCCTCGTCCTGCCGCGCGGGCGAGCCCGGCGCCCTGGCACCCGCCCGCCTGAAGGGCTGGGTCACCCTGGCCACCGTGGCCCCCCTGTCCATGGCGGCGTCCCGTACGGCCAGCAGGTCCGGCGCGTCCACGCCGCCGGCCGAGCCATGAGTGAGCACCAGCAGGAACCTGGGCCGTTCCGCCTCGTCGACGTCGACCAGTGCCGCCCCCCGCGGCGTCGTGATCTCCACCCTCCAACGGTAGCCGCAGGGGTGCCCCCCGCCTCGCACCGGCCCACGTCCGGCGCCCGTGTCCGGTGTCCACACCCGGCGCCCGCGCCCGCAACCACACCCCGTGCCCGGCGCCCGCAACCACACCCCGTGCCCGGCGCCCGCGCCCAGAGCCCCGCGCCCACACCCCGTGCCCGGCGTGCCCGCGCCCACGCCCGGCGGTTGGGGGCCGTGCTCACGCGCCGGGGCTGAGCGCGTCCCTGTCGAAGCGGAGCCTTACCTGCGCGGCCAGTTCCTCGTCGGCGTGCGACAGGCCGTACTGCCAGACCTCGTCGGCGGCCTCGCCCCTCCCGCGCAGGGGCAGGGTGCGGGCGAGCAGCTCGATCGCCAGCGCGCTCGTCTCCGCCTCGTGCCCCGCCTCCTGCCCGGCTTCCTGCCCCGCCTCGACGGCGCCGGCGAACTCCGCGCACGCCAACTCGAGATGGGCGATGCCGAGCAGCACCCGCAGCCGCGCCTCGTGGGCGCCTTCGGCCAGCGGCAGGGCCTCGACCAGCACCGTGGCGGCCTCGCCCGGCTCTCCGGTGTCCAGCAGCAGTTCGGCGAGCTCCTGGGCGGCGCGGGGGCTCAGCTCGGGGTCGCCGACGGCGATGGCCGCCCGCAGCTCGCGTTCGGCCTCCTCCTCGCCGGCGGCCAGGTGGGCCAGCGCCAGGTGCGCCAGCGGCAGGTAGGCGGCCGTCCCCATGCCGATCACGGCCTGCCAGGCTCCTCTGGCCTGCTCGGCGTTCCCCTCGCGTTCGAAGCCGCGCGCGAGGTGGCAGGCGGCCTGGGCCGCGTACTCGGGGTGGCCGGTGGCCAGCGCGGCCCGCGCCGCCGCTCTGGCGCCCGCGACGTCGCCCCGCTCCTCCAGCACCACGGCCAGGCCCACGGCCGCCTGGGCCCGGTCGCGTCCCTCGGGGTCGGCGGCCAGCTCGGCGAAGATCGCCGCCGCGCCCTCGAGGTCGCCGCTCTCGGCGAGGCGGCGGGCCCGGTCGAGCGGGCCGGTGGTCAGCGGGGTGTCGAGCTCGGGGGACGTCAACAAGGCTCCTTGGAGACCGGTGGGGATCAACCGATGACGATCAACGTCGAGCCTAACGATTTCCGGCCGCCGCGTCGCCCGACATGACCATCCTGTGCACGGGTGTTGGCTACGTCCCCACCTGAGAAGCCGAACGGGCGGCCCCCCTCGCAGGGGAGGCCGCCCGTTCGGTTCCGCTCAGTCCTCGTACGCCGACAGGGGCGGGCAGGCGCAGACCAGGTTGCGGTCGCCGTAGGCCTGGTCGATCCTGCGGACGGGCGAGAAGTACTTCCCGTCGCGCAGCCCCTGGACGGGGTAGGCGGCCTCGGTCCTGGTGTACGGGTGCGGCCACTCGTCGGCCACCAGCGACTCCGCGGTGTGCGGGGCGTTGCGCAGCGGGTTGTCGGTCTTGTCGTAGGTGCCGTCGGCCACCTTGTCGATCTCGCCGCGGATGGCGGCCATCGCCTCGACGAACCTGTCGAGCTCGGCCAGGTCCTCGCTCTCGGTCGGCTCGATCATCAGCGTGCCGGCGACGGGGAAGGACATCGTCGGGGCGTGGAAGCCGTAGTCGATGAGGCGCTTGGCCACGTCGTCGACCGTGACGCCGGTCTCCTTGGTGATCTGGCGCAGGTCGATGATGCACTCGTGGGCGACCAGGCCGCCGCGTCCGGTGTAGAGGACGGGGTAGTGCGGGGCCAGGCGGCGGGCGAGGTAGTTGGCCGACAGGATGGCCTGCTCGGTCGCGGCCTTGAGGCCCTCGCCGCCCATCAGCCTGACGTAGGCCCACGAGATCGGCAGGATGCCGGCCGAGCCGTACGGCGCGGCCGAGACCGGGCCGACCGGCGAGCCGTCGCGCAGCGGGTGGCCCGGCAGGTAGGCCGCCAGGTGACCGCGCACGGCCACCGGACCGACGCCGGGGCCGCCGCCGCCGTGCGGGATGCAGAAGGTCTTGTGCAGGTTGAGGTGGGAGACGTCGGCACCGAACTCGCCCGGCTTGGCCAGGCCGACGAGGGCGTTGAGGTTGGCCCCGTCGACGTAGACCTGGCCGCCGGCGGCGTGGACCTTGGCACAGACCTCGGTGATCGTCTCCTCGTAGACGCCGTGCGTGGACGGGTAGGTCACCATGATCGCGGCCAGCGACTCGGCGTGCTTGTCGATCTTGGCCTCGAGGTCGGCCAGGTCGACGTTGCCGTTGTCGTCGCAGGCCACGACCACCACGCGCATGCCCGCCATGACCGCGCTGGCGGCGTTGGTGCCGTGCGCGGAGGAGGGGATGAGGCAGACGTCGCGGTGCGCGTCGCCGTTGGCGCGGTGGTAGGCGCGGATGGCCAGCAGCCCGGCGAACTCGCCCTGCGAGCCGGCGTTCGGCTGGATGGAGACGGCGTCGTAGCCGGTCACCTCGGCCAGCCAGGCCTCCAGCGTCTCGACCAGCTCCACGTAGCCGCCGGCCTGGGAGAGCGGGGCGTAGGGGTGGATGCCCGCGAACTCGGGCCAGGTGATCGGCTCCATCTCGGTGGTGGCGTTGAGCTTCATCGTGCAGGAGCCGAGCGGGATCATCGACCGGTCGAGGGCGATGTCCTTGTCCTGGAGCCGGCGCAGGTAGCGCAGCATCGAGGTCTCGGAGTGGTGGCTGTGGAAGACCGGGTGGGTGAGGTAGTCGCTCTCCCTGGCCAAGCCCTCGGGCAGGGCGTCCTCGGCGGCCAGGTCGGTCAGCGAGACGCTCACGCCGAAGGCGGCGGCGACCTGCTCCAGGTGAGCCAGGGTGGTCTTCTCGTCGCAGGCGACCGAGACGTGGTCGGCGTCGGCCTGCCAGAGGTTGACGCCGCGCTCGGCGGCCGCGGCGACCACCTGGGCCGCCTTGCCGGGCACGCGGGCCAGCACGGTGTCGAAGAAACCGTCGTGGACGATCTCGACACGGCCGGCGCGCAGGGCCGCGGCGAGCGTGACGGCCATGCGGTGGGTGCGCTGGGCGATGCGGCGCAGGCCCTCGGGGCCGTGGTAGACGGCGTACATGCCGGCGATGACGGCCAGCAGCACCTGGGCGGTGCAGATGTTGCTGGTGGCCTTCTCGCGGCGGATGTGCTGCTCGCGGGTCTGCAGGGCCAGGCGGTAGGCGGGGTCGCCGTCGGCGTCCACCGACACGCCGACGAGCCGGCCCGGCATCTGGCGCTGCAGGCCCTCGCGGACCGACATGTAGGCGGCGTGCGGGCCGCCGAAGCCGAACGGCACGCCGAAGCGCTGCGAGGAGCCGATGGCGATGTCGGCGCCGAGCTCGCCGGGGGCCGCGACCAGCGTCAGCGACAGCAGGTCGGCCGCGGCCACGACCAGCGCGCCGCCCGCGTGGGCGGCCTCGGCCAGGGCGCGGAAGTCGCGCAGGCGGCCGGAGGCGCCCGGGTACTGCACGAGCACGCCGAAGCACTCGGGCAGCTCACCGTCGAGGGAGTCGACGACCAGCTCGATGCCCAGCGGCTCGGCCCGGGTGGCCAGCACGGCCTTGGTCTGGGGCAGCGCGTCGGCGTCGACGACGAAGACGTTGCTCTTGGACCTGCCCGCGCGGCGCGCCAGCGTCATCGCCTCGGCGGCGGCGGTGGCCTCGTCCAGCAGGGAGGCACCGGCCACGTCGAGACCGGTCAGGTCGGAGACGACGGTCTGGAAGTTGAGCAGCGCCTCCAGGCGACCCTGGGAGATCTCCGGCTGGTAGGGCGTGTAGGCGGTGTACCAGCCCGGGTTCTCCAGCAGGTTGCGCCTGATCACCGCGGGGGTGACGGTGTCGTAGTAGCCCAGGCCGATCATGGAGGTGAGCACCTGGTTGCGGCCGGCCAGCGCCCGCAGTTCGGCGATCACTTCGCTCTCGCCCGCCGCGACGGGCAGCTTCAGCTGGTCCTTGGCCCTGATGGCCTCGGGTACGGCCACCGCTACCAGGTCGGCGACCGACTCGAAGCCGACCGCCTCCAGCATCTTGGCCTGCTCGCCGTCCGAGGGACCGATGTGGCGGGTCGCGAACGGCGGTGCAGCGAGGTCGCTGAGGGGCTCGGTCATGGAAACTGCCTCCCAAGGCTGGTGGAGAGCACGGGCGTCTGCCGGGTCTCCCCCTCTGTCATCAACCTGAGAGGTTCGCCCGCGGGGTCGCGGGCTTGCACCGTCGGTGAGACGCGCCTGGCGGGCGTGCCTGCTTTCCAGAGTGGCCTCGTCCGAGCGGTACTGGGTGCCTGAGAGATTCCGGGGAGGGTTGCTCCTTCGGCGCCCCGGTGGCCCGGGGACTCTCCCGCTCGGGGTCGTCGGCTCCAGCCCTAGGCTACCAGCGTCCGGGAATCAGCCCATTCGCCGGGCTCTGCGGCGCTGGGCGAGTTCGTCAGTGGGATGGTCGGCCGGGACGGTGTCCTCGACCGCCGCTCGTTCCCCCGGCAGCTCCGCGAGCGATCCCTCGACTTCGCGCCAGACCCTGCCGAGCGCGATACCGAACACTCCCTGACCGCCTTGCAGCAGGTCGATGACCTCGTCGGCCGAGGTGCACTCGTAGACGCTGACGCCGTCGCTCATGAGCGTGATCCTGCTCAGGTCGCCGACGCCCCGATCTCTCAGGTGCTGTACGGCGGTGCGGATCTGCTGGAGCGACACGCCGGTGTCGAGCAGCCGCTTGACGACCTTGAGCACCAGGATGTCGCGGAAGCTGTAGAGCCGCTGCGAGCCGGATCCGTGCGCGGCTCTTATCGTCGGCTCGACCAGGCCCGTGCGCGCCCAGTAGTCCAGTTGCCTGTAGGTGATGCCGGCCGCCGCGCAGGCCGTGGGGCCGCGATAGCCGATGTCGGCAGGCAGCGTCGTGGGCTGCTCGTCGAAGAGCAGGCCCTGCTCACCGGCACGCTGGCGCGCGGTTTCGCGCCGCACCGGATCTTCCTGGCCGGCCGTCTTTCCCTCGCCGCTGCTGACCGCCACGCGGACCTCCGGCTTTCTCTCATCCCGTGGTCTGATCTGGGGGTTCGTAAATGACAACCACAGGTTTCACTTGCACCGTAGGACCGTGACCATCCGCAGTCAACGATCCGGCTCGGCGCGTCGCGAAGCGTAAATGCAGTGAAATGCGTACCCCAGGTGGCGACCAAGGGTACGAGCCTTCACGAAGGGAGTCCTACCCCGCGCGTCCGAAGTCCTCGGGCGTGATGGTGTCAAGGAACTCCCTGAACTTCTCCACCTCATCCTCCTGGTCATCGGGGATGATCACTCCGGCCTCCTGCACGACCTCCTCGCTGGCGAAGATCCGCGCACCGGTGCGCAGCGCGAGGGCGATGGAGTCGGAGGGGCGCGCGCTGACCTCCACGCCGTTGGAGAAGACCAGATCGGCGAAGAAGATCCCGTCACGCAGAGCGACGATGTTGACCGCACGCAGGCCGACGCCCAACGCGCTCAGCACGTCCCTGAACAGGTCGTGGGTCAAGGGCCTGGGCGGCGGTTCCTCCGCCTGGGCGAGCGCGATGGCCGTGGCTTCGGTCATTCCTATCCAGATCGGGAGAAACCTCTCACCCTGCGCCTCCTTGAGCAGAACGATCGGCTGATTTGTGGGCATTTCAACGCGAACGCCCACTACCTCCATCTGCAACACGGGCTGCTCCGAATTCACGATCCATGGGCCGCATCTACCGCACTTCAACGTAACACCCACTGGGTAGGTAATATCCCCTGCCCCCGAGGCTTCCCGCCAACCTACCGGGCTCCCGGGCCGCCTCGGCGGGCGCCCGCATCCCCGACGGCAGCGGGCGAGCGGAATTTCCGGTTTTTTCGGGATGCCGCCCTGCGGGTCAGCCGCCCAGGGCCGAGCGGACGGCGGTGCGCAACAGAGCGGCGTGCAGCTCGAGCAACTGGCCGGACAGCTGCCTGGCCGTCTCGTCGGCCTCGCCGATGGCGCCCGGAGCGCGCCGCTTGAGGATGGGGGCGACGGCCTGCTCCACCAGACCGGCCTCGCGCTCGGCGGCGGCCCTGACCGCGCGCAGGTGCCGGGCGTGCAGGCCGTACCGGGCCAGGGCGCCGACGCTGCGCGCCACCTTGACCGCGTCCTCGTCGTAGCGCCGGGCGACCGGCGCGAGCAGGCCGTAGTCCTCCAGCTCGGTGAGGGTCTCGTCGTCGAGCCCGCTGGCCTCCAGCAGCTCGGCGCGGCTGAACCGGACCTCCTTGGTCTCGGGCAGCGCCCGGGGACGGCCGAGCTCGTCGGCCATCCTGTCCTTGATGACGCGCAGCGGCAGGTAGTGGTCGCGCTGCTCGGTGAGGATGAAGCGCAGCTGCTCCACGTGCATGTAGGTGAACTTGCGATAGCCCGAGGGGCTGCGCTCGGGCTCGATCAGCCCCTCGCTCTCCAGGAAACGGATCTTGGAGACGGTGACGTCGGGGAACTCGCCCTGCAGCAGGGCGAGCACCTCCCCGATGCTCATGTGCGAACGCGCCGCCTGGGAGCTCATGCGCCCCGCGTGAGGAAGACGAGGCGGAACTTGCCGATCTGCACCTCGTCGCCGCTGTGGAGGGGCACCTCCTCGATGCGCTCCCTGTTGACGTAGGTGCCGTTGAGACTGCCGACGTCGCGGACGGTGAAGGCGCCGCCGGGATGGCGGTAGAACTCCACGTGACGCCGCGAGACCGTGATGTCGTCGAGGAAGATGTCGCTCTCGGGATGCCGGCCCGTCGTGGTCAGGTCGCGGTCGAGCCGGAAGCGGCTGCCGGCGTTGGGACCACGGGTGACCACCAGCAGCGCCGCGCCGGGCGGCAGCTGCTCGACGGCGGCCCGCTCGGCCAGCAGGGCGTCGGCCGTCTCCGCCTCATACGCCTCGATCCCCGCGACGGAGATCGTCGAGGTGGTGTCCCCTGAGACCTCGTGTCTGGTCAGCGGCGACCCACACCGGGAGCAGAAGCGGGCATCCTCGGGGTTGGCATGACCGCACTGCGTACAGTAGACGTACGGCATCGATCGGCTCGGCCTCCTACCGCGAGAACGCGGCGACGGTTGATCAGGGCGCCCCACGCCTCTCGCTTAGTTCACGTTTGCGAATGCCGCAACTTACGCTGATCACGAGCAAAGGTCAAGGCGAGACGCCGCACGACGGGTTCGGACGGTGACAAAGTTACCGCCGAGCCGCCCTCAAGGTCCATGCCGCCGCGCCAGTTGTGTTGTCACGTTCCCGCCGCCTGCTCGACGACGCGCGCCCACCTGTCGAGAAATGCCTCCGCTGTGTCGAAATCATGCGCTTCGGCCCACAGGTCGGTGGCGGGTTCGCTGGCGGCGGGCAGGATCAGCGCCCAGCGCCCGTCGTCGCCGACCACCCGCACGCCGTCGGTGGTGTCGATGTCGAAACCCTCGGCGGCCTCGATGACCGAGCGCATCACCGCCCCCTTGGTGGCCCACGGTGTCGGGACGGTCCGCTTGAGCAGCTTGGCCTCGGGGATGCGCGCGTCGATCTGGCTGAGCGTCAGGCGGGTGCGGGCCACCAGGCCGAGCAGGCGCAGGAAGGCCGCCAGGCCGTCCACCGTGGCCCCGAACTCCGGCACGATGAAACCGCCCCTGCCGTCCCCCGCGAAGATCATGTACGGCTTGGCGGCGGCGGAGGTGAGCGCGTCGAGCGAGGTCGAGGTCCACTCGACCTGGACGCCGTGGAAGCGGCACACCTGCTCGGCCACCCTGGTCGTGGTGACGGGCAGCGCCACCCTGCCGCGGCGGCGCTCGGCGGCGACCAGGTCGAGCACCACCAGCAGCGCGCGCTCCTCGCTGATGAGCTGGCCCATCTCGTCGACCAGGGCGACGCGCTCGCCGACCGGGTCGAAGCGGACGCCGAAGGCGGCCCGGGAGGAGCCGACGAGCTCCGACAGGCGCTGCAGGTCGCGGCGGCGCTCGGCGAGCGTCTCGGTGGGCGAGGCGGAGTCGAGCCTGGCGTTGACGGTCAGCACCTCGACGCCGAGGCGGCCGAGCAGGGTGGGCAGGACCACCGAGGAGGTGCCGCCCGCGCAGTCGACGACCACCTTCATGCCGTCCACGCCGGTCATGTCGACGCAGCGCAGCAGTTCCTGCGCGTAGTCCTCCACCGCCCTGGCGGGGAAGCTCAGCTCGGCGATCTCGCCGGGGAAGGCCCGGCGGAACTCCTGGCGCGAGAAGACGCGCTCCAGCTTGCGCTGGGCGGCGGGGGTGAGGTCGGCGCCGTGGGAGTCCATGAAGACGATGTCGACGCTCTGCGGGTCGCCCGAGGTGGTGCGCAGCGCGATCCCGCCGCCGGCGGGCCTGCGGGAGGTGTGGAAGCGGGCCACGGGCAGCGGCATGGCCTCCAGGTCGAGCACGTCGATGGCGCTCGCGGTCAGCGCGCTGATCACCGCGCGCTTGAGCGCCCTGGCCGCGCGGGAGGAGTCGCGCGAGGTGATGACCTGGTCGCCCTTCTTCAGGGTGGTGGCGTAGGCACTGGCCAGCCGTACGCAGAGCTCGGGGGTGATCTCGACGTTGACCAGGCCGCTGACGCCGCGCGGGCCGAACAGGCTGCGCTGGCCGCGTGACTCCCAGATGACGCTGGTGTTGACGACCGCGCCGGCCTCGACGGTCTTGAAGGGGTAGACCTTGACGCCGCTGGAGACGTAGGCCTCGGCCTCGATGACGCACTCGTCGCCGACGACGGCGTTCTCGGCGATGCGGGCGCCGGTCATCAGGTCGGTGTTCTTGCCGATGACGCAGCCGCGCAGGTGCGCGCCGGGGCCGATGTAGACGTTGTCGTGGACGACCGCGCGGTGCAGGAAGGCCCCTTCGCGCACGACGGCGTTGCTGCCGAGCACGGTGTACTCGCGCAACTCGGCCCCGGCCTCGATCTTGACGTAGTCGCCGATGAGCAGCGGGCCCTTCAGCACGGCCTCGGGGTCCACCTCGGCGCCCTCGCCCACCCAGACGCCCGGCGACATCTCGAAGCCGCCGATGTCGAGCTTGACCCGTCCGGACAGCGCGTCGGCCTGGGCCTTGAGGTAGCTGTCGTTGGTGCCGACGTCCTCCCAGTAGCAGTCGGAGACGTAGCCGTAGATCGGGGCGCCGCGTTCGAGCAGGCGCGGGAAGACGTCGGAGGACCAGTCGACGGCTTCCCCCGCGGGGACCTCGTCGAGGATTTCTGGCTCCATGACGTAGATGCCGGTGTTGACCGTGTCGGAGAAAACCTGGCCCCAGGTGGGCTTCTCGAGAAAGCGCTGCACCCTGCCCTGGTCGTCGACGATGATGATCCCGAACTCGAGCGGGTTGGGGACGCGCGTCAGACCGATGGTGACAAGAGCCGAATTCTCCCGGTGAAACCGGATCATGTCCGATAAATCGATATCGGTCAGGGCATCGCCGGAAATGACCATGAAACGATCGTCGCGGAGTTTGTCGGCGGCGTTCTTGACGCTGCCGGCCGTACCGAGTGGCAGGTCTTCGGTGGCGTAGTGCAGGCGCATGCCCAGTTCGTCGCCGTCGCCGAAGTAGCTGCGCACGAGCGCCGCCAGGAACTGGACCGTGACGACGGTCTCGGTCAGTCCGTGTTTGCGGAGCAGCCGGAGGACGTGTTCCATGATCGGGCGGTTGACCACAGGAAGCAGGGGTTTGGGCTGGTTCGCGGTCAGCGGTCGCAACCGCGTGCCCTCCCCACCTGCCATGACGACCGCCTTCACCCGATCACTCCTTCTTCGCAGTTTGCCGGGGATCGCGCAGCTCATCCCTGGCAGCGGTGATGAGCCGGCGCACCTGTACCACATACAACACGCCCGCCCACCAGTACAGACCCGTTCCCCAGATGGCGAACGCCCATCCGATGATCCTCGCAGTATCGGCATACCAGGAGCCGGTATGGGAAGCCAGGAAGAGCAGCGGAAAGGCGTACATGAGGTTGGCCATGGCGGCTTTGCCAAGGAAATGCACGGGCAGTGCCTTGTAGCCGTATTTGCGGAGCACGGGAAAGAAACATCCGACGAAGATTTCCCGGGCGAGAATGATCGCCACGAGCCACCAGGGGATCACGTCCCTGAGGACCAGGCCGAGGATCGTGGCGAAGACGTAGAGCTTGTCGGCCGCGGGGTCGATGATGCGGCCCAGCCTGCTGGTCTGGTTCCACGCGCGGGCGATCTTGCCGTCCAGCCAGTCGGTGAATCCCGCGACCATGAGCAGCCCGATCGCCCAGCCGTCGGCCTGGGGCCCGAGAACCAGCCACAGGAACACGGGCACACCCAGCAGGCGCAGGAAGCTCAGCAGGTTAGGAACCGTCCAGATCCGGTCCTCCGCTGACGAAGGGGCGGAAGTTTCGCTCACGCTTGCGACCCTACTGCGTCGCCGACCTGCGTACGCTGCGCCGTCCGCCTCGTCCGGTTCCGGCCGCGGACCGGACCCTTCACCCCCGGGGGTTTCGGACACCTGGACGGATCGGGGGTTGCGCGCGCCCCCGGTGATCGGGTTACGGTGGCGCCGACCAACGCGGGAGCCCGGTGTGACCGGGCTGAGAGGACGGCTGACCAGCCGCCGACCGCCAGAACCTGCTCCGGGTAATGCCGGCGAAGGGAGTTTGCGCGATGAGTGGCGCGCGTTTTTCCAAGATCTACCAGGGCGATCTCCGGGTCCCGATGCGCCGGATCAGCCTGTCCGACGGCACGAGCTTCACCGTCTACGACACCTCCGGCCCCTACACCGACCCGGAGGTCGAGACCGACGTCACCCGCGGCCTGGCCCCGCTGCGCGAGCGGTGGGTCCTCGACCGGGGCGACGTGGCCCGGTACGGCGGCCGCCAGGTCCAGCCCCTCGACGACGGCTACCGCGACCAGAACGCGTGGAAGCGCGCAGGGACGAGCGCGTTCGCCGGGCGGCGCCGCGACCCCCTCAGGGCGGCGGGCGCGCCCGTCACCCAGCTCGCCTACGCCCGCCGCGGCGTGGTGACCAAGGAGATGGAGTTCGTCGCGGCCAGGGAGGGCGTCGACCCGGAGTTCGTCCGCGCGGAGGTGGCGGCGGGCAGGGCCGTCATCCCGGCCAACGTCAACCACCCCGAGAGCGAGCCGATGATCATCGGGCGCAACTTCCTGGTCAAGATCAACGCCAACATCGGCAACTCCGCCGTCACCTCCTCCGTCGAGGAGGAGGTGGAGAAGATGACCTGGGCCATCCGCTGGGGCGCCGACACCGTCATGGACCTGTCGACCGGCCGCGACATCCACACCACCCGCGAGTGGATCATCCGCAACTCCCCCGTGCCCATCGGCACCGTCCCCCTCTACCAGGCGCTGGAGAAGGTCGACGGGGTCGCCGCCCGCCTGTCGTGGGAGATCTACCGCGACACCCTCGTCGAGCAGTGCGAGCAGGGCGTCGACTACGTCACCGTGCACGCCGGCGTACGGCTGGCGTACGTGCCGCTCACCGTCGGCCGCACGACCGGCATCGTCTCGCGCGGCGGCTCGATCATGGCGGCCTGGTGCCTGGCGCACCACCGCGAGAACTTCCTGTACGAGAACTTCGCGGAGATGTGCGAGATCCTCGCCTCCTACGACGTCGCCTTCTCCCTCGGCGACGGGCTGCGTCCCGGCTCGATCGCCGACGCCAACGACGAGGCGCAGTTCGCCGAGCTGCGCACGCTGGGCGAGCTCACCCGGATCGCCCACGCCCACGACGTCCAGGTGATGGTCGAGGGGCCCGGCCACGTGCCCATGCACAAGATCAAGGAGAACGTGGACCTGCAGCGCGAGCTGTGCGACGACGCCCCGTTCTACACCCTCGGCCCGCTGGTCACCGACATCGCGCCCGGCTACGACCACATCACCTCGGGCATCGGCGCGGCCATGATCGGCTGGTACGGCACCGCGATGCTGTGCTACGTCACGCCGAAGGAGCACCTCGGCCTGCCGGACAAGGACGATGTCAAGACCGGCGTGATCACCTACAAGATCGCCGCACACGCCGCCGATCTGGCCAAGGGCCATCCGGCGGCGCAGGCGTGGGACGACGCGCTGTCGCGGGCGCGGTTCGAGTTCCGCTGGGAGGACCAGTTCGACCTGTCCCTCGACCCGGACACGGCCCGCTCCTTCCACGACGAGACGCTGCCCGCGGCTCCGGCCAAGACCGCCCACTTCTGCTCGATGTGCGGGCCGAAGTTCTGCTCGATGCGGATCTCCCACGATCTGCGGGCGCAGGAGGGGATGCGGGAGAAGGCGGAGGAGTTCGTGCGCGGCGGCGGCGAGGTGTACCTGCCCCTGCCCGAGCGCCGCTGAGACCGGACGGGACCCGCCCACGCCGCCACGCGGCCCGGGGCTGGACCCGCCCGCGCCACGCACCGGGCCCGGGCCCGCCCACGGGGCCGAGAGCGGGACTCCGCCCGCGCCACCCGCCACGGGGGACGGGCGGCGCGGGCGGTGTCCCCGGCCTCTCCCGGGCGGGCTCTCCCGGGCGGGCGCCCGGGTCGTCAGCGCTTCACGGGCGCGTTCGCCTCCAGCAGCAGCCCGGTGGTGTCAGCCGCCTTCGCCTGGGGGGTCGTGCCGCAGATCGCGCCGACGGTGTGCACGACCCAGGCCTGCTGGCCCGCCTCGATCCCCGGGTGCCAGGTCGTGTTGATGCCGGAGGAGGCCTGCCTGGCGCCGTCCGCGGTGCTGAAGGACAGGGTGGCCATGCCGATGACGCCGCCGTCGTGCCCCCACACCTTCCCGCACGGGGTGTCGTAGGCGATCAGGCCCAGACCGTAGGCGAAGGTGTCGGGGACGCCGGGCCCCGGCGTGATCGGAACGGTCGTGCGCATCTCGGCCAGCTGGGCCTGGCCGATCAGCCGGCCGGTCAGCAGCGCGCGGAAGAACCGGTTGAGGTCCTCCGTCGTCGAGACCAGCGCGCCGGCGGTGCCGCCCCACGACATGTTGAAGGTGCTGAAGTCCCGCAGCGGGAAGGAGCCGAAGAAGGAGGTGTAGGCCTTCGAGTGCGGGCGCGGCAGGTTCGGGGTGCGCGGGAAGAAGGTGTCGGACAGGCCGGCGCGCTGGATGACGTGGCGGGTGATGTAGCGCTCGGCGGGCATTGCCGTGACCTTGTCGAGCAGCATGCCGAGCACGATGTAGTTGGTGTTGGAGTAGCTGCCGGGCGTCTGGCCGGGCTCGCCCGAGGGGCCGACGCCGAGGCCGAGCCGTACCAGTTCCTCGTCGGTGTACTGGCGCACGCGCATCTCCTCCAGGCTGTCAGGCCCGGTGATGAGCGCCGTGTCGTAGTCGCCGACGTGGTTGGTGTGGTTGAGCAGCATCCTGACCGTGATGCGCCGGTCGGGCAGCAGCCCCGGCAGGTACTGCTCGACGGGGGCGTCCAGCTCGACCTTGCCCCGCTCGGCCTGCTGCAGGACGGCGGTGGCGACGAAGGTCTTGGTGATGCTGCCGATCCGGTGGTACATGGCCGGCCGCGTGGGGCGTCCGGCCTCCAGGTCGGCCAGGCCCGCCGCGCCGCGCCAGCGCTGCCATCCGTCCTGGACGGCGGAGTAGGCGCCCGCCACGCCGCCCTTGGGCACCTCGTCGAGCGTGCGTTGCAGCTCGCGCCGGTCGAGATCCGGCCCGGCGGCGTGCGCGGCGGGGGCGAGACCCGCCACGACGAGGAGCGCACCGAGACCCAGTGCGGCGATCTTCTTTGATGCCATGCTGTCGCCCTTCTCGCGAAGATTCCGGACGACGCCACTATGGCACGGCGATGATCATGAAGGCGTCGGCGGAAAGGACGACTTGCGGCCTCATCCCGCAAGAGGACCGGAGCAGACCGAAGTCTAGGAGCGCGCCGCCTGGAGGAAGGCGCGGATCAGGGCGGAGTCCTTCACGCCCCTGGAGACCTCGACACCGCTGGAGACGTCGACGCCCCACGGCCCCGCCTCGGCGATCGCCTGCCGTACGTTGCCGGGGTCGAGGCCGCCGGCCAGCAGCCAGCGACCGGAGGGCCGGCCGCGGACGGCCGCCCAGTCCCACGGCTCGCCCGCGCCAGCCCTGGGCGCGTCGACGATCAGCAGGTCCTCGTCGAAGGCCCCGGTGCGCAGGTCGGCGTCGGCCGCGACGGCGCGCACCAGCGTCAGCCCGAGGTCCTTCAGCGCGGTGAAGTCGGCGTGCGGGTGCCGGCCGTGCAGCTGGACGGCGCGCACCCCGGCGGCCGTGGCGGCCTGCCGTACCTCGTCGGCGGGCTCTCCCATGAAGACGCCGACGGTCAGCACGTGCCCGGGCACCAGCGCGGCCAGCTCCGCCGCCCGTGCGGGGCTCACCCTGCGCGGGCTGGCGGTCAGCACGAACCCGATCGCGTCGGCGCCCGCCTCGACGGCGGCCTCGACGTGCTCGGGCTCGCTCAGGCCGCAGATCTTCACGAACATGGCAGCAGCCTATCGGCGGCGTGCGGCCCCGGGCGACCACGCCCACACCGTGGTGAGGGCCAGCAGCCCGAACATGAGCACGCCGTTGGGCACGTGCGCGCCGAGGCCGACGAAGATCAGCAGGAAGTGCTGGGCGATGCCGAGCAGGAAGAGGGCGAGGCTGGCCAGGGCGGGCCAGCCGGCGCCCCGGCCCGGACGCCAGTAGAGGACGGCGGCGATGACCTGGAGCAGGCCGACCAGATGGGCGACCATGCCGATCATGACGTGGGTCTCGGCGGTCGCGGGCTCGGACACGATGGAGGCCTCGCCGTAGACCAGCGCCTGCCCCGCGAACGAGGCCGCCACCAGCAGGGAGACCGCGTGCGCGAGCACCAGCACGCGCAGCGTGTAGAGCAGGCCCGCCGAGACGGGGGCGGACGTGGCGGTCGTCACGTCATGGATGAGGATGGGTCCTTCCTTCTGAGGTGAGGACCACATCGTGGCCGGGCGCGGCGGGCGGGGTCGTCAGCCTGCCGGGTGACCCGCCGGTCACCCCCTGGGCGGATGGCGCACCGGGCGGAAGGCGGCGTCGACCAGGCCGATGCGGTGGGCGACGACCGCGGCCTGGATGCGGTTGCGCAGGCCGAGCTTCTCCATCGCCGAGCCGACGTGGGTCTTGACCGTGGTGACGCCGACGTGGAGCCGGTCGGCGATCTCGGCGTTCGACAGGCCGGTGCCGACCAGGGCGAGGACCTCGAGCTCGCGTTCGGTCAGCCCGGCGGGGGTGGGCGTGGCCTGCTGCTCGGCGGCCAGCGCCCGCTGGACCACCCGGCGCAGCACGGAGGGGGCGAGCAACTGCTCGCCCGCGGCGGCCCTGCGGACGGCGTCGACCATGCGTTCGGGCTCGTCGTCCTTGACCAGGAAGCCGAGCGCGCCGACGCGCAGCGCGGCGTAGACGTTGGCGTCGTCGGCGAAGGTGGTGAGCACGACGATCTTCGCGCCGGGCTGGGCGGCCAGGATCCGCTTGATCGCCTCGAGCCCGTCGACCCGTGGCATGCGCAGGTCCATGAGGACCACGTCGGGGCGGTGGTGCTCGGCCAGCCGTACGGCCTCGGCCCCGTCGTCGGCCTCGCCGACGACCTCCATGTCGCCGGCCGCCTGCAGCAGCATGCGCACGCCTGCCCTGACCAGGGCCTGGTCGTCGGCCACCACCACTCGGATCATGTCGTCACCTTGGTCTGGGGGTGGGGTTGGGGGTGGGGATGCGGGTAGGGAAGGGTCACGGCCAGGCGCCAGCCGCCGCCGTCGGGGCCCGCGGTCAGCGTGCCGCCCAGCGCCTTGGCCCGCTCCCGCATCCCGGCCAGGCCCTGCCCGGAGGACGGCAGCGGCTCGCGGACCGTGGGCGGGCGGCCGTTGGCCACCTCGACGACCAGCTCGTCCTCGCCCGCGACCACGCCCACCCGGACGGTGGTGCCGGGGCCCGCGTGCTTGAGCACGTTCGTCAGGCCCTCCTGGACGATGCGCGCCGCCGAGGCCCTGGCCACCAGCGGCGCCTCGCTGAGCGCGGGGTCGAGGTGGAGGTCGACGACCAGCCCTGCGGCGCTCATCCGCTCGGCGGACTCGGTGACCACGTCGGCCGGGTCGGCCAGCAGCACGCCGTCGCTGCCGGGGTCGCGCAGCAGGTCGAGCAGGCCGCGCAGGTCCTCCAGCACCTGGTGGCCGGTCTCCTTGATGTCGGCGAGCGCGTCGGCGACAGGACCGTCGGGGGCGGCGTAGCGGGCGGCGGCGGCGCGCAGCACCATGGCCCCGACGTGGTGGGCGACGATGTCGTGCACCTCGCGGGCGATGCGCTCGCGCTCGGCGAGCTGGCCGGCGTGCAGCTGGGCGATCGCCAGCCGTTCGGACTCGCGCACCCGCAGCCGCTCGGCCTCGGCGGCCGACTGCCTGGCACCGGCGTACCTGCCGATCGCGATCGGCGTGGCGACCACCACCAGCAGCAGGACGACCCTGAGCGCGGTGACGTTCTCGTGCCCGTTGATCACGACCATCGCGGCGAGCGAGCTGGCCGTGACGTAGGCGACCAGGTTCCAGAACCAGGAGGCGACGCGCATCGCGAACACCCCGACCGCCATGAGCAGCGTGACCTGGATGGTGGCGGTGGCCTCGGGGATGAACTGGTGCGCGCTCAGCAGGAGCGTGCCCTCCACCGCGAACACGACGGCGGGCAGCCGCCTGGCCACACCCAGCGCGAGGCCCGCCCCGACGAAGAAGGAGCCGATCACCCAGGCGGGCTGGCTGCCGGTGTGCCAGTACGGCCAGGTGCCCAGGACGGCGACGGCCACGCCGGCGCCCGCCAGCAGCACGTCGGGGGTGATCTCGGGCGCTTCGAGGCGTCCGGCGGGGCCGCGCAGGTAGCGGCCGACGAGCGCGGGCAGGAGGGCGATGCCGACGGAGTAGAACCAGGCGTTGCGGGTGAAGGCGATGCCGGGGTCGGCGATGTTGAGGCCGGTGGCCAGCGCTCCCACCGCCACGACGGCCAGGGTGACCGGCCAGCCGCGCCGGTAGCCGGTGGCGCCGAGCGCGACGCACAGCAGGATCTGCGCGGTGTTGGAGGTGAAGCTGCCGATCTGGTCGGTGTAGACCAGGACGCCGACCAGGAACAGGCTGACGGAGACGGGCCGGTGGCGCACCAGTCCCATCGGCGCGCCGACCAGCGTCGCGAACAGGGGGACCCGCCATTCGGCGGACGGTCCGCCGGCCTTGCCGGACATCAGCAGGTCGAGGGCGATCCCGGAGACGGCGAGCAGCACGTCCGGTGCCAGACCACGCCATCGCATGGCACAACCGTATCGACGGGCGCGACCTGGTCGATCCTTCCGACGGAGGACTTCGCATCCTCCAAGTGGCCGGACATCTGCCCGTAAGATGGAGAGAGTCCCTTGACCGACACCCTTACCGTTGTTCTCATGCCCAACGACACCACGTTGTTCCTCGGCCAGTTCATGCGCTCGCCCGGCACGATCGGCGCCCTGGCGCCCAGCTCGCGCCGGTTGGCTGAGGTCGTCTGCACGCCTGTCCCCGAGCGGGGCGAGCCGACCGTGGTCGAGCTGGGCCCGGGCACGGGTCCGTTCACGGCGGAGATCCAGCGTCGGCTGAACGGGCGTGGCCACCATCTGGCGATCGAGCTGAACCCGAGGCTCGCCGCCCTGCTCATCGACCGCTTCCCGCGGGTCGACGTGGCGCAGGACGACGCGGCCCGCCTGCCCGACCTGCTCCGCGAGCGGAACCTGACCAGGGCGGACGTCGTGGTCAGCGGGCTGCCGTGGGCGGCCTTCCCCGAGGAGCTGCAGCGGCGGCTGCTCGGGGCGGTGACCTCCACGCTGTGCCCGTCCGGGGCTTTCACGACGTTCTCCTACGTCCACGCGATGCCGCTGGGGTCGGCGCGGCGCTTCCGCGGGCTGCTGAGCGAGCGCTTCGAGGAGGTCGTGCTGGGGCGCACGGTGTGGCGCAACACGCCGCCCGCCTACGTGCTGCACGCCCGCCGGCCGCGTTGACCCGCCCCGCCGGGGCGGCGGTCCGCTGGACAACCTGCCGAGGGCAGAAGAGATCTGTCGAAGGTACAGAACTTCGTTCTACGATTGCGCACGCAACGAGAATGGAGTGATCCCGTGGACTTCACGCTTCCCGAGAGCGCGCTTGCCGTCCAGAAGGGCGTCGGAGACATCTGCGCGCGCTACGACATGGACTACTGGCAGCGGTGCGAGGCCGACAAGCGCTGGCCCGAGGAGGTGTGGGCGGAACTGGCCAAGGGCGGGTGGCTCGGGCTGGCCGTACCCGAGGAGTTCGGGGGCGGCGGGCAGGGGCTGCTGGAGCTGACGGTCGCGACCGAGACGCTGGCCGCCTCCGGCGCGGCGGGCGGGTCGGCCTTCACCTACGTGCTCACCCCCGGCTTCGGCGCGCTCACCCTGGGCAGGCACGGCAGTTCCCGGCAACGCGCCGAACTGCTGCCCAAGCTGGCCACCGGCGAGATCGAGACGTGTTTCGCGCTGACCGAGCCTGACGCGGGCTCCAACTCGCTGGCGATCACCACCTCGGCCCGGCGCGACGGCGACGAGTACGTGATCAACGGGCAGAAGATCTGGATCACCGGGGTGCAGCGGGCCACCTGGATGATGCTGGTCACCAGGACGATCCCGGCCGCCGAGGCCAGGCCGCGCACCAACGGGCTGACGGTGTTCCTGGTGAACGTGCCCGAGGCGGTGGCCGCGGGGCAGCTGTCGTTCCGGCCGATCCCCAAGATGGGCGCCAACACCACCCCGTCCAACATGGTGTTCGTCGACGACCTGCGGGTGCCCGCCGCCAACGCGGTCGGACAGATCGACCAGGGCGCCGTCGTGCTGTGGGACATCCTCAACCCGGAGCGGATCCTGCTGGCCGCCTCCGCGCTGGGCGGCGCCGAGGTGGCGCTGCGGGTGGCGGTGGACTACGCCAAGGAGCGGGAGGTCTTCGGCAGGGCGATCGGCGCCAACCAGGCGATCGCCTTCCCGCTGGCGCAGGTGAAGGCGAAGATCGAGCTGGCCAGGCTCATGCTGTACAAGGCCGCCTGGTCCTTCGACCGGCAGCTGCCGTGCGGCACCGAGGCCAACATCGCCAAGCTGACCGCCTCGCAGGCGGCGTGGGAGGCGGCCGACGCGGCCTTCCAGACCCACGGCGGGATGGCCTACTCGCTGGAGTACCCGGTGGCGCGGCTGCTGACCGACGCGCGGATCGGGAAGGTCGCGCCGGTGACCGAGGAGCTGCTGCTGAACTACCTCGCCACGCAGGTGCTGGGCCTGCCCAGGAGCTTCTAGCACCCGGTCAGGAGCTTGAGCTTCCAGGGCCGGCTCAGGAGAAGGACGGCGGGCGCTTCTCGCGGAGCGCCCTGACCCCCTCCACGACGTCGGGCCCCGAGAAGCCGAGGAACTCCATGGCGAGGGAGGCGTCGAACGTCGGCCCCGCCATCCGCAGCCAGTTGTTGAGCGAGTACTTGGTCAGCCTGATGGCCTCCTGGGCGCCCTCGGCCAGCCGTACCGCGATCTCCATGGCCCTGTCGTGGACCTCGGCGTCGTCGACGCAGACGCTCACCAGGCCCATCCGCTCGGCCTGCTCGCCGGTGACCGGCTCGCACAGCAGCAGGTGGTACTTCGCCTTGGCCATGCCGCACAGCAGCGGCCAGATGATGGCCGCGTGGTCACCGGCCGCCACGCCGAGCCTGGTGTGCCCGTCGATGATGCGTGCCGTACGGCCGGCCACGGAGATGTCGGCCAGCAGCGCGACGGCCAGGCCCGCGCCCACCGCCGGCCCCCGGATGGCGCTGACGACCGGCTTGGCGCAGTTGAGCACGTTGTAGACGATGTCGCGGGCCTCGGCGAACACGCGCATCCTGGTGGCGTGGTCGCGGGTCATCTCCTCGATCATCGCCAGGTCGCCGCCCGCGGAGAAGGCCGCGCCCTCGCCGGTGACCAGGATCGCGCGCACCGACTCGTCGCGGTCGAGGTCGCGCCAGATCTCGGCCAGCTCGCGGTGGCCGGTCATGTCGACCGCGTTCAGCCTGCCCGGCTCGCTGATCGTGACGCGCGCGACGCCGCCGGCCGGCCGGTCGATCCTGAGCTTGGTGTAGCGGTCGAAGGCGCTCACGGCTCCAGCGCCGCCCTCAGCCTGGCCGCGACGTAGGCGCGGGCCTCCTCCGCCTGGTCGAACCAGCCGGGCAGGCCGAAGAAGCCGTGCACCGTGCCCGGGTAGCGGCGCACCTCGACGGCCACGCCCTCGGCCGCCAGCCGCGCGCCGTAGGCCTCGCCCTCGTCGCGCAGCACGTCGTGGTCGGCGCTCACCACGGTCGCGGGCGCGAGGCCCGCGCACGAGCCGAGGCGCAGCGGCGACAGGCGCGGATCGAGGGGGTCGGCCTCGGCCGCGTAGCGATCGGCGAACCAGGCCATCTCCTCGGCGTCGAGCCCGTAGCCCTTGGCGAACTCGCGGTAGCTGGCGGTGTCCATGGCCACGTCGGTGATCGGGTAGACGAGCACCTGGTGGGCCAGGGTGAGCCCGGCGTCGCGGGCCTGCCAGGCGGCGACCGCGGCCAGGTTGCCGCCCGCGCTGTCGCCGATCACCGCGACGTTGCCGTTGCTCTGGTAGAAGGCGGGACGGGCGAAGATGTCGCGCACCACGGTCCAGGCGTCGTCGGCCGCGGCGGGGAAGGGATGCTCGGGCGCGAGCCGGTAGTCGACCGACACCACGACGGCGCTGGTCCTGACCGCCAGGTCCCTGCCCAGGGCGTCGTTGCGCCTGACGCTGCCGAACACCCAGCCGCCGCCGTGGAAGTAGACGATGACGGGCAGCGTGTGGTCGCCCGGATCGGCCCGGTAGACCCGGATCGGCACCTCGCCGGCCAGCGCGTCACGGACGAACGGCAGGCGCGTCAGCGGTCCGCGCCTGTCGGCCAGGCCGTCGACGGCACGCATCTGCTCGATCTCCGCCTGGCCCAGGCCGCCGAGATCGACGCCGAGGTCGGAAGGATAGAGCTCCAGATAGGCCCTGGCCTGGGGATGCAAGCTCATGATCCGAGCTTACTCATGAGGCACCCCATTTCTCATCAGTATCGGGCGGCCTCCACGAGTGCCTCGAACAGCCGCATATCATCACCCCGCTCGGGGTGCCACTGGACGCCGACGCCGAACCGGTGACCCTGCAGTTCGACGCCCTCCACGATCTGGTCGTCGGCCCAGGCCACCGCCAGCAGGCCAGTGCCGAGCCGCTTGACCGACTGGTGGTGCGGCGCGGTCACCTCGATCCGGTCGCCGAGCGCCTTGCCGAGCTTGCTGGAGACGCTGACCTGGATGACGTGCGGCTGTCCGGGGGCGGCGTGCCGTTCGTGGTCGAGCACGTCGGGCAGCCACGGGATCAGCGTGCCGCCCTGGGCGACGTTCAGCACGTGCATGCCGCGCGCCACGGCCAGGATCGGCACGTCCGCCTGGACGGCGGCGCGGGCCAGCGCCAGCTCGAAGCGGTCGCGTTGCGGCTGCGGCGGGGCCACCCTGTCGTCCTGCTCGGCCCCGTAGACGGAGCCGGCGACCTCGGCGCCGCCGGCCAGCACGATGCCACTGAGCCCTCTGACGTAGTCGTCGACGGCGTGCAGGTTGAGCGGGGGCAGCAGGACCGGCGCCCCGCCCGCCCGTTCGACCGCCCTGGCGTAGGACGGGGGGCCGAGAACCGCCTCTCTGACCCAGTCGCCCCAGCGGGCGGCCTCGAAGTAGGCGGTGATGCCGATCAGCGGTCGGGACATGCGCGCTCCAGATTGCATGCAGGAGGACGGGCGACCAGGTACCTGGTGGTCCATCATGGCGCACACGATTTCGGTTATGTCACCTATCCCGGGTATCAGTGCTGTCACTTCCGGCGCACCGATCACCGGGGCCGGGCGCGACCGCCCGCTCCTCGCCGGGGGCCCGCGGCTCTCGCGCGACCCCGTCCTGCCTTTTTCTTGGCGAATGCGATATTGATTCACTTTCAGCACGGGAAATGCTCTGAAATTTGATTGCGGAAAATAACGGTACAGTTACGGATAGTTTGGATTCACACCGTATTGAGGTGAAACGGTGGTGACCCCAGGAAAGTGGTGTAAGACTCCGGGACGAGCGTACGGATACGCCGGGACTCGCCGCACGCTCGCAACCCGGAACCGTCAGGGAGGTGGAACGACAGACCGGAATCGCATTCTGGTCAAAGGTGGGGTCACAGGCATGTCGTTGAATCCGCGCCTCGTCAAGGAGAGTTTCTCCGTCATCGAACCCGTCGCCGACCGGGCGGCGGCCTACTTCTACGGGCGGCTGTTCGCGGAGAACCCGCACCTGCGCGGGATGTTCCCGCCCGCCATGGACGTCCAGCGCGACCGGCTCTTCAGCGCGCTGACCCGGATCGTGTGGTCACTGGACAGTCCGGACAGCCTCGCCTCCTATCTCGGCCAGCTCGGCCGCGACCACCGCAAGTACGGCGTGATCGCCGAGCACTACACCGCGGTGGGCAACGCCCTGCTGGCCACCGTCCGACGCTTCGCCGCGGCCATCTGGACCAGCGAGATCGAGGCCGCGTGGGTGGCCGCCTACACCGCCGCCGCCAACCTCATGATCGACGCGGCCGACATCGACTCGGGCGTCTCGCCGGCGTGGTGGCTGGCCGAGGTCATCGACCACGAGCGGCGCACCGAGGACATCGCGGTCGTCACGCTCAGGCCGACGCAGCGCCTGCCGTACGTCGCGGGTCAGTACGTCAGCGTGCAGACCGCGCGCTGGCCGCGGGTGTGGCGGACGTTCTCCATCGCCAACGCGCCGCGCGAGGACAACACGATCAGGCTGCACGTGCGCGGGGTGTCCGGCGGCTGGGTGTCGACCACGCTGGTCCGGCACACCCGCATCGGCGACACCATCATGCTCGGGCCGCCGATCGGCACGATGATCCCGCACGAGTCCGGCGCCAGGGACGTCCTGTGCGTCGCGGGCGGCACCGGCCTGGCCCCGATCAAGGCCATCATCGACCACATCATCACCTCGGGCAGGCGGCCCAACATCCACCTGCTGTACGGCGCGCGCACCGCGGCCGAGCTCTACGACCTGCCCGACCTGGTCAGGATGGAGTCGGCCTTCCCCTGGCTGCGGGTGCTGCCGGTGGTGTCGGGCCAGTCGTCCTACGACGGCATGCGCGGACGGCTGCCCGAGGTGATGCAACGCTTCCACTCGTGGGCCGAGCACGAGGTCTACGTGTGCGGTCCCCCGGCGATGGTGCACGAGACGGTGCGCCGGCTACAGACGGACGGTGTCCCGCCGGCCCGCATCCACCGGGACATCGCCCAGGGCGAGCACTGACCGGCGGCCCCCGCCCGTGGCGGTCGTCAGCGGAAGGCGGCCGCCGTCTCCTCGTCGTTGGGCCAGAAGGTCTCGATGGCCAGCTCCGACACCGTCACGTCCACCGGCGTGCCGAACGTCGCGATCGTCGTGAACATCGACAGCACCCGGTCGCCGTGCCTGATCCGCAACGGCATCAGGATGTCGGCGATGCCGGGCGCGTGCGCCACGTTCAGGTCGACGCCCGGGTAGGTGTAGGCGGCCAGCTCGTCGTGCAACTCGGCCAGCCGCCCGTCGCCCGAGGCCTCCGCCTGCCGCCGCAGCCGGTGCAGCAGGTGCGCCCGCACCTCCGCCAGGTTGATCAGCCGGCCGCCCATCGCGTCGGGGTGCAGCGACAGCCGCATCACGTTGACGGGCTCCTTCAGCAGCTCGGCCGGCACGCCGTCCATGAACATCGCCGCGGCCGCGTTGCCCGCCACCAGGTTCCACGCGGCGTCCACGACCAGCGCGGGGTACGGCTCGTGCCCGGCCAGGATCTTGTCCAGGGCCTGCCGTACCACCTCCATCTCGGGCGCCCGCACCTCCCGCTCGGGGAAGACGGGCGCGTACCCGGCCGCCACCAGCAGCCTGTTGCGGTGGCGCAGCGGCACGTCGAGTTCCTCCGCCAATCTCATCACCATGTCCCTGCTGGGCTTGGCCCTGCCGGTCTCGAGGAAGCTGATGTGCCGGGCCGAGACCTCCGCCTCGATGCCCAGGTCGAGCTGGCTGACCCTGCGCCGCTGGCGCCAGGATCGCAGCAGATCACCAAATGACTCGTGGTTGACGGCAAGTGCTCCCATGCGGGGAACGGTAGCGCTAACCGGGGAATCGCCACGATTACCCCGGACGTAAAGCGGGACCGCACCACACCGGACCGCCGGAGGGCGCGGCACGCCGGTGCGGCGCGTCAGCGCGGCCTGGCGGGTGGCTCGCCGGGGCGACCGTCCCTGCGACGCGGCACGTCAGCGCGGCACGTCAGCGCGGCACGTCGGAGCGGGGTCGCCGGGGCGGCACGTCAGGGCGGGGTCGCCGGGGTGACTGTCCTGGCGGCGCGGCGCGGTGTCAGAGCGGGGTCGCGGTGAGTGCCGTCCACGCTGGTGGCCGTGCCGTACACGGGCCGCCGTCGTGCACCAGGATCCGCCGGTCCGCCGGTTCGATCGCCACCGTGGCCAGCGTCGCCCACCGGGTGCCGAGGGCGCCCCCGGCCGGCGCGTGGCAGCACACCTCCGCGCCGTCGCCGGGATGGGCGGTGAGCAGGGTGGCCAGGTCGCCGGGGCCGTCCAGGCCGGGACGGCCGCGCACCCGGGCGCCGAGCAGGCGCAGCCGGTCGTGAGTGTCCGGGTCCAGCCGCCCGCGCAACTCGCCCGCGGCGAGCGCGGGATCCAGGAAGTGGTTGGTGCGCACCAGCCAGCCGTCGCCGTCCGGCTCGACCACCCTGGCGCCGGCCGGGCTCAGCTCGACGGAAGCTGCACGGCCGGCGGTCACGACGGTCATCACGGTGGAGGCGGAGACCGGGGCGTCGCGCAGGATGGCGACCGCCTCCTCGAACGAGCCGGCGCCGCCGAGCACCCGGCGGGCGGCCAGGTGGACGGGCACGCCGCCCGCCCCGTCGTCGGTGTGGCCGAGGATGTTGAACAGCAGCCCCACGCCGGCCTCGTTGACGCCGATCTTCGCCAGGACGCCGTGCTCGGTGATCCCGGCGAACGCCCACGTGTCGCCGCGCACCGACTGGATGTGCCACATGGCGGCCAGTTCCTCGTGCCAGTCCCAGCACTGGCCGCCGGCCGTCCGGGACGCGGCGTGGACCACCGTGGAGCACTCTCCCGCGCGCGGCCCGCCCGCCGCGGCGAGGATCTCGGTGCGCGCGTTGAGCGCGGCGACGGTCCACCCCTCCCCCGGCGGATCCGGTGGGCGGACCGCTCAGGGGCCGGTCAGGGCCGGTCAGGAGAGCGCAGGCCGACCAGGCGGGCACGGGGAGGCGGGCGTGGACCGGTCTGAAGCGGGCGGGCCGACCTGGCGGGCACGGGCCGGTCAGGTGAGGGCGGGCCGGTCAGGTGAGGGCGGGCCGGTCAGGTGAGGGCGGCGTGCAGCTGTTCGTAGGTGGGTGCCAGCTCGCGCAGTCCGGCCGCGAGCGCCGCGTCGTCGCCCGCCACGAGGGGCCGCTGCAGGCCGCCCACGATGCGCGCCTGCCGCGCGGCGACGGCGGCGCCGTCCGGCAGGTCCAGGACGCGCAGGCAGTGCGCCAGGTCGTTGAGCCGACGGGCGCCCACCCGGACGGCGAACGCCTCGAGCAGGTCCCTGACCTGCGGGTCGAGCCCCTCCTCCACCAGCTCGGCGGCGCGTTCGGCGGCGGCGGCCTGCCCCAGCGTGCCGGGTTCGACGGCCACGTCCGACCGGCCCGCCAGCCAGGCCAGCGACACCGGCAGCGAGCGCCACAACGCCTGCTCCGGCTCCACCCGTGCCCGCCGGACGAACCCGGACCGCATCGCGAACGGCCGCGGCAGATAGCTGACGAGCTCGCCGCGCCAGGCGGCCACGAAGTCCTGGGTCGGCAGCGTGGCGTAGGGGTATCCCTGGGGATCGTGCAGCAGCACGGAGTCGTCGTCCGCCTCCAGCACGACCACGTAGTGGTCGGCCGCGACCGCCTCGCCGGAGCCGGGCTGGTACAGCAGCAGCCCCAGCTCCAGCGGGCCCGCCAGGACCGGGCCCTGCTCGCAGCCGGCCCGCAGGCGCGCCACGGCCTCGGCGGCCGTGCCGCCGTCGCCGCGCTCGCACGTCCAGCCCAGCAGCTCGATCGCGGTGTCGAGGCCCTGGTCGGGATCCCAGCCGAAGGGGTCGAACAGCGGCAGGCGGCCGCCGATCAGCTGCATGCCGTACGGCGAGCCGGTCAGGACCTCGATGACCGAGGCGGGTGGCGCCTCGGCGCCCAGGATCATGGCCAGCGAGTTGGCGTAGCAGTACGGCCCGGAGCCCACGTAGGTGATCGACATGGCCGGGAGCCTGCGGCCTGACATCGTGTGAGGGTCAACCGGGCTCTCCCCTCGCCGCGACATATCCCCCGACCCGGGACACAGGCTCCGCGCGCCCGGCCGTGCATGCGGCGCTGCCCGGAGATTGTCGGCGCCACGTGGCACGATGGCCAGCAAGCCAACATGGGAGACCATCATGAGCGACGCACTACTCGCCGTCGGCACCCGCAAGGGGCTCTTCCTCGCCCGGTCCCGCGGCGGCGGCCCCTTCGAGGTCGAACCGATCCAGTTCTCCACGGTCGGGGTCCACGCGGTCGCGATCGACACCAGGGGTGAGCGGCCGAGGCTGCTGGCCGGCATCGAGTACGGCCACTTCGGCCCTTCGGTGATGTACTCCGATGATCTCGGCGCGAGCTGGCAGGAGGCGGACAAGCCGCCCATCGCCTTCCCCGAGAGCACGGGCGCCACCTTGGAGCGGGTCTGGCAGTTGCTGCCCTCGCCGTCCGAGCCCGGCGTGGTCTGGGCGGGGGTCGAGCCAGGGGCGCTGTTCCGCTCCGAGGACGGCGGCATCACCTACTCCCTGGTCGAGGGGCTGTGGGAGCATCCGCACCGGGCACGCTGGCAGCCGGGGGGCGGCGGCCTGTGCCTGCACACCATCCTCAGCCACCCCACCGACCCGAAGATCATGGGCGTGGCGATCTCGAGCGGCGGTTTCTACCGCACGAGCGACGGCGGCCAGTCGTGGGAGGCGGCCAACCGGGGGATCAGGGCGCCGTTCCTGCCCGAGGGGCAGCAGTATCCCGAGTTCGGGCAGTGCGTGCACAAGGTGGGCTTCCACCCGGCCCGGCCCGAGCGGCTGTTCCTGCAGCACCACTTCGGCGTCTACCGCAGCGACGACTTCGGCGGGTCGTGGACCGACATCGGCTCCTCGCTGCCCTCCGACTTCGGCTTCCCCGTCGTCGTGCACCCGGGCAGGCCCGACACGCTCTACGTCCTGCCGCTGCACGCCGATCTCGACCGCACCCCGGTCGGCCACCGCTACCAGGTCTTCCGCAGCGACGACGCGGGGGCCAGCTGGCAGGCCCACGGCAAGGGCCTGCCCGAGGGCCCGGTCTACGCCTCGGTCCTGCGCGATGCCATGACGGCCGCCGCGCTCGACGGCGGCAGGGCGGGCATCTTCTTCGGCACCCGCGACGGCTCGGTCTACACCTCGCGCGACGACGGCGACACCTGGGAGGAGGTGGCCGCCCACCTGCCCGACGTGCTGACCGTGCGGGCGGCCGTGCTGTAGCTGCGCCGGAGCCGGCGGCCGTGCTGTAGCTGGGCCGGAGCCGGCGGCCGGGCTCCAGCCGTCCGGAACCGCCTCCAGCCGTACGTGGCCGGGCCCGCCGGCTGGACCCGTACTAGCCCAGGATCTCCTCGCGGATCCGCGCCCACTCGAGCGAGTGCGCGATGCCCTCGGCGACGGTGTGCCTGGCCTGCCAGGCGAGCAGCCGCCCGGCCAGGTCGGTACGGGTGTAGGCGCCCGCCACGTCGCCGGGGCGCGGGCCGGTCTCCACGACCTCGATGGGCCTGTCCACCACCTGGTTGAAGGCGGCGGCCAGCTCGCGCACGGTCGTGCCGGTGCCGGTGCCGAGGTTGATGACGTCGTCGGTGAAAGTGTCGAAGCGCTCGAGGGCGGCGACGTGCGCGGTGGCCAGGTCCCACACGTGGATGTAGTCGCGGATGCCGGAGCCGTCACGGGTGGGCCACGAGGTGCCGGTGATCTGGAACGGCGTGCCCTCCTCCCACGCCTCGATCATCTTGCCGAGCGCGTGGCTGGGCCGGCGCAGCTGCAGGCCGGTGCGCATCTTCGGGTCGGCCCCGATCGGGTTGAAGTAGCGCAGCGACAGGATCCTGATCGGCTGGGTGGCCGAGATGTCGGCGAACATCGCCTCGCACACGGCCTTGGTGCGGGCGTAGGGGCTCTGCGGCGCCAGCGGCGAGCTCTCGTCGACGGTGAAGTCGGCGCCCGCCGCGTAGATCGACGCGGACGAGCTGAAGATCAGCTTTTCGCAGCCGTTGCGCAGCAGGTGGGAGACGAAGTCGAGGCTCTTGGCGACGTTGGCCTGGTAGTAGCCGACCGGGTCGGCCACCGAGTCGGGCACCACGATGAGCGCCGCGCAGTGGACGACCGCCTCGATGTCGGGGTGCTCGGCGAAGACGCGGTCCACGAGGGCGGCGTCGGCGATGTCGCCCTCGTAGAAGGCGCGCCCCCGCGCGAACTCGGCGCGCCCGGTGACCAGGTTGTCGAGGATGACCGGGGTGATGCCGGCGTCGAGGCAGGCCGAGGCGACGGTGCTGCCGATGTATCCGGCCCCGCCGGAGATGAGGACCTTCACGGGGCGATCCGCCCGTTGGCCACGAACGCGGCGTGGGTGAGCGGCATCAGTTCGGCCCAGGCCGCCTCCATCTTCTCGGCGACCATCTCGATCTCCCGCTGCGGGAAGGAGGGCACCTTGGCCTGCTCGTTCTTGGTGCGCAGCGACAGGAAGTGCATGAGCGAGCGGGCGTTGCAGGTGGCGTACATCGTGGAGAACAGGCCCACGGGCAGCACGGCGCGGGCGACCTCGCGGGCGACGCCGGCCTCCAGCATCTCCTGGTAGGCGGCGTAGGACTGCCGGTAGGCGCTCTCCATGGCCTCGCTGACCAGCTTGTGCTGCTCGGGGGTGCCCTCGACGAAGACGTAGCGGCCCGGCTTGCCCTCCTGGACCAGCTTGCGCTGCTCGCCGGGCACGTAGAAGACGGGCTGCAGCTCGCGGTAGCGGCCGCTCTCCTCGTTGTAGGACCAGCCGACCCGGTGCCGCATGAACTCGCGGAAGACCAGGATCGGGGCGCTGATGAAGAAGGTCATCGAGTTGTGCTCGAACGGGCTGCCGTGGCGGTCGCGCATCAGGTAGTTGATCAGGCCCTTGGACCGCTCGGGGTCCTTGTTGATCTCGTCGAGTGACTGCTCCCCCGCCGTCGACACCCTGGCCGCCCACAGCACGTCGGTGTCCGACGCGCTGTGCTTGACGAGTTCGACCGTCACGTCGTTCAGGAAACGTGGCTCGTCGCTCACTGGGTGGATCCCCCTTGCTCTCACCGTTCTGGCCGCCCGCCATCGTACGCCTCTCCTCCCGTGCCGGGCGGCACGCGTCCGGCGGGCGGCCGGATCACGCGCCCAGGCAAGCGGCCAGGCGAGCGGCCGGATCACACCCCCAGGCAGGCGAAGCCAGGCAGGCGCCCGGGCAGGCGCAGCCAGGCGGGCGGCCGGATCACGCGCCCAGGTAGGCGGACAGGCGGGCCGCGGCCTGACGGGGGTCCCGTTCGGCCGACAGGGCGGCGGCCAGCAGGAGCCTGGCCTTGGGGGCGGTGAGCGTGCCCGCGAAGATCGCGCCGGCCCGCTGGAGCGCGACGCCGCCGCTCTCGTAGATCGGCGTGGCGGGCCCCTGCCGGCAGCGCGAGGACACCAGGACGAGCATGCCCTCGGCCAGGCAGGTCCGGATCTCGGCGAGCAGCCCGGGCGTCGCGTTGCCGGCGCCCATCGCCTCCAGGACGATGCCGCGGGCGCCCGCCTGCCGGGAGGCGGCCACGTGGACGCCGTCCGCGCCCAGGTAGGCGGGCACGATGTCGACGCGAGCCTCCAGGGAGACCCGCTCGCCGGGGGTGAGCCAGGGCGAGCGGACCGGGCGCGAGGCCAGGTGGAGGCGGTCGCCGTGCACGTGGCCGACGGGCCCGACCCCGGGAGAGGAGTAGGCGTCCGGCGCCAGCGTGTGGGACTTGGTGGCGTAACGGGCGGCGTGCACGAGCTGCGCCATGACGATGACCGCGCCGAGCCCGCCGGCCTCGGCGGCGACGCGGACGGCGTCGGCGATGTTGCGCGGCCCGTCGCTGTCGGGCAGGCCCGCGTGCCGCTGCGCTCCGGTGAAGACCACGGTGTGGCCGGGTTCCAGCAGCAGGTCCGTCAGGTACGCCGTCTCCTCCATGGTGTCGGTGCCGTGGGTGACGACGACACCGGCCACCTCGGGGTCGCCGGCCACGGCGCGGGCCCGCTCGGCGATCCGCAGGGACTCGGCCACCGTGAGGTCGAAGCTGTGGGCGAGCATGAGCTCCTCCACCGTGACCCGCACGCCGGCCGCGGAGACCAGATCGTGTCCCTGCACGGCCACCCGCACCGCGCCGTCGCGGCCCGGCCTGGAGGCGATCGTGCCTCCGGTGGTGATGACGTGCACGCGCGCGCCGGTCGGCCCGGTCATCGGCGCGCCGCCTCTGCCTGGATCGTGACGCGGTTCCGGACGAGCAGGTAGTAGAGCCCGCCGGCCACCAGGCCGCCCGACAGCCAGGAGAAGTCGGTGTCGTTCAGCGCCCGCGCGATGGGGCCCTGGGTGAGCGGGACCATGCCGTACTGCCAGCTCCAGGCCGCCACGAGCCCCAGCACGAGGCTGGCCAGCGCCCTCCAGTTCACCGGCCCGTACGGCGAGGCCGCGTCGGTGTACAGCGTCTCGACGTCCATGCGGCCGCGCCGTATCACGAAGTAGTCGACCATCAGGATGCTCGCCCACGGGCTGATCCACACCAGGATGGAGACCATCCAGTGGTCGAAGGCCTGGGCGAAGTCGTCGGCCTGCACGAAGACGACCAGCACGGCGGAGGCCACGAGGCCGGCGATCAGGGTCAGCTTCCAGCGGGCGACGCGGATGCCGATCGACAGCGCCGCCAGCGAACAGGAGTACAGGTTGAGGATGTTGGTGGCGACGGGCCCGTGCATGACCAGCAGCAGGACCGGGACGGCCAGCGCGCCGAAGGTGTTGGTCACCAGGGTCGACGGGTCGCTGCCGCCGCTGCCGCTGCTCAGGTAGGCGCCGAGGGCGGCCAGCCACACCGTGGGCACGTACATGCCGAGCGCCGTCGACCAGAACACCGAGGCGCCGGAGGCGCCGGGGCGGACGAAGCGGCTGTAGTCGGCCGAGTAGGGCAGCCAGCTGATGCCCCAGCCGATGCCGATGGCGGTCAGCAGCTGGGTGACGGCGGTCAGCTTGGCGCCGGGTTCGGCGGCGGTCGCCGCCGTCCACTGCGGGTCGACCTGGACGGCGGCCAGCACCGTCATGACCGCCATGATCAGCACGGTGACCGGCACCGTGTACTTCTCGAAGGTGCGGATGGCGTAGAAGCCGTAGAGCGCCAGGCCCAGCTGCACGACCATGATGATCGCGGCGACCAGGTACTTCAGCCCGAGGCCGCCCTCGACGCCCATGCGGGCGAGGATGGCGAGCACCAGGTCGAGCACGACCCAGGTGTTGACGCCGACCCAGCCCATGGTCAGCAGCCCCTGGACGACACCGGGCACGACCGCTCCGGCGCGGCCGAAGGCGCCGCGGCCGATCACCATCTGGTTGACGCCCGTGCGGTGCCCCATCAGGTTGAACAGACCGAAGATCGCGCAGCCGGCGAGGTTGCCGATCGCGATGACGGCGATGGTCTCCAGGAGGCTGAGGCCCAGGGTCACGCCCAGCGAGCCGAGGACCCAGTTGATCGGGGCGATGTTGGCACCGGTCCAGATCCAGAACTGCTGCCAGGGGGTGGAGTCGCGGGCGGAGGGCGGAATGGGCTCGACGCCGTGGGCGTCGAAGCGGACGCCGTCGCTCTCGGCGGCCGGAGCGGCCGTGTTGGACCGTGTGGTGGATCGCATGGTGTCCTCCTTGGTGATGTGCCCCACACAAGCACGCCGATCCCGGGCACAGGGAGTGGAGGAACCTCTAGAGAACGACGTGTTGGCTGTATAGAGTTCTAGCGTGTTCACGCTCGGGACCCTGCTGCACCACGACGAGCTCGAGCTGCGCCTGCTGGTGCCGGGCCCGGTCGGCGCGCTGGAGCGGCCCCTCGCGTGGGTGCACAACACCGAACTTCCCGACCCCTCGCGCTACGTGCGCGAGGGCGAGCTGGTGATGACGAACGGCCTGTGGGCCGAGCAGGTGCCCGCGGCGCGGTTCGTGGCCAGCGTCAAGGCGGCCAGGGCGGCCGGGATCATGTTCGGGCTGCGGGCCGAGACGCCGCGCACGCCCGAGGATCTCGTCGCCGCCTGCAACGAGGCGGAGCTGCCGCTGCTGGAGATCTCCATCGCCGTCCCGTTCACGGAGGTCTCCCGGGTCGTCGCCGCGATGTCGACCGACGAACGCAAGCAGGCGCTGGTCAGCATGGTTCGGCGGGGCGACGCCCTGGCCACCGCGATCTCCCGGGGCGCGGGCGCCTCCGGCGTGCTCGACGTGCTCAGGGGCGATCACGACCTGCCCCTGGCGGTGGTCGACAGGATGGGCCGCTCGCTCGCCGTGGCCGGCGCCGCGCTCGACGCCGACCAGCTGCGGGCCGTGGCCGAGGGGCTGGCCAGGCGCCCGCCCGCGCTGGAGGTCGACCTCGGGTCCGCCGGGCGGGCGGCGCTGTTCCCCGTCGGGGCGGTCGGCGACATCGACGCCGCCCTCATCTGCCTGCGCCCGCTGCGCGAGCTCGGCGCGGCCGAGCGGGAGGCCCTGGAGCAGACGGCGCGCTTCCTGAGCCTGGAGGTCGCCAAGCAGCAGGCGGTCCAGGCGATCGAGATGCGCTTCGCCAGCGAGCTGCTGGAGATGGTGCTGTCGGGAGGCAGGCGGGCGGCCGAGGTGCCGGGGCGGTTGCGCGCCTTCGGCGTGGACCCCAGCGGGCCGCTGGCCGTGTGCGCGGTGGCCTTCGCCGGCGAGGAGGCCGCCACCGTCCACGGGCTGGCCGAGGTGATCGGCGAGCTGTTCGCGCTGGAGGGGGTGCCGGCCGTGGTGGCCGGCGGTACCCAGGACGTCGTCGCGGTGCTGCCCTGGCGGCAGCCGGAGGGCCAGCTGCCGGAGCTGGCCCGGCGCCTGGTCAGCGGCATCGAGCGGCGCTTCCCCCGCCTGCGGCCCGTGGTGGGGCTGAGCGGGCTGGCCCCGCACGCGGCGGAGCTGCGCCCGCGGCTGCTGCAGTCGCGTGAGGCCTGCCGGGTGCTGCGCCGCACCCGCACCGGGCCCGCGGTGCGCGGGTTCGCCGAGCTCGGCACCCACCGGCTGCTGCTCGGCCTGCTGGATGAGGAGACGCTGCGCCAGTTCTCCGACGATCTGCTCGGGCCGCTGCGGGCGCACGACGCGCGGCGCGGCGGCGAGCTGGAGCTGACCCTGCGCGCCTTCCTCGACCACGACGGGCAGTGGGCGGCCACGGCGGGGGCGTTGCACGTGCACGTCAACACCCTGCGCAACCGCCTGGCCAAGATCGTGGAACTGACCGGCAGGGACGTGGGCCGTACCGAGGACCGGGTGGACCTGTTCCTGGCGCTGGCCGCCGACGCCGTCGACTGACGACGTCAGAGCGGGTAGACCTCGGGGTCCACCTCCGGGGGCCGCGGCCGCCGGACCGTCAGGTCGCCGTCGGCTGCGGCGATCTTCGCCAGGTCGCCGCAGCGGGCGAAGGACACGTCCGAGCAGCCGCGCGCGTACTCGATGAAGCGGCGCAACGCCATGGCGCGGCCCGGCCGTCCGGACAGGAACGGGTGCACGCACAGGTTGAACAGGCCCCCGTAGTGGCGCATGCCGTCGAGCTCGGCCCGCCACAGCTCGAGCACCTTGACCGGCGACTCGATGACCGAGCCGATGTGCGGGGCGGGCAGGAACGCGTATTGCTCCCAGTCGTCGAGCGACCAGTGGACGGGCAGCTCGACGATCCGTCCGGCGGCCGTCTCCACCTGGTACGGCCGGTCGTCCCCCATGAGGGAGGAGTCGTAGCGCAGGCCGTACTCGGCGACCAGGTCGGCCGTCTGCCACGACGCCTCCCACAGCGCCGCCCGATGGCCCAGGATCTCGATGCCCTGCTTGTCGAAGACCGCCAGCGCCCGCTCGAAGTCGGCCCGCTCCTCCTGGGCGGTCATCGACGTGGGCGGCCGGTGGCTGTAGGAGTGGTGGGCCACCTCGTGCCCGCGCTCGGCGATCGAGGCGGCCAGGCCCGGCCGGTGCTCGGCCACCCAGCCGGGCACGAAGAACGTGGCGGGAACGGCCAGCTCGTCCAGCAGCGCCAGGATGCGGGGCAGGCCGACCTCGGGACCGTAGGCCTGGTGCGACATCGTCATGGCGTGGTCCGCGTAGCCGCGGCCCTGGGCGAGTATCGGCGTCTCCGCGTCCACGTCGAAGGTCAGTGTCACGACCGCGCTGGCCGCGCCGTGCCACGATTGGGTGCTGCCCATCCGTCCTCCTGTCGTACCCGGCTCAGGCCGACGCCTCGGCGGCCTGCCGCCACAGACGAGCATGGCTCAGCGTCGCCATCGGCTGCAGCATCTCGTGGTCGAAGGCCGCCAGCGGCAGCCCCTCGGCCAGGCGCCGCGGGAAGTCGGGGTTGGCCAGCGCGCCCCTGCCGATGGACAGCACGTCGGCGTGCCCGTCCTCGAGGACGGTGGCCGCCTGGCGCGGATCGTGCATGCCGCCGTTGGCGATCACCGGCAGCCCGGTCACCTTGCGGGCCAGCCCGGTGATGGTGATGCCGCCCTCCAGGGTGGCGGTCTCGATCCAGTCCCGGCCCTCGCTGGCGATGTGCAGGTAGTCCGGGCCCACCTCGGCCAGGGTGGAGAAGATGGTCTCCGCCTCGCGGGCGCCGCCCGCCCACCGGTGCCGGAAGTCGTTGACCTTGGTCTGCGACAGCCGTACACCCACGCAGAAGTCGTGGCCGGTCCGCTCGCGGATGGCCGACACCACCTCGGCCGTCAGGCTCGCCCGGTTGGCGGCCGAACCTCCGTAGCGGTCGTCGCGCAGGTTGGTGTAGTCGGTCAGGAACTGGTCGAGCAGGTAGCCGTTGGCGGCGTGCACCTCGACGCCGTCGAAGCCGGCCTGCCTGGCGCGGGCCGCCGACTCCGCGAAACCGCGCACCGCCGCGTCGATGTCGTCCTGGCTCATCGCGATCGGCTGCGGCCAGGGGCCGTGCCCGCCGTACTCGGGCATCTTCTGCCCGCGCGGGGTGACGGCCGACGGCCCCGCGGTGACGTCGGTGTGGCGGTTGGCCTGCGACAGCGCGCCGGCGTGCATGAGCTGGAGCACGATGGGCGAGCCGGCGGCGTGCACCGCGTCGGTGATCTCCCGCCAGGCGGCCACGTGCCTGTCGGAGACGATGCCGGGCTGGTTGGGGTATCCCTGGCTGTAGCGCGTGTCGGTGTAGGTCCCCTCGGTGATGACGAGGGAGAAGCCGCCCTGGGCGTAGGCGCGGTAATAGTCGGTCATCTCGGCCGTCGGCGTGCCGTCGGGGGCGGCCGACACCCTGCTCATGGGCGAGACGGCGAGCCGGTTGGTCAGCTCGAGCCCGCCGAGCCGTTCGGGTCGCAGCGCGGGATGGGTCATCGCTCGTTCACTCCTCGGTGTGGGTGAGGTCGCCGTGGGTGTGGCCGTGGGTGTGGCCGTGGGGGTCGAGCACCTCGATGGCCAGCGGGGTCGGCCGGTGCCCGTTGATCTCCACCAGGTCCTGCGGGCAGGCCGAGACCACGACCACGCAGTCCATGGCGGCCTCGAAGGTGATCGCGTCGCCGGGGCGGCTGATCGCGCTCAGCCAGCTCAGCCCGCCGTCGTCGGCCACGGGGATCCGCATGAACACGTTGACGGGCTGGGGTGTGCCGGGAAACGGCAGGCCCAGCCGGTCGAGGCTGTGGCGCAGGTTGTCGGCGCAGGAGGCGTGGAACCCGCGCACGCCCAGCGCGGCGTACCGGGCGGGGTCGCACGCGGCGATGAGCATGTCGTGCCAGCCCGGCGAGGTGTCCTCCGCCAGGGTGAGGATGGGCCTGCGCCGGTCGGTGACGAAGTGCTCGCCCGGCGCGGGGAACAGGCGGCTGGTGAAGGCGCGGGTGTGGGAGGCGCTGAGATGTTCGGTCACGTCGTCGGCGGCGAAGGCGAACAGGTCGCCGACCTGGCCGCCGTCGACGTCGACCACCCGCACCCGCTGCCCGGCTGCGACCTTCACGGCCCGGCCTTGGCCGGCGGGCACGATCACTCTCGATTGCATGCGCCTAGAAGAACACGATCAACCGACCCTCCGACATGGAGATCGGTCCAGCGTTCGGCGCATTCGCTGGAGAAAGCTCCAGAGATCTCACAGGCGGTAGACGCGGCGGGCGTTGCCCGAGCCGATCATGTGGGCGGCACGGGCGGCGTCGGCGGCGGTCCACTCCCCCGACTCGATCCTGGCCGCCAGCACGCTCGCCAGGCCGCGCCTGAAGTACAGCGCGCCGATGTGGCAGGTCTCGGCCGCGCCGTAGCAGTCGGAGCTGAACAGCTGCTTGTGGAACGGCACCAGCTCCAGCACTTCCTCGAGCACCCTGGCCGAGCCCGCGGCGGTGTGGGTGAGCGCGAGGCCGACGTCGGCGTAGACGTGCGGGAACACCCCCGCGAGGTAGGCGGCCTGCCGGTGGAAGGGGTAGCAGTGGAGCAGGACGACGGGCACGCCGAGGGGCTGCAGCGCCCTGATGAAGCCGGTCATACGCGCCGGGTCGGCGCGCGACAGGTCGAGGTCGGCGTCGCCGTAGCCGGTGTGGAACTGGATCGGCAGCCCGCGCTCGCGGGCGACGTCGACGGCCGTCCACAGCAGGTGGCGCAGCAGGATCGGGTCGGCCAGGCGCTCCTTGGGATCGGAGAGCCTGCGGTTGGCCGCGGCGATCACCGAGCCCCTGCTGGGCCGTGAGGGGTCGAAGTCGAGGCCGCACCGGTAGGCGATGATCGACTTGAACCCGACGGCGCGGGCCGCCCTGGCGGTGAGCTCCTCGGTGAGGCTGTCCATGTAGTCGACCGCGACGGCCGCGGTCTCGGCGATGTCCTGCTCGATCTGCTCCAGGCGGACGATCTCGTCGGCCGCCGCGCCGCCCTGCCGGCCCATCTCGGCCGCCGTCAGCAGCTCGGGCGCCTCGAGGCCGGTGTCGACGAGGAAGGCGACCACGCCCGCGGCCCGCAGCAGCCGGCTGTTGACCTCCTCCGCGCCGAGCTCGGCGCGCCTGGCGAGGTAGACGGCCGGAGGGGCGTGGGGGTCGAGGTCGAGCACGGGCGCGCACCAGCGGCGGATGGCCGCGCCGAACGGCGTGTCGAAGTGGGTGGTGCCGGGCGGGGCGGGCAGGCGGGACTCGCTGATCAGCAGCTCGAACTGGGCGCGGCTGAGATCGTCGCGGCGCACCCCGTGGCAGTGGTGGTCGACGAGCGGGGCGAGCAGGGCATCGCGCACGGCGTCCGGGAGGGTGACGGGGAGCATGCGCCCGACTCTAGAGCGTGATCACAGCCGGTCACGGAAATTTTGCCGACCGCGTACATCGAAGACCCCCGCAGCGGGAACCGCCGCCGCGCGACCGCCCACGCGGCGGGGACGGGGCTCCCTCCGGACGGGAGGGAGCCCTCGCCCCGGTGTTCCGGTCAGGACCTGCGTGCCAGGCGCAGGACGTTCGCGATGATCTTCGCGCCGGCCCCGCCCTCCACGGTCAGGATCGACTCGGGGTGGAACTGGACGGCGAAGCGCCGGTTGGCCGTGTCCTCGATCGCCATCACGTTGCCGTCGGGCGTGAGCGCGGTGACGGTGAACCCGACCACGCCCGGCCGCTTGGCGTGCAGCGAGTGGTAGCGGGCGGCGACGAACTCGGCGGGCAGGCCCTCGAGCAGGGCGCTGTCGCCGACCCTGGAGACGCGGCCGCGCTTGCCGTGCTCGGGGTAGCCGAGCAGGTCCAGGCTGCCGCCGGCCTGCTCGACCATGGCCTGCAGGCCGAGGCAGACGCCGAAGACCGGCAGGGCCCTGCCGTACACCTCGTCGATGAGGGCCGACATGCCGAAGTCGGACGGCCAGCCGGGCCCCGGCGACAGGACCACCAGGTCGGGGGCGATCGTGTCGATCATCTCCGCCGGGAAGCCGTGGCGCAGGGTGACGACGTCGGCGCCCTCCTGACGGAAGTAGTCGGCCAGGGTGTTGACGAAGGAGTCCTCGTGGTCGACCAGCAGGACCTTCATCCCCTGGCCCGGCTGCTCCCGCACCGGTGCCTGCGCGACCGAGGCAGGCTGGTTGACGGCGGCCAGGGCGCCGAGCAGGGCGCTGGCCTTGAGCTCGGTCTCGCGCTCCTCGGCCTCGGGGTCGGAGTCGAACAGCAGCGTCGCCCCCGCCCTGACGGTGGCCACGCCGTGCTTGATCTGCGCGGTGCGCAGGGTCAGGCCGGTGTTCATCGAGCCGTCGAAGCCGATGTAGCCGATCGCTCCGCCGTACCACCTGCGGGTGGTGGCCTCGTGGTCCTCGATGAACTGCATCGCCCACGTCTTGGGGGCGCCGGTGACGGTGACGGCCCACATGTGGGTCAGGAAGGCGTCGAGGGCGTCGAACTCGGGGCGCAGGCGGCCCTCGATGTGGTCGACGGTGTGGATCAGGCGGGAGTAGAGCTCGATCTGGCGGCGCCCGATGACCTGGACGCTGCCGGGCACGCAGATGCGCGACTTGTCGTTGCGGTCGACATCGGTGCACATCGTCAGCTCCGACTCCTCCTTCACGCTGGACAGGAGGGTGCGGATGGCCTCGGCGTCCTCGACGGGGTTGGCGCCGCGGGCGATGGTGCCGGAGATGGGGCAGGTCTCGACCCGGTCGCCGGTGACGCGGACGTACATCTCGGGCGAGGCGCCCACCAGGTGCTCGCCGTCGCCGAGGTTGATGATGAACTCGTAGGGGGCCGGGTTGGACTGGCGCAGGCCGCGGTAGAAGGACGCCGGGTCGGCGCAGGGGGCGTGGAAGACCTGGCCGGGCACGACCTCGAACAGGTCGCCGCGCTTGAAGCGCTCCTTGGCCGCCGCGACGACGCTCGCGTAGGCGCCCTTCTCCGGGTTCTTCGGGATCTCGTCCGGGGCCACCTGCGGGAAGGTCTCGCCGGTGCGCTCCAGACCCTTGGTGGAGACGCCGTCCACGGCGAACTCGTAGCGGTGCTCCACGCACGTCTCGCGCTGCCGGTCGATGACGACGATCCTGTCGGGCAGGTGGAGGACCAGGTCGCGCTGGTCGGCCGGCCGTTCCAGCTCGTGGCGGATCGGCTCGAACTGGAAGGCCAGGTCGTAGCCGAACGCGCCGTACAGGCCGAGGTGCGGGTCGGCGCCCTTGAAGGCGGCGATCACCTCGCGGATGGCGGTGAACACCGTCGGGCGGCGGCTGCGCATCTCCTCCGGCAGCACCTCGCCCGGCTCGGTGCCGGGCTCGGCGATGTGGACCTCCACGTGGACGTCCGTCGGCTCGGAGACGGGCTTGCCCGCCGCCAGCAGGCAGGACGCCAGCACGGGCAGCACCACCTTGCCGCGCTCGTTGAGCGCGCGCGCCGCGATGGTGCGCCCCCTGGCGACCAGCTCGACGCAGGGGTCCACGTAGCCGAACGCCCATCGGCTGTAGCGGCCCGGGTAGTCCATGCCGGAGGAGAACGCGCCGCCGCGTCGCTCGCCCAGCGCGGTCACGATCTCCTCGAGGGCCGCCTCCGGCACCTCACGTATCTCACGCTCGACGCTGACGCCCCCAGCGGTGGTATATCCGCTCGTCTCCACTCAAAGCCCCTTGCTAGCTCATGAGCCCCGGGGCGGAGACAGGAATGGCCGCCTTCCGGGGCGGCCGTCCGTTTGAGGAATGCGAATCTCGCGCCGCCTAGAAGCGGCGCCACCATTGAAGCTGCAAGCGGATTCGCATGTGGCAAGCCTAGCCGCCGCATCGGAGATCACGCAACGCGACACACGGGCGCGCCACCCCAGGACAGCGGGCCGATCGGGGCGGCGGACGGTCAGCGCGGCGGCCGGTCAGGACACCGTGTCCAGCGGGGCCAGTTCGGGACGCTTCGGGGGAACGCCGTCGCCCGAGGAGCGTCCGTGAATGCGCCGGTTGATCCACGGGCCGAGGTACTGCCTGGCCCACCGCAGGTCCGCACGGCGGGCGTCGGTCCACTGCGGCGGCACCTGCGGCGGGTACGGCTCGCGCCAGCCCTCCTCGACGGCCACGCCGAGCACCTCGGCCGCGCGCAACGCCACCCGGCGGTGGCCGTCGGACGACAGGTGCAGCCGATCCTCGTTCCAGGCCCGCCTGTCGCGCAGCACGGCCATCGGCCACAGGTCCACCAGGAAGGTGTCGTAGCGGCGGGCGATGTCGTGGATGTGCAGGTTGAAGACCTCGATCTTGCTGTGCGCCAGCCGCATCACCGGCACCTCGCGCAGGTCGAACCCGGTGAACAGCATCACCTTGGCCCCCGCCGCGTTCAGCGCCGCCACGCCCTCCTCCAGCCGGGCCGCGACCACCTCGGGACCGCTTCCCGGGCGCAGGATGTCGTTGCCTCCCGCGCACAGCGAGACGAGGTCGGGGCGCAGCGCGAGGGCCTGCGGCACCTGCTCGCCGACGATCTCGTCGATCAGGCGTCCCCGCACCGCCAGGTTGGCGTAGCGCGACCCCGGCCGCTCGGCCGCGATGTGCTCGGCCAGCCGGTCGGCCCAGCCCCGGTATCCGACGTCGGCGGGGTCCTCGAGACCTTCGGTGAAGCTGTCCCCCAAAGCGACAAATGAAGCAATTCGTCCCATGACCGGATAGTTTGCCAAGCAGAGATCGCCTTACGCGACCGTAATATGCGGCACGGGCCGCGTGATGGTCGTCATATTGTCCGGTCCTGGGCGATTATGTTACTCATTGGTAATGCGTGTGCGTGTCTACCGGGATCTTCCCGTCCCGATGCCGGACGGCGTGACGCTGCTGGCCGACCGCTACGAGCCGGTCGGGGCCGAGCGGGCCCCGGTGATCCTGATCCGCTCGCCGTACGGCAGGCGCGGCCTGTTCGGGCTGGCCTACGGGCGCGGGTTCGCCCGCCACGGCTTCCAGGTCGTGATCCAGAGCTGCCGGGGCGGCTTCGGTTCGGGAGGGCTGCTCGACCCGCTCGGCGACGAGCACGACGACGGCATGGCGACCCTCGAGTGGATGCGCCGCCAGGCGTGGTACCCGGGCACGTTCGCGATGCACGGACCCTCCTACCTCGGCTACACGCAGTGGGCGATCGCCCCCTGGGCCGGACCCGAGCTGAAGGCGATGGCCACCCAGATCACCGCCTCCCAGTTCAGGGACGCCGCCTACGTGGGCGGGGCGTTCGCGCTGGAGTCGGCGCTCAGCTGGACCACGCTGACCAACGGCATGGCGCGCCGGTTCGGCGGCACGGCGGTGTGGCGGGCGCCGCGGATGACGCGGCGGGCCGTGCTGTCGGGGCGGCCGGTGGCCGAGCTCGACCTGGTCTCGGCGGGACAGGCGCTGCCGTTCTACCGCGACCTGCTGACCCACCACGCCGATCCGGCCGTGCCGTACTGGGACAGGCGGGACTTCTCACCGGCGGTCGGGCAGGTCGAGGCGGCGGTCACCATGCTGGGCGGCTGGTACGACGTGTTCCTGCCGTGGCAGCTGCGCGACTACGAGGTGATGCGGGCGGCGGGGCGGCAGCCGTACCTGACGATCGGCCCCTGGTGGCACATCGACCTCAGGCACGGCCCGGTGACCAGGGCGGAGGCCCTGGCATGGTTCAGGGCGCACCTGCTGGGCGACGTCTCGGGCCTGCGGTCCTCCCCGGTGCGGCTGTACGTGACGGGCGCCGGCGAGTGGCGCGACTACCCCGACTGGCCGGTGCCGGGCACGCGTGGCGTGCGCTGGCACCTGCAGCGCGCCTTCGGGCTCGGCCCCGAAGGGCCGCTGGAGTCGGCGCCGGACCGCTACCGCTACCACCCCGCCCATCCGACGCCCGTGCTGGGCGGCCCGGTGCTGCTGGCCGACTCCCGGCCGCGCGACCAGCGCAGGCTGGAGGCGCGCAGGGACGTGCTCGTCTACACCTCGCCCGTGCTGCGGGAGGACACCGAGGCGATCGGCCCGGTCTCGGCCGAGCTGTACGTCAGGTCGAGCACGCCGTACGTCGACGTCGTCGTGCGGGTGTGCGACGTGCACCCGGACGGGCGCTCGATGAACGTCTGCGAGGGCGTGCGCCGGCTGGTGACCGGCGAGAACGGCGAGGTGCGCCGGGTGCGGGTGGACCTGTGGCCGATCGCGCACCGGTTCGCCAGGGGCCACCGGATCAGGGTGCACGTGGCCGGCGGCGCCTATCCCACGATCGCCCGCAACCCGGGCACCGGCGAGCCGCTGGAGCTGGACGGCCCCATGGTGCCGGCCGACGTGGAGGTCTTCCACGACCCCGACCGGCCTTCCGCGCTGGTGCTGCCCCTGCCGGGCGCCTGAACGACGCCCGGCCCCGCCCGGCAGGCCGCCGCTCGCGGGTCCGCGGGATCGGTAGAGTCGGGGCGTGCGGGCCGCCCGGTTGATGTCGTTGGTGCTCCTGCTCCAGGGACGGGGCGGGATGACGGCCGCCGAACTGGCCCAGGAGCTCGAGGTCTCCGAGCGCACCATCCACCGCGACGTGCTGGCCCTGTCCGAGGCCGGCATCCCGGTCTACGCCGACCGGGGCAGGACGGGCGGCTACCGCCTGGTCGACGGCTACCGCACCCGGCTGACCGGGCTGGACCGGGCCGAGGCCGAGGCGTTGTTCCTGTCCGGCGTGCCCGGCGCGCTGCGCGACATGGGGCTGCGCGACGTCGCGGCCGCCGCCAGGCTGAAGGCGGCCGCCGCCCTCGCGCCCGGCCTGCGCGACGCGCCCGCCACCGCCGCCCAGCGCTTCCACCTCGACGCGCCCGGCTGGTTCGCCAGCGACACCCCGCCGCCGGAGGCGCTGGCGCCGCTGGCCAGGGCGGTGTGGGGCGACCATCCTGTGACCGCCAGGTACAAGGCCGCCGAGCGCACCGTCGAGCCGTACGGGCTGGTGCTGAAGGCGGGCGTCTGGTATTTGGCCGGCCGGGCGGGCGAGCGCCTGCTGGTCTACCGGGTCGACCGCTTCACCGACGTGACCGTGCTGACGGGCCGGCGCTTCGACCGCGACCCCGCCTTCGAGCTGGCCGCCTTCTGGGCCGAACGGTCGGAGCAGTTCGCCCGCTCGCTGCTCAGGACCAGGATCACGCTGCGCCTGACCCCGGCGGGGCTGCGGAAGCTGCGGCACGTGGCCGACCCGGCCGCGCTGGCCGACGCACTGGCCTCGGCGACCGACGACGGCACGGTGGTGCTGGCGGTGGAGTCGCTGGAGATCGCCTACACGCAGGTGCTCGCCTTCGGCCCCGAGGCCGAGGTGCTCGAGCCCGCCGAGTTGCGCGCGCTCATGACCGAGGCGGCCGGTCGGCTGTCGGCCCTGTACGGGGCCCGTGCGGCCACGCGGCCGGACGGCTCGCCTCGATGATCGGCGAGTTCCTCGACACCCGGCGCTATCGGTAGTCGGCGGGGTCGGCGGTGATGCCGGCCTCGCGGACCTCCACGATCCAGCGCCACACGTCGGGCCTGCTGCCGTCCACGTCGGTGAAGCCGTAGGCCTTGGCCAGCTCGCCGCTGGAGAGCGAGGAGCCCGACCAGCGCATCCGGTCCGGGTCCTTGGCCAGCGCGGCCACGGCCCTGCCGGTGTAGGCCGGGGTTTCGGACAGGATGAAATCCTCGTGCACTCGGGCCCCTTCGCGCCAGTTCTCCTCGGTGACGCCGAAGTTCTCCAGCATCACCTCCGAGCGCAGGAAACCGGGCGTGATCGCCACCGCGGCGCAGCCGTGCGGGCGCAGCTCGTGCGACTGGGCGAAGGCCAGCCGGTTCACCGCGACCTTGGCCAGGTCGTAGAACATCGAGTTGCGGTAGCGCGTGCCGTTGAATTCGGCCGTGCCGTCGGTGACCTCGACGACGAGCCCGCCGGGCCGGCGGATGAGCAGCGGCAGCGCGTGGTGGCTGGTGATGAGGTGGGTGTCGATCGCCAGCCGCAGCAACCGCAGGCCCTTGTCCAGGTCGTGCTCCCACACCATCGCGTCGAACGTCCACAGCTGGTCGGCGCCCCAGACGTCGTTGACCAGCACGTCCAGCCTGCCCTGTTCGGCGTCGATGCGCTCGATCAGCCGCTTGACCTGCGCGGGGTCCAGATGGTCGGTCCGTACGGCGATGCCCTTGCCGCCGGCCTTGGTGACCAGCTCGGCGGTCTCCTCGATCGTCTCGTCCCTGTTCATCTCCGAACGCTGCTCGCGGGTGCTGCGTCCGGTGCAGTAGACCGTGGCCCCGATGGCGCCCAGCTCGACGGCGATGCCCCTGCCCGTTCCCCTGGTGGCGCCGGCGACCAGCGCGACTGTTTCACTCATGGGACGATCGTCGCGGCGAACCCCGACATCCTCTGTCATGTTTTCGGGAAGACCGCTGTGATAAGTAGTTGATTACCATGAACGGCGAATTCGAGCTGCGCGGCGTCAACCACATCGCTCTGGTCTGCTCGGACATGAAGCGGACCGTCGACTTCTACTCGGGCGTCCTCGGCATGCCCCTGATCAAGACGATCGAGCTGCCCCTGGGGTGGGGGCAGCACTTCTTCTTCGACTGCGGCGGCGGCAACGCGCTGGCCTTCTTCTGGTTCCCCGACGCGCCGGACGGCGTGCCCGGCGTCTCGGCGCCGAAGAACCTGCCCGACCAGGGCGAGCTGCTGTCGGCCGTCGGGTCGATGAACCACCTGGCCTTCGACGTCCCGCCGGAGCGGATCGAGGAGTACCGCGACCGGCTGGTCGCCAAGGGCGTCGACGTCGGCGTGCTGCTCAACCACGACGACAGCGAGTTCGGGGTCGCGCCCGAGCCGCACGAGGGCGTGTTCGTCAGGTCCATCTACTTCAAGGACCCCGACGGGATCCTGATCGAGTTCGCCTGCTGGCAGCGCGAGCTCGGCCGTCCCGGCGACGTGCGGCACGAGCCCAGGACCGCCGCCGACAGGACGGTGTGATGCCGCGCCTGCGCCAGGTGCCCCGCCAAGAGGTGACCGACGAGGTCGTGGCCTTCTTCTACGACCGGCTGCTGACCCCGGAGGGCACGGCGACGGGATCGCCGGGCACGTGGTGGACGGTGTTCGCGCAGGATCCGGCGATCTTCCGGCACTGCGTGAAGGGCTTCCGGCTCTACCGCGAGTCGAAGCTGGACCCCGTGCTGCGGGAGCTGGGGCAGACCAGGGCGGGCTGGGCGCGCCAGTCGCAGTTCGTCTACTCCCAGCACTGCAAGCAGATGCGCGCGCTCGGGGTGCCGGATGAGAAGGTGAGCGCGGTCGCGCACTGGCAGGTCAGCGAGGTGTTCGACGAGCTGGAGCGGGCCGTGCTGGCCTACACCGACGGGCTGGTGCTCGACGGCGGCCGGGTGCACGACGAGGTCTTCGCGGTGCTGAAGCGGCACCTGCCCGACGAGCAGATCCTCGAGCTGACGTACTTCACGTGCCTGTACGAGATGCACGCGACCATGTCCAGGGCGCTGCGCCTGGAGTTCGACGACCGCCCCGACCCGATCACCGAGGTCGCCGCCCCCGAGGGGTACGGCACGCGGGACATCGCCGACGAGCTGACCGTTCGGCGCGAGGAGGCTACCGTTCGGCGATCGGAGACCTGACCCCGATCGGTCACGTCTCTACAGTGCCGGGCAACGGAAGGGAGAAGCCTTGCCCGGTGATGTCCGCGATCGCAGCCTGTGGGACCTGCCGCCTCACCCCCGACGAGGGGCTGCGAAGGTCACGGCCATCTCGTCCACATGATGAGACACCCGAGTTTAGGCCAAACCGTAATGTCTCAGTAATCGGGATTAATAGCACCGGAACGTTAGTGTTCCGGACAAATACTCACGTTCCGGAGGATGCCGTGTCCACCCCCGAATCCGGGCAGGAGCGCAGCGACCGCAGTCCATGGAACTGGCTGCTGTTCGTGCCGATCGTGCTCCCTCTTCTGACCTTCCTCTTCAACGCCGACGAGCCGAGAGTGGCGGGCTTCCCGCTGTTCTACTGGCTCCAGCTGGCCTTCATCGTGGTCGGCGTGGCCTGCACGTCGATCGTGTACAGGATGACCAAGTGACCGGGCAGCACACGACCGAGCTGGTCGTCTTCATCCTGCTGTTCCTGGTCGTCAGCGGCATGGGCTTCGTGGCCGCCAGGTGGCGCAGGCCCGAATCCATCGAGAGCCTGCACGAGTGGGGCCTGGGCGGGCGCAACTTCGGCACCTGGATCACCTGGTTCCTGGTCGGCGGCGACCTCTACACCGCCTACACCTTCGTGGCCGTCCCCGCCCTCGTCTTCGGCGCGGGCGCGCTGGGCTTCTACGCCCTGCCGTACACGGTGGTGGTCTACCCGCTGGTCTTCCTCGTGCTGGCGCGCATGTGGTCGGTCTCGCACGTGCACGGGTTCGTCACGCCCGCGGACTTCGTCAGGGCGCGGTTCGGCTCGCCCACGCTGGCGCTGCTGATCGCCATCACCGGCCTGATCGCCACCATGCCCTACATCGCGCTGCAGCTGGTCGGCATCGAGGCGGTGCTGAAGGCCATGGGCATCACCGGCCACCTGCCGATCATCATCGCGTTCGCGATCCTGGCCGCCTACACCTACCAGTCGGGCCTGCGCGCGCCCGCGCTGATCGCCTTCGTCAAGGACACCCTGATCTACATCGTGATCCTCGCGGCGGTCATCTACATCCCGGCCAGGCTGGACGGCTGGGGGAACATCTTCGACGCGGCGGCGGCCAAGTTCGCCAAGTCCCCGGCGCCCGCCGACGGCATCCTGCTCACCGGCGCCAACCAGCTGCAGTACATCACGCTGGCCTTCGGCTCGGCGCTGGCGCTGTTCCTCTACCCGCACAGCCTCACCGGCGTGCTGGCCTCCAAGAACCGCGGCGTGATCAAGCGGAACATGTCGGCGCTGCCCGCCTACAGCTTCCTGCTGGGCCTGATCGCATTGCTCGGCTTCATGGCCATCGCGGCGAACACCAAGCCCGTCGTCAACCCGGCCACCGGCAAGCCGGACACCAACACGATCGTGCCGGTGCTGTTCGACCAGATGTTCCCCGACTGGTTCACCGGCGTGGCCTACGCGGCGATCGGCATCGGCGCCCTGGTGCCCGCGGCCATCATGTCGATCGCGGCGGCGAACCTGTTCACCCGCAACATCTACAAGGAGTACATCAACAAGCAGGCCGGCGACGCGCAGGAGGCCAGGGTCTCCAAGCTGGTCTCGCTGGTCGTCAAGGTCGGCGCGGTGCTGTGCATCCTCCTGCTCGACCCGCAGTTCTCCATCGACCTGCAGCTCATCGGCGGCGTGATCATCCTGCAGACGCTGCCCTCCGTGGGTCTCGGCCTCTACACCCGCTGGTTCCACAAGGGCGGGCTCATCGCCGGCTGGGCGACCGGCCTGGCGGCGGGCATGTGGATGCTCTACCTCATCCCCAACCCCGCCAACGGCAAGCTGCACTTCGGCGGGTCGGCCTTCCCGCTGAAGAACTTCGGCTTCGACACCCCCATGACCATCTACGCGGGCGCGATCGCGCTGACGGTCAACCTCGTCGTGGCCGTGCTGGCCACGCTGGCGCTGCGCGCGGCCAAGGTGGCCGACGGCGAGGACGCCACCCGCCCGTCGGAGTACTTCGCCGACGAGGGCGACCCGCGGGTCAAGGACCTGGACCTGTCCGGCTCCCACTGACCCCCTCTCCGGTACGGCACGCGGGCCCGTCCCCCTCTCCTGGGGGGGCCCGCGCCATGTCCGGCCCCCGCCCGCCGCCTACGAGCAGGCGTCGGACGAGCGGGTGTCGGCCGCTCAGGCGCCCCGCCAGGCCCGGGGCGTGGTCGCCTTCCGCGGGGTGAAGGCCGCCACGATCACGTCGACCAGCCCCTCCACCACCTGCGCGCGCTCGACCTCCGGGTGCTCGAGCCACCAGTCGCCCGTCGTCTGCACCATGCCGACGAAGGCGTGCCCGAGGATCTGCGCGCGCACGGGGTCGGCCACGACCTCGTCGGCCGCCAGCACCGCGCCCAGCTCCTCGCCCAGGCCGCGCACCAGGGCCGTCATGTGGGACCGGACGCTGGTGTCCTCGGCGCTGGCGCGGTGGAACAGGAAGCGGTAGAGGTTGAGGTTGACCGAGATGAGGTCGAGGTAGATCTCGATGGCGGCGCCGGCGCGGCGGCGCGGATCGGTCCTGGCCCTGGCGAACTCCGGACGCAGCTGCGAGATGACCCGGCGCACGTGGCGGTCGGCCAGCGCCTGGTAGAGGCCGCTCTTGTCGCCGAAGTGGCGGTAGAGGATCGGCTTGGTGATCCCCGCCTCGGCCGCGATGGCCGCCATCGACACCTCGGGCCCGTCCCGCAGGATCGCCCGGTCGGCCGCGTCGAGCAGCGCCCTGCGCCGATCGGGATCCCTGCCGTTCACGGGGCCAGGATAGCCGCGCCCGCCTGGGCGCCCACGGCCGACCGCCGCCAGGCGGGCCGCTCCTGCCGCATGAGGCGCCCTCCGCGGTTAGGGTCGGATCATGAACAGCGGAACCGGACCAGGAGCCATCACCCCCGACGGATCGCCGGTCGACTTCTACACCCTGCTGCCGCCGGGCGACGAGGCCGACATCATCGGCGCGGCGGTGCCCGCCGGCGGCAGCATCCTCGAACTCGGCTCGGGCACCGGCCGGGTGACCCACCCGCTCGTCGCCGCGGGCTTCCAGGTGGTCGCCGTCGACGAGTCGGCCGAGATGCTCGCGCACGTGCGGGGCGCGCAGACCGTCCACGCCAGGGCGCAGGAGCTGGCGCTCGACCGGCGCTTCGACGCCGTGCTCCTGGCCTCCTACCTGATCAACGTCCCCGACCGGGAACTGCGCCGCGACCTGCTGGCCGCCTGCGCGCGGCACGTCGCCGCGAACGGGTCCGTGCTCATCCAGTGGCAGCCGCCCGAGGCGCACGACCGATGGGCGGTGGGCAGGGGCCGTGAGGCCGACGGCATCGGGATCATGATGACGCGGGTGGACGAGGTCGCGCCGGGCACGTTCGCGGCCACCATGCGCTACACCGCCGGGGAACGGGTGTGGACCCAGTCGTTCCTGTCGCAGCGGCTCACCGACGAGGACCTGGCCGACGAGCTGGAGCGCGAACGGCTCACGCTGGACGGCTTCCTCACCGAGGACCGCACGTGGGCGCGGGCCGTACCGGCATGACCCGGCTGTACGCGCAGGCCACGGCCGGCCTCACCCCGAACACCCGCACCACGCCCGGCTGATCCCGCATCCCGCGCGGGGGGAAGCCGCCTGGAGTCATCCCGGGCGGAAAAGCCGCCTGGAGTCGCCTGACGCCGTGCGACCAGGCCCGTTCGATCTGTCGGCCGCGGGCGATAGTCTGCCGCCCCAGGACCGCGATCGGAGGTGGGCTGTGGCGCCCGAGGTGCCAGGCTACGAGGTGCTCGGCCTGCTCGGCCAAGGCGGCTTCGGCGTCGTCTACCAGGCCAGGCAGCTGGCGGTGGGCCGGGAGGTGGCGCTCAAGGTCGACAGCAGGGTGCTCGTCTCCGAACGGGACCAGCGGCGGTTCATGCGCGAGGTGACCTCGGCGGGCGCGCTGTCGGGACATCCCCACGTGGCGGCCGTCTACGACGCGGGGGTGCTGCGCGACGGCAGGCCGTACATGGTGCTGGAGCTGTGCCCCGGCGGGTCGCTGGCCGACCGGTTGCGGGCGGGCCTGCTGCCCGTGGCCGAGGTGCGCGACGTGGGCGTCAAGATCGCCGACGCGCTGGCGGCGGCGCACGCGGCCGGGGTGCTGCACCGCGACGTCAAGCCGGCCAACATCCTGATCAACCGTTACGGCAGCGTGGTGCTGTCCGACTTCGGGCTGGCGACCATGCCGGAGCCGGGGGCCGAGGTGTCGGTGACGCGGGAGTCGCTGACACCCGCCTACGCTCCGCCGGAGGCGTTCGAGCTGACCGAGCCGAACGCGATGGGTGACGTGTACTCCCTGTCGGCCACGCTCTACGCGCTGCTGTCGGGGCGGCCGCCGCGCTTCCCCGAGTCCGGGGTGGCGAACCTGGCCGTGATCATGGCGCTGCACCGGCAGCCCGTGCCCGAGATCCCGGGGGTGCCGCCGGCTTTGACCGAGGTGCTGCGGCGGGCGCTGGCCACCGATCCGGCGCAGCGCACCCCGTCGGCCGCGGCCTTCCGTGACGCTCTCGCGGCCCTGCCGGGAGAGGCGCTCTTCGGGGACGGGCCGGAGGCGGCGGGCTGGAGCGGCGGTGACGGCGCCGCCGCTTGGGGCGGCTCGGGCGCCGCCGCTTCAGGGCCGAGCGGGCCGCAGGCCGGATGGTCCGCCGCACCCTCAGGGCCGCAGGCCGGATGGCCGGGCGCGCCCGCGGGGGCAGGGCAACCGCCCGGCTGGCAGCAGACACCCACCGGGGCCGGGCAGGCGGCGGGCTGGCAGCAGACACCCACGGGCGCGGGACAGGCGGCGGGCTGGGCGGCCGCGCACACCGGGCCGGGCCAGGGTGGTCCCGGCGCAGGAGCCAAGCAGCCGGTCGGTGGATGGGCCGGGGCGCACACCGGGCCCGGGCAGGGGTTAGGGCATCCGGCGGGATGGGGCGGGGTGGCCGCGGGTGACCTGCACGGGTCCCCCACCGCCCTGTCGAGGAAACCGGCCACGCGCGGCTACGCCGCCGCCTCGGCGCTGTTCGCCGTGATGATCGCCGTCGGGCTGGTGCTGATGATCCTCGAAGGCCGGTGAGCGGTGCCCGACGACCTCGACACCCTGGAGCGCCGCATCGACCTGCTGCGTACCCGGGTCCGCGCCGCCGTACGGGACAGGGATCTCGCCCTGGCCCGCGAGCTGCGCGGCGAGCTGCGCAAGTCGGAGCGGGCGTGGGACCTGCGGGTGAGCAGCCCGCCCGAGCCTGAGACGGCCGGTCAGCGGGGCAGGACGGGCCCGCCGGTGCGGGAGCGGGTGCACGCGGCGCTGACACTGCTCCAGGTGCCGGCCGCCGGGCGGCTGGTGGTGGGCGTCCACGAGGCGTTCTTCGCCGAGCCGCTGAAAGGCTCCCAGCTCAGCACGCTCAGGCGGGACGAGGAGCGTACCTTCCGCCGCTCGCCGTACGGCAGGCCCCACTACGTGTGCGCGGCGCTGACCGACCGGCTCACCCCGGCCCGTGGCCTGCTGGCGGTCAGCACCTGGCCACAGGAGCGCAGGGTCGTGGGCCCGCTCAGCCCGCGGGTCGACTTCCTGCGGTCCACCATGCGGGTGGCCACGCGGGTCGGCGAGCTGGACGAGCCGTCGGAGAAGGCGTGGCGGCTGCTGGCCAGGATGGCGCGCAACGTGCCGGGCGCGGGCGGCGGGTTCGAGCGGCCCGAGCCCGCGGTGGTGGTCCGGGCGGCGGAGGCGGAGCTGGCCGTCCACCTGGTGGCCGACACGCGCGACCGCGCCGAGCTGGCCGGACGCGCCGGACGGCAGCTGGATGAGGCCGCGAAACTGTTCGGCGCCACTACGCTGAGCGAGATCGCGAGGAAGGCGGCGTGCGCGTGAGACGGACACGGCGCGGAGAAGGCGGCGTGCGCGTGAGACGGGCACGACCGGGGACGAGAGCGGAGGCATGAGCGGGTGAACGGGCTCGACGCGCTGAGAGGCACCACCCCCGCCAAACCCCACGACGCCAGGGCGATCGCCGCGCTGGCCGCCAATCCGGGCTGCGCGCGCAGGGCGCTGATGGACGGCGCGGGCGTCGACAAGGACCGGGCGGCGCGGCATCTGGGGTTCCCCGCTCCGTTCGGGCAGTCGCCGTTCGCGATCACCAGGGGCAACGCCTTCGAGGCGCTGGTGAAGGCCGACGGCTGCGCGGAGCTGCTGCGGCTGCTGCGCGGGCTGCTGAGCCTGCCGATCGAGGAGGTCGCCTACCAGGACGTGCACAACGTCGGCGCCCACCTGCGCCACTCCCACACCAGGGCGCTGTTCGACCGGGCGGCCAGGCAGGAGCAGGGCACGCTGTACGACCATCCACTGCTCAGCCTGGACATCGCGGGCCACGCCGCCTACCTCGAGCCCGACGTGGTGGCCTTCCAGCAGGGCGGGCAGTTCCACATCGTGGAGATCAAGTCGTTCGCGGTGATCGACGGCCAGGCCGACCCCGCGGCGGTCGCGGCGGCGGCCCGGCAGGCGGCGGTCTACGTGCTGGCGCTGCGCACCCTGTTGGAGGAGCTGGGCCACGATCCGCTGCGGGTCGCGCACGACGTGGTGCTGGTGTGCCCGGAGAACTTCGCCAACCGGCCGATGGCCACGCTCGTCGACGTGCGCAGGCAGCTGGCGGTGCTGAAGCGGCAGCTGGCCAGGATGACCTCGATCGACCGGCTGCTGGCGGAACTCCCCGACGGCCTCACCTTCGACCTGCGGCCCGGTGACGACGGGGTGCCGACCAGGCCAGCGGCCGAGCTGGCGGAGGCGCTGCACCAGGTGGCCGCCCGCTACGCGCCCGACTGCCTGTCCACCTGCGATCTGTGTTTCTTCTGCCGTGACGAGGCCCGCCTCGAGGGTGCGTCGGACCTGCTCGGCCGGCAGGTGCGCGACGAACTCGGCGGTGTGGCGACGGTCGAGGAGGCGCTGGCCCTGGCCGACGGCCGCCGCGAGCCCGCGCCAGGCCAGGAGGAGATCGCCCGGCTGCTGCGGGACGCCGAACGGCTGCGCAGGGAGTGCCTGGCGTGAGCATCCTCACCTCGCTGGCCCGGCTGAGGGCGGTCAAGGAGGGCGTGGCGCAGCCGACGGCCACCGTGCGCCACTGCCATGTGAGCGACCGGCCGATGGTGTTCGTCCCGCTCAAGCTGTCGGGTGAGGCGGCGGCGCCGCTGGCGGCCCTGGTCGGCACCGACCGCGACGCCCCCGAGCTGCTGGTGGTATCCCAGCCGCGCAACCGGGATCTGCGCTTCGCCTTCATGGCCGAGCTGGCGGGGGTGCTGCTGCCGTACGTCGAGAGCTTCGCGGCCCACACCGAGACGGTCGAGAAGAGGAACGCCGACCCCTACGAGCGGGCACTCGACGCGCCCCAGCTGCTGCTGCCGAACCCGGCGGGGGTGGGGTTCACCAGGCTGCTCGGCCGCTCGACCAGGTTCCGCAGGACCGACGGGCCCTATCCGGTGCCGGAGGAGGTGCCGCTGCTGGGCAGGTGGCTGACCTACTTCGCCGAGCGGGCCGCGCACCCGGGCTCGTCGCTGACGCTGGCCGCCACCGAGGAGCTCGGCCGCCACTGGGCCACCGGGCAGAGCGGGCTGGAGGACGCCAACCTGGCCGCCCTGATCGGCTGGATCGCTCCGCCGCCGGGATTGACCGGGCCGCAGGCCGCCGAGGAGGCGGAGGACCCGCTGATCTGGCCGCCCGCCGGGCCGGCCACCGACCCCGGCTTCGACGCCGAGGTGCTCGCGCCCGCGATCGACGAAGGCACCGTCGAGCGCGTCACCGAGGCGCTGCGCACCCAGCTGACCCCGACGTGGCGGCTGCTGTGGCAGGCCGTCGACCTGCTGCGGGCGCTGCCCGCGGGGGCGAGCGTGGCGACCAGGTGGGAGGCCGACAGGGGCTCCTACAGCGTCATGGCCCAGCAGATCGCCGAGGGCGCGCCGCCACAGGCCCGCCGCGACGGCGCCGTCTCCGCCGCGGCCCGCCTGTCCAGGATGGAACGGGCGCAGGCCGCCTTCGAGGTACAGCGCGCCTACGACGATCCGCTGATCATGGCCGAGTACCGCCTGGCCGGCGAGGCGTTCGCCGGCGAGGTGATCGAGACCGATCCCGGGCACACCGAGGGCGAGGGCCGCTCCCGCAAGCTGCGGCCCGTCGTCCTGATCAAGACCGACGACCCCGTACGGCTGCCGCCCGGCGCCACGCTCGGCACGCCCGATCGCCGCGGCCAGGCCGCCGAGCTGGTCGACGTCCACGAGGGCCTGGTCACCCTGAAGATCACCAAAGGCATGGGCAGGGGGAAGACCCCGGCCCCCGGCTCCGTGCCCGAGCCGGGCGAGCGGGTCTGCTACACCTCGCTGACCGACGACTTCCAGGGCTCGGCGGCGCTGCCCGACAGGGAGGCCACCCCGTGGACCCACGGCGGGCCGCCCGAGGAGTACGTCCCGAGCGACGAGGACGCCCAGGAGGAGTGGGCATGAGCCCCGAAGAGGTCATCCAGGCCGTGCTGGCCGACCTGCCCAGACACCGGGGCGTGGTCGTCGACTCCCCGCCGGGCGCGGGCAAGTCGACGCTGGTCGTGCGGGCCGCGGCGCACCTGGCGGAGACCGGCGAGCCGCTGATGATCGTCGCGCAGACCAACGAGCAGGTCGACGACCTGATCGAGCGCATCGCCGACAAGCATCCCGAGCTCTCGGTCGGCCGGCTGTCCGCCTCCGGCTACGTGCCGCCGCTGCGGCTGCTGGAGATCCCGAGCGTCACGGTCGGCACCAGGATCCAGGACCTCAACGATCCGGCCGTCGTGATCGCCACCGCCGACAAGTGGGCCTGGATCAGCGGCCGTACCTGGCCGTGGGCGATCGTCGACGAGGCCTACCAGATGCGCTCCGACAAGTTGCTGCGCATCGCCGGGCTGTTCGAGCGGGCGCTGTTCGTGGGCGACCCCGGCCAGCTCGACCCGTTCTCGATCGTGGAGGCCGACAGGTGGGCGGGCCTGTCCTGGGATCCGCTGCAGAGCGCCGTGTCGGTGCTGCTGCGCCACAACCCCGACCTGCCCGTGCACCGGCTGCCGGTGTCGTGGCGGCTGCCCGCCTCGGCGGCGCCCGTGGTGTCGCAGGCGTTCTACCCGTTCACCGGGTTCCGGTCGGGCACCGGGCCCGGCGAGCGGGCGATGGAGCTGACCACCGGCGGCATGGGCACCGTGCACGACCGCGCGCTGGAGGAGGCGGCGCGCTCGGGCTGGTCGCTGCTCGAACTGCCCAGCCGCCACACGGTCCGCACCGACGGCGAGGCCGTGCAGGCGGTGGCGCGGCTGGCCACCAGGCTGCTGGAGCGCGGCGGCGTGACGTTCTCGGAGAAGGGCGAGCGGCCGGTGACGGCCGACCGGGTCGCGATCGGTGCCGCGCACCGCGACCAGGTGGCGGCCATCAGGAGCGCCGGCGTGCCGCCCGAGATCACCGTCGACACCGCCAACCGGCTGCAGGGCAGGGAGTACGACGTGACGGTGGTGCTGCACCCGCTGTCGGGACGCAGGGACGCCACCGCCTTCCACCTGGAGTCCGGACGGCTGTGCGTGCTGACCTCCCGGCACCGGCACGCGTGCGTGGTGGTGGCGAGAGCGGGCATCTCCGAGCTGCTCGACGCCCATCCGTCGGCCGAGTCGGTGCAGCTCGGCGTGCCGGTGAAGTTTCCCGACGGCTGGGAGGCGAACCAGTCGGTTCTGGAGCACCTGGCCAGGCACCGGATCCGCGCCCTGGGCGGCTGAGGCCGGGCCCGCTCGTGCGGGGGGCGACTGGGCCGGGCCGCCCGTGCGGGCGGCGGCTGAGGCCATGCCCGCTCGTGCGGGGGCCGTTCCCGCGAGCAGGCCGGGGCCCGGGGGCGCGGTGGGCGGGTGTGCTGGTCACCCGCGTGGCCGGGCCCGGCCGGGCGTCGCTAGAGGCGGCGGCGCCAGACGTCGATGACGAGCACCGGGCGCATGCCCGCGGAGGTGTAGAGGCCCAGCGCGGGCGTGGTGTTGTTGGCGTCGACCTGCAACAGCGTGCCCCTCCGGCCGCGGGCGGCGTCGGCGGCGAAAGCCGTACGCAGCAGGAAGCGGCCGAGGCCGCGCCCGCGGAAGGCGGGAAGCGTGGCGAGGGTGAAGACGTAGCCCCGGTTCTCGTCGTCGGCGAAGTGGTTGGTGCCCACCAGCAGCGCGGCGGGCTCGCCGTCGACGCGGGCGACGAGCACCTGCGACCAGTCGGTGGCCGCCGAGGCCTGCCTGCGGCCCAGCCACTCCTCGTACGGCAGCGGCACGAACCCGAAGTGGTCGGCGAAGCCCTCCTGGTGGATGCGGTGCGCCTCGCGCCTGAGCTCGTCGGTGAGCGCGGGGTGAAGGGTGACGCCGTCGGGCGGCTCGGGAGCCTCGACAGGTCCGTCGAAGTCGATGCCGAGCCGGTGGAAGCTGGTGGCGGGCGCGAAGCCGAGCCCCTTCACCAGCGCCTGCTTGTCCTCGTCGGCGCGGTAGACGCCGATGTCGAGGGTGAGGCCTTCGTGTCCGCGCTCGGCGGCCAGCTGCCGGGAGCGTTCCATGACGGCCGCCCAGAGCCCGTCCGTCACGCCGTCGCCGGTTCCCGGCCTGACGACCACCTCGACGTCGGCCTCGTCGCTGTCGCCCTTGGGGATGATCCACGCCCAGCCGTTCAGCGTGCCCGCGTCGTCCTCGGCCAGCCAGGCGTCCCGCTCGGTGTCGAGCTCGCCGAGCTCGTCGGCGATGTCGTCGAGTGTGACGTCGGGAAGGCCGATGACCGAGATGTCGTAGGTGGAGACGAGCTCGTGCACGGCGGGGGCATCGGCCGTGCGGGGTCGGCGGACGGTGTGGCGATCCATGGCGACGATTGTCCACATTCGCCAGGTCGGGCGCCTCTGGTTTTCCGCCCGCGGATCAGGGCGGAGACCGGGGGCGGTGGGAGACCCCTGCCAGGTCCGCACCGCACCGCCGGCGTCTCGTTCCCCATGCTGGTGGGGTCAGGCGCGTGCCGCGCGCTCGCGCCGTCGGGCCGCTGCCGCGAACCGGGTTCCGGGCAGGGCGGAAGCCGTACCGTTACGCACGGCCACCGACAAGAGAGTCGTAGTCAGGCAGGTCGGCGCTGGTCGCCAGCGACTTGGTACTGCTGATCATGAGCTTCTGGGCCAGGCTGGTGCTGAACAGGGCGTTGCGGAACCACAGCCCGAAGGCGCCGGCCGGGGCGAGGAACTTTCCGGGGTTGGCGCCCCGCTGCCATCGGGCGGCGTAGGGTCGCATGCGGTTCTCGTAGGCGGCGAAGCCGGCACGGTGATCGCCTCCTGCGGCGGCCAGCTCGCCGGCCAGCACGTAGGCGCCCACGACGGCGGTACCCACGCCCATCCCACCGAGCGTCACTCCCCAGGCGGCGTCGCCGAGCAGCGCGGCACGTCCTGATGACCAGGCCGGGACGCGGACCGTGCTGATCGAGTCGAAATACAGCTCCGGTGCGTCGCGCAGCCCGGCGAGCAGGCGGGGCACATGCCAGCGCATGCCGGTGAACGCGTCGGCGACGAGCTTCTTCTGCTGTTCGACGTCGCGCCAGTCGTGGTCGAGCTGCGGCGAGGCGAACACCGCGAAGACCCCCGCCCGATCCGGGTCGCGCTGGTCGGCGGAGACGCCGATCATCCGGCCTGGCACGTTGTACTGCTGGGGCGTGGCATCCGCGCCGAACGCGTTGGGCAGCTGCCAGCCGGCCAGGTAGTAGCCGAGGTGCCGTACGTAGCTCTGCTCGGGCCCGAACGCGATGCGGCGTACACCGGAGTGCAGCCCGTCAGCGCCGATCATCATGTCGAACGTGCGCGAGCCGTTCCGGCCGAACTCGACCCGGATGCCGTCGGCGGTCTCCACCGCGCCGGCGATCGCGTCGCCGAACAGGTACTCGGTGCGCTCGACGCCGCGCTCGTAGAACACCCTCGACAGATCACGGCGGAGTACCTCGATGTCACCTCCGGCGAACTCGGCGGGCAGCTCGAACAGCCGGCGGCCGTGCTCGTCCACCCAGCGCATCGCGCCTGCGTGGGTCTGCAGCGCCCGGAGTTCGTCCAGGACACCCATCTTCGACAGCACGCCCAGGTGGGTGGGCCCGCGGAAGTCGACCGCGAAGCCGGAGGTGCGCAGCGTGGGCGCGATCTCGACGACGGTGGTGTCGGCCCCGTACCGGGACAGCCAGTACGCCAGGGCGGGGCCGGCGACTCCGGCGCCGGAGATCAGAACTCGCAGGCCGCGCAGCGCGGAAGTGATCACAGCACTCTCCTGTTCACAAAAACTGTATCCGTTGGACACAGTGTACGATAGACACAGTTGAGCGCATGGTGCAAGGGAGTGCCGATGGCAACCGAGACGACGGCGATCACGCTGCTGTGGGAACAGCCGGCCGCACCGAAACGCGGGCCGAAACCGACGCTGAGCCTGGACACGATCGCGACCGCCGGCATCGAGATCGCCGACGCCGACGGGCTCGCGGCCCTGACGATGCAACGGGTCGCCGAGCGGCTCGGCGTCACGAAGATGGCCCTGTACCGCTACGTGCCGGGCAAGGTGGAACTGGTCGCGCTGATGGTCGATCTGGCGATCGGTGAACCACCGCCGCCGGCCGCGGTCGCCGGCGGCTGGCGGCAGACGCTCGACTCGTGGGCGCGGCAGATGTACGACCGGTTCCGGGCGCATCCGTGGGCCTTGGAGGCCACCGTCGGGGCACGCGCCTTCGGGCCCAACGAACTCGGCTGGCTGGAACAGGCCACCGCCGCGCTGGCCGGTACCGGGCTGGCCGGCTCGGAGATCCTCGACACGGCCGCCACCCTCGCCGGGCACGCGCGGGTGATCGCGCAGCAGGCCGCGGGGACCCCGGCCGGCGCCCCCGAGCAGGCGATGGGTGATGCCATGGGCGCGATGCTGGCCGGGCGCGAAGAGCGCTTCCCCACGCTGTCCGCGGCCCTGGCCGAGCCGGCGGGCAAGGACCAGGCGCTCGACTTCGGCCTGCGGTGCATCCTCGACGGCGTGGAGTTGCTGATCAGCCGCCTGAACTGACGTCTCGGCCCTGGCGGCGGGCCCTGCGGCTCCGTTGTGCGGCCACGGCGCAGGCCGGTGATCCCCCGCGACGGGACCGGGCGCTCGGGCCGCTCACCCGGCGAGGCGACGCCAGTGGCGAAGGTTTCCCTGGGAAGGGGGTCACGGTGAAGCGGGCCCGGGGCGGGGCAGGCCCAGATGCCGGACCACGGGGTGAAGCGGCCGGGGCGAAGCGGCCGGGGCGAAGGGTGAGGCGGGCCCGGGGCGGGGCCGTCAGTAGGCTGGGCTCGTGTTGATCCGCCCCGCCACCGCAGGTGACCTGCCGTCGATGGCCGCCGTCTACGCCCACTACGTGGCCACGAGTGTCGTCACCTTCGACGAGATCTCGCCCGAGCCGGCCTTCTGGGAGAGCAGGCTCGGCGATCTCGACGCGCGGGGCCTGCCGTTCCTGGTGGCCGACGTGGACGGCGAGGTGGCGGGATACGCCCTGGCGAGCCAGTGGCGGCCCAAGCCCGCCTACCGGCACACCGTGGAGGACTCGATCTACCTGGCGCCGGGCCGTACCGGGCAGGGGCTGGGCCGGGCGCTGCTCGGCGAGTTGCTGGAGCGCTGCGCGAAGGCGGGGATGCGGCAGGTGGTGGCGGTGATCGCCGACACCGGTGACGCGGCTTCGGTGGCGTTGCACCGCGCGTTCGGGTTCGTCTCCGCCGGGCGGCTGACCGGGGTCGGCTTCAAGCTCGGCCGCTGGGTCGACACCGAGTTGCTGCAACTCGACCTCACCCGCCACCGGCAGGCCGACGACCGGCGCCGGTAGCCGCGGCCCGCCCGGCAGGTCCCCGGCCGGCGTTGGCGGCCTGGGGCTGAACCGCACCGTTCGGGCACAGGCCGACGACCACCGCCTGTCGCCCTGGCCGTGGCCGCCGGTCGCGGGCCGCCGCCGTGAGCCGCGGACCGACCGCGCTCTCTCATGCGGCCCAGGACCCGGCGCTCGCGGCCGGGCCCCGGCCGTCAGCCGGCCGCGCGGCGCCGACCGGGTGCTACTCGACGACGGCGGCCTGGAGTTTGGCCTCGTCCGTGGCGGCGGGACCGCCGCGCAGCGGGATCTCCTTGATGAAGACCGCCAGCACCGGCACCACGACCGCGAACAGGATCGCCCACCAGAAGATGCCCGAGATGGCGCCCGCCAGCGTCTCGAGGAAGCCGGTGCGCACCTGCGGCGGCAGCGCGCCGAGGGCGGCGGCGTCCATCCGGCCGCCACCGCCGACCATCCGCTCGGCCGTCTGGGCGCCGAACCTGTCGGTCAGCCCGGACAGCAGTTGGTTGTTGAAGATGGCGCCGAACAGGGAGACGCCGAACGAGCCGCCGATGGAGCGGAAGAAGGTGGAGGCGCTGCTGGAGACGCCGAGGTCCTTCTGCTCGACGCTGTTCTGGGCGATGAGCATCGTGGTCTGCATGAGGAAGCCCATGCCGACGCCGAGGACGGCGATGTAGACGCCGGTCTGCCAGGAGGGGGTGTCGACGCCCATCAGCGACAGCAGGAACATGCCGAGCGCCATCACCACCCCGCCGAGCACGGGGTAGGCCTTGTACCGGCCTGTCTTGGTGATCGCCTTGCCGACGAACAGGGACACGACCATCGCCGCTCCCATCATCGGCAGCAGCAGCAGGCCCGAGTTGGTGGCCGAGGCGCCCTGGACGGTCTGCTGGTAGAGCGGCAGGAAGTTGATCGCGCCGAACATCGCGAAGCCGAGCAGGAAGCCGACCGCCGAGATGAGCGTGAAGTTGCGGTTGCGGAACAGCTGCAGCGGCATGATCGGCTCGGCGGCGCGCCGCTCGACGGGGATGAAGAGCGCCAGCGAGACGACGGCGAGCGCGGCGAGGCCGAGGATCTGCGGAGAGCCCCAGGTGTACTCGTTGCCGCCCCAGGTGGTGATGAGCACGAGGGCGGTGATGCCGATGGACAGCAGGGCCGCGCCGAGCCAGTCGATGCGCGCCTCGGTGCGGTGCCTGGGCAGCTTGAGCTTCACGGCCAGCAGGACCAGGGCGACGGCGCCGACGGGCAGGTTGACGTAGAAGGCCCAGCGCCAGTCGAGGTGGTCGGTGATGAAGCCGCCGACGAGCGGGCCCGCGATCATGGCGAGGGACATGACGCCCGCCATGATGCCCTGGTACTGGCCGCGCTCCCGGGGCGGGACCAGGTCACCGATGATGGCCATCGCGTTGACCATGAGGCCGCCCGCGCCCAGGCCCTGGATCGCACGGAAGGCGATCAGCTCGGCCATGCCGTCGGCCGGTCCGCCCAGCATCGACGATCCGGCCATGCCGCACAGCACCGAGCCGATCATGAAGATCACGATCGAGGCCATGAAGATGCTCTTGCGGCCGTAGAGGTCGCCGACCTTGCCCCAGATGGGCGTCGAAACCGTCGTGCCGAGCACGTACGCTGTCACCACCCAGGACAGGTGTGTCAGGCCGCCCAGCTCCTCGACGATGCGGGGCATCGCCGTGCCCACGATCATGTTGTCCAGCATCGCGAGGACCATCGCGAGCATCAGGCCCGGCAGTACCGCCATGACCTCCCGCCGTCGCTCCACGGAATCTCCCCGATTGAGAACGTCCACTTACTTGCCGACCGGCAAGCAGACGCTAAGCTAAGGTCTTACTTGCCGGCCGTCAAGTGAAATTGGACCGAAATGCGAGAAGACACACGGGCGAAGATCCAGGAGATCGCGCTCAGGCTCTTCACCGAGCAGGGCTACGAAGCCACCTCCCTTCGCGAGATCGCCGAAGAGCTCGGCGTCACCAAGGCGGCCCTCTACTACCACTTCAAGACCAAGGACGACATCGTCGCCAGCCTGGCCGAGGACAGGATCGCCGAGCAGGACGAGCTGCTCGCCTGGCTGCGGACCCGGCCCAAGACGGCCGAGACGCGCAGGGAGCTCATCCTTCGCTACGCCGAGCAGCTACGGCGCACGCGCCACCAGGACCTCGGCCGTTTCCTCGAGCGCAACCAGACCTCGCTGCGCGACCATCCGACCCTGATGGCGATGCGCGAGCGGATGATCGCGGTGGCCGAGGAGCTCAGCGGCCCCGACGACCCCATCGCCGTACGGCTGCGCCGTTCGGTGGCGCTGTTCACCCTCCACACCGGGATGTGGCTGACCCAGCAGTACGACATCGGCGAGGACGAGCGCCGCGACATCGCCACCAGGGTGGCCCTGGAGATCCTCGAGGGCCGCGGCGACGATTGAGACGCGGCTCTCGGGGCACGGGCCATCGCATGACAGGGAAAGAGGAGATCGCACGCGTCAAGGAGCTCATCGACGGCTTCTACACCGGCCAGGAACGCCTCAGCCACCTGGAGATCACCAAACGGATGACGGCCGCCGAGTTGCCCGCCGACCTCATGGTCTACTTCGACCTGCTGCCTGACGGCGACTACGACCAGGAGGAGCTCGTCGAGACCCTGAACCAGATGATCATTGACAGGGGCCAGGAGGACGCGGTCGGTCTGATCCCCGAGGTCTGAGGAGGCGCAGTGGAGGCGACCATAGCACTTCGGCTGCCGAGGGACGCCGCGAGCGTGCCGGTGATCAGACAGACGCTCGACGGCACCCTGCGTTCGCTCCATGTCGTGCGGCCGATCAGAGAAGACATCGAACTCATGCTCAGCGAGGCCTGCGCCAACGTGATCAGGCACGCGGTGCAGAGTGACGAGTACACCGTGAGCGCGGGGGTCTATCACGACCGCTGCGTCATCAGGGTCGTGGACACCGGAGGCGGGTTCGATCCGCACAGCGTCGGCGATCCGGCCCCCGGCGCCGAGTACGGCCGCGGCCTGCAGATCATGCGGGCCCTGGCCGACGACGTGCGCTTCACCCAGCGCAGGGAGCACGGCACGATCGTCAGTTTGGAGAAGAAGCTACGTTTCGAGGACGAGGCTCCCTTCCCGACACCGCGGCCATGAGGACGATGGCCAGCAGGACGACGACGGAGACGGCGAGCAGCGCGAGGGCGACCAGCCCGACGACGATCGCCAGGGTGGCGGCGAGGCTGAGCAGTGTCCACACCATGCCGGAGCGGCTGCCCGCGATCGGGTGGGTCATGCCACTATCGAGTGAAATGCCGTATCGAGCGAGATGCCGCTTCCGGCATGACCCTCAGGCCGTCCGGTCCCGCCGCCAGGGCCTCCTTCAGCCGAAACGGCCGGGCAGCAGGTCGAGGCGGCGCAGGATGACACCCTCGCGCAGCGCCCACGGGCACACGATCAGCTTCTCGATCTCGAACAGGTCCATGGTCGCGTCGGCGACGATCGCCCCCGCGGCGAGCTGCGCGGCCCGGCCTTCGGAGACGCCCGGCAGCTCCCCTCGTGCCGAGGCGTCCATCCTGGTCAGCTTGACCGCCCACTCGGCCAGGTCGCTCCTGGTGAGCGAGCGGGAGACGTAGGGCCCCTCGCCGGAGGGCGGGGCGCCGGCGATCCTGGCCAGCTGCTTGAAGGTCTTGGACGTGGCCACGGCGCAGTGCGGGCCGCCGTACCTGACGATGTCGCCGACCCGGCGGGCGATCTCGGCGCGGACGTGCCTGCGCAGCTTGCGCACCTCCTCGGCCGAGGGCGGGTCGGAGGTGAACCAGTCGCGGGTCAGCCGCCCCGCGCCCAGCGGCAGGGAGACCGCGACGTCGGGCTCCTCGTCCATGCCTCCGGCGATCTCGAGCGACCCGCCGCCGATGTCGAGGGTGAGCAGCCTGCCGGAGGACCAGCCGAACCAGCGCCGGGCGGCCAGGAAGGTCAGCATCGCCTCCTCGCTGCCCGACAGGACCTCGATGTCGACCCCGCACTCGGCGTTGATCCTGGCCACGACCTGCTCGCCGTTGGCCGCCTCCCTGACGGCCGAGGTGGCGAAGGCCATGAAGTCCTCGACGCCCTTGTCCTCGGCGATCTGCAGCGCCTCGGCCACGAACGCGCTCAGCCGCTCGATGCCGCGCCTGGACAGGCGGTCGCCGTCCTCCAGGTGCTCCGACAGGCGCAGCTCCTCCTTGTGGGAGTAGGCCGGGATGGGGCGGGCTCCCCGGTGGGCGTCCACCACGAGCAGGTGGACAGTATTGGAGCCTATGTCCAGAACGCCGAGTCGCATGGGCGAACGTTATCGCCCGCGGGGCTGTACGGCGAAGCGGAGGCTGAAGTGGTCGAACAGGGCCGGCGCACCCACCACAGCGACCTCTCGCACGCGCAGGATCTCGGCGAGCACGCGCGTCGCGGTGAGCATCACCAGCCCCTCCCCTGCGCAGCGGGCGGGCCCGTCGCTGAAGGGGACCTGGTCCATGAAGGAGGTGATGACGGCGACGGCGCTGCCCGCGGGCACGGTGATCCCGCGCCAGGTGGTCGGCGCCGTGGTGTCGCGCAGGATGGCAGGCGTCGTGGGCCAGCGCCGCAGCGACTCCAGCACGGACGCGCGCGACCCGGCCTCCTCCCCCGCGTCGCCGGACGGGCCGTCGGGCGACGCGGGGGAGGAGGCCCGCAGGGCCAGTGCCCGCCATGCCGCGATGCCGGCCGCGTCGTAGGCGAACAACCAGTGCGGCACCTGGCCTTCGGCGTGCACGACGGGATCGGCCGGCGTGCGGGCGAGCAGCCCGGCCAGGCTGCCCTCCTCGGCCCTGCGCAGGTGCCCCTCCAGCCGCCGCTGGAAGGCGACCCGCACGTCGGTACGGCGGGCCCGCAGGGAGAACCAGTTGGCGTCGGCCCGCAGCCGGTCCAGCAGCGCGCTGAGCTCCTCGTCGTCGCGGGCCGCGTCGCCGAGCACCACGCGCCGGGCGATCCGCCGGTGCGCCGCCTGGAAGCAGGGCCAGTCGATCACTCCCCGCGTGGGCAGCGCCGCCATCTCCTCGGCCACCTTCGCCCGCACGTCGCCGGCGATCGCGCCGGGGCCGAGCACCTCCTCGTTGAACGCCCGGCGCCGGGCGCGCAGCTCGGGATCCCTGGTGACGAGCACGGCGTCGCTCTGGAAGTGGCCGAACGCGCCCTGTTTCTCCCTGTTGGCGGGGGTGAACTCGGCGCCGTGCAGCGCCCGCCGCACGTCCGCGCCGGTCAGCGGGATGACCGCCCAGCCGCGCAACGGGATCCGCACCAGCAGCGGGCCGCCGTCGTGGCGGTCGCGCAGCCGGGCCAGCAGCCGGTTGGCCCGCTCGTCGGCCCTGAGGAGGGCGGCCAGCCGCACGCCGAGCGGCCGGCGCAGGACGACGCCCTGGGCGACGATCGGCAGCGCCACCTCCAGGGCGAGGCGCAGCGTCTCCCATGGCGAGGTCCGGCAGGGGGGCCGCGTCCGGCGCCGGGGCAGCGGCCTGGTCGGGCGGAGGGCGGGATGGTGGTTGCCCTCGGGGTCGAAGGCGGGCAGGCCGACGGCCCTGTCGCGCAGGCGCAGCAGCGCGATGGTGTGCTCGCCCGCGTTGATGGCGTACAGGTCGTGGTCGAGCCGCTGCGCGGTGAGCCTGAGCCTGCCGTGCCGGTGCCGGTAGCCGCCGGGCAGCACCAGGTCGAGGTCGCGCCCGTCGGCGCCGTCGAGGATGCGCACGAGCGTGGTCTGGCCCGCCAGCCGTACGACGGCCTCGCGCGGGCCCGTGTCGAGCGCGGGCACTCCGAGCGGCGGATGCTCCAGGACCTCGAGAGTCGCGGTGAACAGATCGCCCTCGGTGATTGTCGGCATATTTCCGCGCATACCCTTCCTCGTGGTCATGACACGCGTCGCGGGGGGCGGGGCCCGGTCGTGGCGCGAGTGTCCCTCCTGGCGGCAATAGTCTGACGTCGTGACACGAACCCTTCGCCTGCTGGTGACCGGTGGCGGCACCGGCGGCCACACCTATCCCGCCCTGACCACCCTTGCCGCGGTGCAGCGGCGGCGGGTGCCCCACGACGTTCTCTGGGTCGGTACGGCCAGCGGCCTGGAGGCCAGGATCACCGCCGAGCACGGCATCCCGTTCAAGGCGATCACCACGGGCAAGCTGCGCCGCCGCCCGAACCTGCGCGAGCTGGGCACCAACCTGGCCGACATGTTCCGCATCCCGCTGGGCGTCATGCAGGCGATCGGCCACGCGGCCCGCTACCAGCCCGACGTGGTGCTGTCCACGGGCGGCTACGTCGCGGTGCCCATCGGCGTGGCGGCCAGACTGCTGCGCCGCCCGCTGGTCATGCACGAGCAGACCACGGTCGTGGGGCTGGCCAACCGCATCCTGGCCAGGATGGCCACCCGCATCGCCCTGTCGCACGAGTCGTCGATGGAGCACCTGCCCCCCTCCGCCCGCGACAAGGCGGTGGTGACCGGCAACCCGGTGCGGCCCGAGCTGCTCCACGGCGACCGCGCCGCGGCCTACGACCAGTTCGGGCTGACCTTCGAGGTGCCGCTCATCTACGTGACCGGCGGCGCCCAGGGCAGCAAGCAGATCAACACGATGCTCGCGGAGATCCTGCCGCGGCTGCTGCCGTACGCGCAGGTGATCCACCAGTGCGGGCCCGCGTGGATCGACCAGATGCGCGCCGTCGCGCTGCCGCCCGGGCTGGCCGACCGCTACCACCCCGTCCCGTACGTCGGGGCCGAGCTGCCCGACCTGTTCGCCGCCGCGGACGTGGTGATCTCGCGCAGCGGCGCCGGCACGGTCTCCGAGCTGACCGCGATCGGCAAGCCCGCGGTGCTCATCCCGCTCATCCCGACCGGCGGCGACGAGCAGCGCAAGAACGCCTCCTACCTGGCTTCCGCGGGCGCCGCCCGAGCGCTGCTGGAGCCGAACCCGCCGGCCGAGCTGCTGCTGGCCGAGCTGATGCCGCTGCTGGCCGACCCGGCGCTGCGCGCGGCGATGGCCGAGGCGGCCCAGAGGCTGGGCCGGCTCGACGCCGCCGACGCGCTGGCCGGCATGCTGCTGGAGGCCGCTCAACCGTCCAGGTAGCGGAAGGCCTCGTGGGCTTCGCGCACGCTCCTGCGCAGCGTCTCCTCCAACTGGCCGGCGTCGTCGGCCAGCCGGGAGATCTCCGGTACGGCGAAGCCGTCCGCGCCCGACTCGGCCACCAGCTCCTCGTAGCGCGGCAGCCGGGCGCGCAGCTCCTCGATCTGGCCGCGCGCGTGGTAGGCACGCTCGGCGTCGGCCACGTGGCTCGCGTAGCGCTCCAGCGCCTCGACCCTGGCCACGACCGCCGTCTCGCTGCTGGCCAGCGCCCGCTCCAGCGGCTGGACGGCCCGGGCCACCTCGGGCGCGACGCCGCGCGCGATGAGAGCCTTGTGCTCGGCGCGCAGGGCCGACAGCTTGGCCAGCAGGCGGGCGATCTCCCACTCCTGCTGGGGCAGCAGCACGGCGTTGCGCACCTCGTCGAGCAGCCCTTCGGCGTTGACGTGGGAGCCGAGGACGGAGTTGACCGCCCGCTGGGTGCGCGCCATCAGCGCCAGCGCCTCGGGATCGAAGTCTTCGGGCAGGTGGTAGCGGCCGTCGTACCAGCGGGCCTGCTCGAAGATCTCCTGCTCCTCGGTGTGGTCGTCGCCGGGCTGCGCGCGCGGGGACAGCACCTTGGCCATGAAGAGCAGCATGACCACACCGAAGCTCAGGAAGGCCACCCTGATCGAGCCCGCGACGATGAAGATGATCGCCAGCCCGAGCAGCATGGGGGCGCCCACGAGGGTGGCGGTGTCGAAGGGAGTGCCGGACGGGCGTTCGGGCCCGGGCCGCGGCCGCCATCCGGCCTTGATGCGGGACAGCAGCGGGGCGTTCGCCTTGAACGTCCAGGCGACCTCTTCCGGCACGCCAGGATCGACCACGACCGCTATGTCCTGTCCCGACATTCCCTGGATCATAAGCTTTGCCGGGGCGGGTGTGGAAGAGCGCGACGTGGTGTTCAGGCCTTCATCAGGCCAAGGTTCAGTACACCCCCGCGGCCCTCCAGCATGGCGCGCCTGGCGTGCCGTACCGCGTCGAGGGTATTGCCCGCGGCGCTCGGGGAGTCCTCCACGGACATGCGCAGCTCGATCTCCAGCGGGGTTCCGCCGAACGCCTCGCCGTCGATCCTGATGTAGGCGACCTTCCGGTCCCGCAGGAAGGGGACGTGCTCGGCGCCGACGTGGACCTGGCCGCCGTCCGGCATCCGCCCCGCCGCCATGCCCTGGGCCTTGGTGGCCTTCTTGCCCGCCATCCTGGCCGGGTCCTGCATCGCCTGGAAGTCCATGTTGCCGCCGGCGTTGAGCTGGTAGGTGGAGCGCAGCCGCACTCCCGCGGCGGTCAGCGCGTCCACCAGCGCGCGGTGCACGAGCGTCGAGCCGAACTGGCTCTTCAGGTCGTCGCCGACCAGCGGCAGGCCCGCCCGCTCGAACCTGCCGGCCCACTCGGGCGCGCGGGCCAGGACGGCGGGCATGCAGTTGACGAACGCGCACCCGGCCAGCAGCGCCGCCTCGGCGTACAGCTCGGTGGCCCGCTGGTGGCCGACGGGCAGGTAGCTGACCACCACGTGCGTGCCCGTGGCCCGCAGGACGCCGGCGACCTGCTCGGGCGTCCTGCCGCCCCGCGCGCCCGCGAGGTCGCCGAAGTCCTCGCCGAGGATGCCCTCCTCCACCGGCACGCCCGCGTACGGCACGCGGGCGAAGGCGGCGGCGTTGTTGGGCGCGGCCCAGACGGCCTCCGACAGGTCCTTGCCGATCTTCTCAGGGGTGACGTCGAAGGCCGCGGTGAAGGCCACCTGCCGGACGGCGAAGCCCGCACACTCGGGGTAGTCGGTGTCGCGGTAGTACTCGACCCCCTGCACGAGCGAGGAGGCACAGTTGCCGATGCCGACGAGGGCCACGTTCACAGTGCTCATGAACCGTACATCTTGCCCAACTCGGCCACAGTCTCCCGCATCAGGTCGCGTAGTTCGGCGGGGGCCAGCACCTCGACGCTCGCGCCCATGCGCAGCAGCAGCCAGCGGGCGTGCGGGACGGACTCGATGGGCACGGTGACGGTGCGCCACCCGTCGGGGTCGGGTTCGGGCAGCTCGACCGTGATGCTCATGGTGTAGTCGAGCAGGCTCTCGGCGCCGGGCGCGACCCTGATGACGGCCTCGGCCTTGTACATCTTCTCGCGGAACTCCTTGGCGTACAGGCGCCAGAACTCCGCCAGGTCGAACCCCTGCGGGTGCTCGAACGTGCCGTCGAGCGTCTCCAGACTGAGGACGCGCGAGACCCGGTAGGTGCGCGGCGGGTCGCCGGGCGGCGCGGCGACCATGTACCAGGAGCCGCCCTTCAGCACCAGGCCGTAGGGGTGGACGACCCGCTCGACCACCTGCCGGCCCCAGCGCTGGTAGCTCATGCGGAGCGGGCGCTGGTCCCACACCGCCTCGGCGACCTCGGTCAGGTGGGGGACGTCGTCGGCGTTGCGGTACCAGCTGGGCACGTCGAGGTGGAAGCGCTCGCGCATCCTGGCGGCCTGGGAGCGCGGCTCCGGCGGGAGGGCGGCCAGCAGCTTCAGCTCGGCGTTGGCGGCGAGCTCGGCCAGGCCCAGCTCGGCGGCGGGGCCGGGCAGACCGGCCAAAAACAGGGAGGATGCCTCGGCGGCGGTCAGGCCGTTGAGCCTGGTGCGGTAGCCGTCCAGGAGCTGGTAGCCGCCCGCGGGGCCACGGTCAGCGTAGACGGGCACGCCCGCGGCCGACAGGGCCTCGACGTCGCGGTAGACGGTCCTGACCGACACCTCCAGCTCCTCGGCCAGCTCGGTGGCGGTCATACGGCCACGCGTCTGCAGTAGCAGGAGGAGGGAGAGCAGCCGGCTCGCGCGCATGCCCCCATTCTCGCCGCCCGCGCGCGGCGCCGGGAAAACGACTTGAGCCTCACGTCACGTGAGCCTCTACCGTCCCGGCCATGGAAATCATCGTCCACGACACCTTCACCGCCATGGCCGACCTGCTCCGCCGTCCCCTCGGCGAGCGCCGGGACCTCCTGGCCGGCATGCTCGCCCCCATCCGCGCGGCCATCCCCGTGCCGGGCGACATCGTCGACATCCACCACCAGGGCGCCGGATTCCGCGTCGACCGCGAGGACCCGCGCTATCTTCCCGCCGTCGAGAAGCTCATCGAGCAGGACGTCCCCGGGCAGATCGAGCGCGCGCTCGGCAAGGCCGCCGCCGCCCTGACCGGTCTGGCCGCGCCCGACGCCATCCAGGTGATGTTCGTCCTGGGCCACCCCGACGACGACTACCTCATGAACGTCGTGGGCGGCTACTACGGCATGGGCGGCTCCGGCGACGTGATCTACCTCCTCGCCTGGCCGGACGACGACGTCATCGGCAGGATCGCGCACTGCGCGGTGCACGAGTTCCATCACAACATCCGCTACCGCACCGTGGAGTGGAACCCGGCCACCGTCACCGTCGGCGAGCACGTCGTCGCGGAGGGGCTGGCCGAGGCGTTCGTGCGGGAGCTGTCGGGTCCCGAGGCGATGGGCCCGTGGTCGGCGCGTCCGCTCGACGACGCGGTGTTCGCCAGGATCGTGGCCGACCTCGGCCTGCAGGGCATGCAGAACACGCCCGCCTACGTGCTCGGCGACACGGCGATGGTCAGGTTCGGCCAGGAGCCGCGCGGCATCCCCGACATGGCCGGCTACCCCGCCGGGCTGCGCCTGGTCGACGCGCACCTGCGGGCGACGGGCCGGTCGGCCGTCGAGTGCACGGGCCTGCCCGCCGCCGAGATCCTGTCAACCTGGCGAGACGAAGCCTGACTCGTAGGCGGCGATCACCGCCTGCGTGCGGTCGCGGGCGCCGAGCTTGGTGAGCACGTTGCCGACGTGCGTCTTGACCGTCTCCTGGCTGACCACCAGCTCGGCGGCGATCTCGCCGTTGGACAGCCCCCTGGTCATCAGCCGCAGCACGTCGCCTTCACGGCCGGTCAGGCGGCCGATGCCGGGCACCCCGGTGGCGGGCCTCCGGCGCGCCGCCAGGTCCCTGATCGCGGCGGGGAACAGCAGCGTGTCGCCGGCCGCCACCACCCTGATGGCCCGCACCAGGTCGCCCGGCCTGGTGCGCTTCAGCAGGAAGCCGCTCGCGCCCGCCCGCAGCGCGTCGTAGACGTAGTCGTCGTTCTCGAACGTCGTCACCACGAGCACCTTGGGCGCCTCGGGCAGCGCGACCAGGTTCGCGGTGGCCTGGATGCCGTCGAGGCGGGGCATGCGGACGTCCATGAGCACCACGTCGGGGCGTTCCCTGCGGACCACGGGCAGCACCTCGGCACCGTCGGCCGCCTCGCCGACGACGGTGAGGTCCTCCTCGGACTCGACGATGATCCGCAGTCCGGTGCGGATGAGGTCCTCGTCGTCGGCTATCACGATCTTCAGCGTCACGCTCCCGACCGTAGCGGGAGCCGTACCGACACCTGCCACTCGCCCCGCTCGCCAGGACCGGCGTGCAAGGTGCCGCGCAGCAGCCCGACCCGCTCCCGCATGCCCGCGACCCCGCGCCCGCCACCCCTTCCGCGCGTGGCGGCGGCGGCGTTGGAGATCTCGAGGCTCAGCTCGTCGTCCTGGACGGCGGCGGCCAGCCGGACCGCGCCCCGCCCGTGCTTGATGGCGTTGGTCAGCGCCTCCTGGACGATCCGGTAGGCCTCGCGCGAGACCACGGCGGGCACCGAGGACAGGTCGCCCACCTCGCGCCTGACGTCGGCGCCCGAGGCGCGGATCAGCTCGTCGAGGTCGGCGAGCGTCGCCTGCGGGGCGCGGCCCTGTGCGTCCTCGCGCAGCACGCCGAGCACGTGGTCGAGATCCTCCAGCGCGGCCCGCGCCGACTGCTCGATGGCCTCGAGCGCGGTCCTCGCGGTGGCCGGGTCGCGCTCGATGACCCTGCTCGCGGCGGCGGCCTGGAGGGTGACCACGCTCAGCGCGTGGCCGACCGAGTCGTGCAGCTCGCGGGCCAGCCGGTTGCGCTCGGCGAGCCTGCGGGCCTGCTGCTCGGCGACGGCGAGCCGGTCGGCGGGCGACGGGCCGAGCAGCCTGGGCGCCAGCCGGGCCAGCAGCGCGCCCGCGCCGGCCACCACGGCGACCAGGACCACCGCGATCGCCACCGCCGCCACGGGCATCCACGCCAGCGGCGCATCGCGGCCGAGCAGTCCGGCGGGGTCACCGGTGAGCGGCGCGGCGAGCAGCCACACCACGAACGGCACGATCGCCAGCGTGATCCCGCTCATCAACCCGCCGACCGCCAGGTGCAGCGTGAACCACAGCGCGGTGCGCCGCCGTTCCCCCCAGGTGCGCCGCCCGCCCGGCAGCGGGTCGACCTTCGCGCCGAGCAGCCCCTCGGCCGCCGACACCTCGAACGCCCGCAGCGGCAGGAACAGACCGGTCACCGCGACCAGCGGCAGCACCGCCACGTAGACCAGCACGTCGACGGGGAAGAGCAGCTGCGAGGCGTTGCCGCGGCCGCCGACCGTGCCGCCGACCGTGCCGCTGACCAGCACGCCGAGCATCATGTACGGCATCAGCAGCGCCCCGCCGAGGATCAGGCAGGCCCACCTGCGGGCGACGAGTCTCCATCTCACAGATCGCATTATATGTCGCGGTAATTCACTGCCAGCATAATGCGCTTTTAGCGGAATATGCTCACGGAGAACCGCGACACCACAATTCCGGCTCTCTCGATAACGTCTTATGCGTAACGCGAGAGAAAGGTGGACGCATGACGGAGACCCCTCGCCCGGCCTGGCCGGAGCAGCTTGGCCAGCGACTGCTGAAGGAACGGATTATCGTCCTCGGCCAGGAGGTCGACGACGATATTTGCAATCGCCTGTGCGGCGAACTGCTTTTGCTGGCGGCCGAAGACCCGGTCAGCGACGTCACTCTTTACATCAATTCGCCTGGCGGTTCGATTTCGGCCGGGATGGCGCTTTACGACATGATGCAGTTCGTCCCCTGCGACGTGGCGACGGTCGCGATGGGGTTCGCCGCCTCCATGGGGCAGTTCCTGCTGAGCGGCGGCGCGCCGGGCAAGCGCTACGCGCTCCCCCACGCCCGGATCGTCATGCACCAGCCGCTCGGCGGCATCGGCGGCACCGCGGCCGACATCCAGATCCAGGCCGAGAACCTGCTCTACACCAAGCGACTGATGGCCGAGCTGATCGCGCAGCACACCGGCCAGCCGCTGGAGCGCATCCAGGCCGACTCCGACAGGGACCGGTGGTTCACCGCGCAGGAGGCCAAGGAGTACGGCTTCGTCGACCATGTCGTCACGCACGCGGACGGGGTGATCAAGGTATGAACGCGCGCTACGTGCTGCCCTCCTTCACGGAGCGCACCAGCTACGGCATCAAGGAGATGAACCCGTACAACAAGCTGTTCGAGGACCGGATCATCTTCATCGGCACGCCGATCGACGACACCCTGGCCAACGACGTGATGGCGCAGCTGCTGACGCTGGAGTCGCTCGATCCTGACCAGGACATCCAGCTCTACATCAACTCGCCGGGCGGGTCGTTCACCTCGATGAGCGCGATCTACGACACGATGCAGTTCGTCAGGCCGCAGGTCCAGACGGTGTGCATCGGCGAGGCGAGCTCGGCGGCGGCCGTGCTGCTGGCGGCGGGGGCGCCGGGCAAGCGGGCGGCGCTGCCGCACGCGCGCATCCTGCTCCACCAGCCGGCCACCGAGGGGGCCAGCCGCGGGCAGTCGAGCGACCTGGAGATCCACGCGCGGGAGATCCTGCGGATGCGCGACCAGCAGGAGGAGATCCTGGCCAAGCACACGGGGCGGTCGACCCTCGACATCCGCAGGGACATCGAACGCGACCGCTTCATGACGGCCGAGCAGGCCAGGACCTACGGGCTGATCGACGACATCTTCGCCGGCCGCAAGAAGACCCTGACGCCGGCCTGACCCTCCGGCGGCTCGGCCGGCTTCCCGGCCCGCCGGCCTCCCGGCGGCTCGGCTTCCCGGCGGCTCGGCTTCCCGGCGGGTCGGCTTGATCGGCCCGCTTGATCGGCCGGGTTGATCGGCCCCTTGATCGGCCGGGTTGGTCGGCCGGATTGACCGGGGGGCACAGCGGGGCGTTCGCGGGTCACAGCGGGCGCCCACGCCGGTCCCGGCGCTGACGATGGGCTCGCGCCGGGGCCGGACCCCGCCCCCACCCCAGCAATTCTGGAAATGTCGTGACATGTAGCCTGCTCTGCGTTCTGTGACGCAAGCGGGGGGAGTGGCGGCGTGTCGCTGGAGCAGGTCATCGTGCTGCTGGTGGCCGCCGCGGGAGCCGGCTGGATCGACGCCGTCGTCGGCGGCGGCGGGCTGCTCCAGCTTCCCGCCCTCATGGTGGCGGGCGTCCCCACCGTCCAGGCGATCGCCACCAACAAGCTGGCCGCCATCTTCGGCACCGCCTCCGCCGCCGTCACCTACGCCCGCACCACCAAGCTCGACCGCGAGGTGGCGGTGCCGGCGGGCGCGCTGGCCGTCCTCAGCTCGGGGCTCGGGGCGACGGCGGCCGCGGCCATCTCCTCCGGCGTCCTGCGCCCGCTGGTGATGGTCGTCCTGCTGGGCGTGGCGGCGTTCGTGACCCTGCGCCCCTCCTTCGGCGCGCTCCCCCAGCCGCACCTGCGCACCCGCACGCGGGTCGGGGCGGCCATCGTGGCGGCCGGGGTCGTGATCGCCTTCTACGACGGCATCATGGGTCCCGGCACGGGCACCTTCCTGATCATCGCGTTCACCACCATCCTCGGGCTGGACTTCGTGCACGCCTCGGCCACCGCGAAGATCATCAACACCGGCACGAACTTCGGCGCGCTGCTGGTCTTCGGCTTCCAGGGCCACCTGCTGTGGGGGCTGGGGCTGGGCATGGCGGCCTGCAACATCGCCGGCGCCCAGCTCGGCGCCCGCATGGCGCTCAGGCGCGGCGCCGGGTTCGTGCGGGTCGTGCTGCTGTGCGTGGTGGTGGCGATGGTGGCCAGGCTCGCCTGGCAGCAGTTCGCCTGAGCTCAGATCGGGTTGCCCTCGCCGTTCTCGTCACCGGGCGTCTGCCCTGGCGTGTTGCCGCCCGTGTCGCCGGGAGAGGGGCTCGGTCGCGGGTTCTGCGGCTCCGGCGAGACCGGCACCGGGGGCGGGCTCGGCACGTACTCCGTCGGCGGCAGCGGCCGCGGCAGCGGCGCGCTGTCGTCGTCCCCGCCGAACAGCAGCAGCGCGATCACCGCGCCCAGCACCACGAGCAGCGCCAGCACCCCGGCCGCGACCAGCACCCTGGCGCGCGTCTCGGTCAGCGGCGCGCGCGGGCGCGGCGGCGCGGGCAGCGCCGGCGCCCTGTCGGCCAGCCAGTAGGGCACGAAGTCGGGCCCGTGCACCTCGCCGATCAGCGTGCCGCCGACCAGCACGGGCTCGAGGAAGCGTTCGGCTCCCGGCCGTCCGGGGACGTACGGCACCGCCACCCACGGCGCCTGCCCCAGGTCGGCCTCGACGACGGGCGGCCCGTCGGCCATGGCCCCTCTGTTCCGGGCGCGGGCGACCCAGCCGCGCCGTCCCGAGGCCGCGCGGATCGCCGTCACGAACCGCTCGCGCGCCGAGGGGTCGAGCGCCGCTCCCCTGGTGAGAAGGGCGATCGACACCGCCCGGCCGTCGGCGGCCTGGCCGAGGTAGACCAGGCCCGCCGGAGCGGTCGACAGCCGTGCCTGCACGGCGAAGCCCCCGAGGCGCGGCGGGTCACCGTACTGCAGCGGAACGGCCATGCGAGTCATCAAAGCACGTATACCCGGCGTGCCGGGGCGTGCACCCATAAGCCTTGTTTGGTGGAATAGCACTCATGAGCACTGCCGAAGAGCTGTCGACGGGTACCGACGCGGCCGTGCTGCGTCAGACCCTTGAGGAGGTCCGGCGGGTCATCGTCGGCCAGGACCACATGGTCGAACGCCTGGTGGTCGCGCTGCTGGCCCGTGGCCACTGCCTGCTCGAGGGTGTGCCAGGGGTGGCCAAGACGCTGGCCGCCGCCACCCTGGCCACCGTGGTGGGCGGCACGTTCGCCCGCATCCAGTTCACCCCGGACCTGGTGCCCAGCGACATCGTCGGAACCCGCGTCTACCATCCCTCCAGCGAGCAGTTCGACATCGAGCTCGGCCCCGTCTTCGTCAACTTCCTGCTGGCCGACGAGATCAACCGCGCGCCCGCGAAGGTGCAGTCCGCGCTGCTCGAGGTGATGGCCGAGCGCCAGGTCACGCTGGCGGGCATCACGCATCCGCTGCCGAAGCCGTTCATCGTGCTGGCCACCCAGAACCCGATCGAGTCGGAGGGCGTCTACCCGCTGCCCGAGGTGCAGCGCGACCGGTTCCTGTTCAGGGTCAAGGTGCCGCACCCGAGCGCGCAGGAGGAACTGGAGATCCTGCACCGGATGAGCGTCACCCCTCCGGTGCCCGAGCGGATCCTCGATCCCGAGCGGCTGCTCGCCCTGCAGCACCAGGCCGAGCTGGTCTCGGTGCACCAGCTGGTCGCCGACTACGTGGTGCGCCTGGTCATGGCCACCCGCTCGCCCGCCGAGTACGGCATGCCGGAGCTGGCCGACACCATCGAGGTGGGCGTCAGCCCGCGCGCCACGCTCGGCCTGGTCTCGGCCGGCCGGGCGCTGGCGGTGCTGCGCGGGCGCGACTACCTGCTGCCCGACGACGTGCGCGACGTGGCGGTGGACGTGATGGGCCACCGGCTCATGCTCACCTTCGACGCCCTGGCCGACGGCGTCGACCCCGAGCAGGTGATCAGGCAGATCCTGCACGCCGTACCGCCTCCGCTGGTCGTGTGGAACCAGAACAGGTGACCGCGCCGTGACGAACCAGGCCGAGCAGGCGCTGCGCAGGCTCGAGCTGACGGTCATCAGGAAGCTCGACGGCCTGCTGCACGGCCAGCACGCCGGCCTGCTGCCGGGGCCGGGCAGCGAGGCCGGCGACAGCCGTGTGTACGTGCCGGGCGAGGACGACGTGCGGCGCATGGACTGGGCGGTGACGGCCCGCACGACGATCCCGCACGTGCGCGACCTGATCGCCGACCGGGAGCTGGAGACGTGGGCGCTGGCCGACCTGTCGCCCAGCATGGACTTCGGCACCGCCGGGACCGACAAGCGCGAGCTGGTGGTCGCGGCGATCGGCGCGATCGGGTTCCTGACCAGCCGGATGGGCGACAGGTTCGGCGCGCTGGTGCTGCACGACGACGCGCTGCACCGGATGCCCGCCAGGACGGGCCGCCCCGCCCTGTACGGCCTGCTGCACTCGCTGGCCGGCGCGCCGCGCGGCCGGGCCGTACCGGACGCCCCCGACCTGGCGGAGGGCATCGACGTGCTGGCGGCCATGCGCAGGCGGCACGGGCTGCGGGTGGTGGTCTCCGACTTCCTCGACGCGCACCCGAGCCTCGACCCGGACGCCGAGCGGGTGTGGGAGCGGCCGATGAGACGGCTGGCCGCCCGCCACCAGGTGCTCGCGGTCGAGGTGATGGATCCCCGCGAGATGGAGCTTCCGGACGTCGGCACGGTGGCGTTCACCGACCCGGAGACTGGGCACGTAAGCGACGTACACCTCTCGCCGCGGGTACGCGCCGCCTACGCCGAGGCGGCCGCCCTGCAGCGGGAGGGCACCCGGGCCGCGCTGCGCAGGGCCGGGGTGGCCCACCTGGTGCTGCGCACCGACCGGGACTGGGTCTTCGACATCGCGCAGTTCACGCTGCGCCAGCGGCGCATGGCGCACCTGGCACACCGGAGGGCGGGTACGTGAGCGAGCATCACGCGGCAGGCGGCAGGGAGCAGGAGGGTCCGTGACGTTCCTCGCGCCGGCTTATCTGTCGCTGTTCGCCCTGGTGGCGCTGGTGGTCGCGGCGTACGTGGCCGCGCAGTTCGGCAGGCGCCGCTACACGGTGCGTTTCACCAACCTGGCGCTGCTGTCGCTGGTGGCCCCGCGCGCGCCGGGATGGCGGCGGCACGTGGCCCCGCTGCTGTTCCTGCTCATGATGAGCCTGCTGGTGGTGGGCGCGGCCAGGCCCGCCGACCAGGTCCGGGTGCCGCGCGACCGGGCCACCATCATCGTCGCGCTGGACGTGTCGCTGTCGATGGACGCCAACGACGTGCAGCCCAGCCGCATCGCGGCCGCCAAGGTCGCCGCGCAGTCGTTCGTCCGCGGGCTGCCCGAGCGCTTCAACGTGGGCCTGGTCTCCTTCGCCCGCTCGGCCAACGTGGTCATCTCCCCCACCACCGACCGCCCCGCCGTCGTCACCGCGCTGGCGAACCTGTCCACCAGGCCGGGCACCGCGATCGGCGAGGCGGTCTTCAACTCGCTGGAGTCGATCCGCTCCTTCGACCAGCGCGCGGTCACCGACCCGCCGCCGGCCGCGGTCGTGCTGCTGTCCGACGGCGACAACACCTCGGGCCGCTCGGTGAACGAGGCCATCGACGCCGCCAAGCAGGCCAGGGTGCCGGTCTCCACCATCGCGTACGGCACGCAGGACGGCACCGTCATGATCGACGGGCGGCCGGTGACCGTACCGGTGAACAAGGCGACCCTGCAGTCGCTGTCGGAGGGCACCGCGGGCCGCGCCTACTCCGCGGAGTCGGGCACCGAACTGCGCGAGGTCTACGAGCAGATCGGCACCTCGCTCGGTTTCAAGACCGTCAGCCAGGAGATCAGCCAGTACTTCATCGTCGCGGCGATCGTCGTCGGCCTGCTGGTGGCGGCCGCGGCCATCCTGCTGGGCCATCGCATTCCCTGAGGGCGGTAACGTTTTCCCACGTGGCCCACTACTTCGAGGAGCAGCCGCAGGCGGCGAGCAGACCCGCGTCCGTCGACCTGGTCCTGCCCGACCTGCACCTGCGGCTGGAGACCGACAGGGGCGTCTTCTCCCCCGATCGGATCGACCTCGGCACCCGCATCCTGCTGGAGAGCGTGCCGAAGCCGCCGCAGGAGGGCGACCTGCTCGACCTGGGCTGCGGCTACGGCCCCATCGCGCTGACCATGGCCACCCGCGCGCCGGGGGCGACCGTCTGGGCCGTCGACGTCAACCGCCGCTCGCTGGAGCTCACCCAGCGCAACGCCGAGGCCGCCGGCCTGGCCGGGGTGCGGCCGGCGCACGTCGACGAGGTCCCCGAGGGGCCGCGTTTCGCCGCGATCTGGTCCAACCCGGCCATCCGCATCGGCAAGCAGGCGCTGCACGAGATGCTGACCCGCTGGCTGACCAGGCTGACTCCCGACGGGGTGGCCTACCTCGTGGTGCAGAAGCACCTCGGCTCCGACTCGCTGCAGCGCTGGCTGTCCGAGCAGGGCTGGCAGGCCACCCGCCACACCTCCCGCGCCGCGTACCGAATCCTGAAGGTGACCCGATGAGAAAGCAGCTGCGCCCGACCGACGTCAAGCGGCTCAACCGCACATGGCGTCGCAGCACGGAGAACCGTCTGTCGATGATCATCGAGTCGGTGACGGGGCCGTTCAACATCGGCTCGATCTTCCGCAGCGCGGCCGCGTTCGGCGTCGACCAGATCTGGCTGGCCGGCAACGCGACCCCGCCCACCAACCCGAAGGCGGGCAAGACCGCGCTCGGCACCGACCGGCTGGTGGCCTGGAAGGACGCCGTGCCCGTGCTCGACGCGGTGCGCGAGGCCAAGGACGGCGGCTACACCGTCATCGCCATCGAGCTGACCGGCGAGGCGCGGCCGCTGCACAGGACCAACCTCGACCGCGACGTGTGCCTGGTGGTCGGCAGCGAGGACCACGGCTGCTCGCCCGCCCTGCTGGAGGCCGCCGACCTGGCCGCCTACATTCCGCAGGTCGGCAGGGTCGGCTCCTTCAACGTCGGCGTGGCCGCCGCCATCGCGCTGTCGGAGGCGCGCCGGCAGGAATGGAGTAAATTGCCCGAGTCGTAACCAGGGTGACATGACGGGCCGGGCTCACAACCGGCATACTCGCCGTGTGTTCAGCCGTCGCTTCGCCTTCCTTGATCATCCCGGCCCGCTGGCCTTCGCGCACCGCGGCGGCGCCCTCGAGGGGCACGAGAACACCGCCGCGGCCTTCGAGCGGGCGGTCGAGCTCGGCTACACCTACCTGGAGACCGACGCCCACGCCACCTCCGACGGCGTGCTGCTGGCCTTCCACGACCACACCCTCGACCGGGTGACCAGCCATCGGGGGAAGATCGCCGAGCTGCCGTACCGGGTCGTCAGGCACGCCCGCATCGGCGGCGTCCACGACATCCCGCTGCTGGAGGACCTGATCGGCTCCTTCCCCGAGGCGCGCTTCAACATCGACGTCAAGGAGGCGGGCACGATCGAGCCGCTGGCCGCGATGGTCAGGCGGACGAACGCCTACGACAGGATCTGCCTGACCTCCTTCTCCGACGAGCGGCTGGCCAGGGCGCGCGCCGCGATGGGCCGCGAGGTCTGCTCGGCGCTCGGCCCCCGCGGCGTGGCCGCCCTGCGCGCCGCGGCCACCACCTCCGGCTACGGCCGCGTGCTGGCCCGGCTGGCCCGCTCCGGCGTGCCCTGCGCGCAGGTACCGGTCGGCTTCCGCGGGCTGCGCGTCACCACCCGCTCCCTGGTGCGTACGGCGCACGCCCTCGGCATGCAGGTCCACGTGTGGACCATCAACGACACCCTGCGCATGGACCAGCTCCTCGACCTGGGTGTCGACGGCATCATGACCGACAACATCTCCGGCCTGCGCGAGGTCCTCGACCGGCGCGGCCTCTGGCACCCCGGCCAGCTCGCAGCCTAGGAGCCCTCCCTTGGCAGTCCCCTCCCCCCCTGCCGTCTCCGACGACTCCCCCGCCGCCCGCCGCCGAGAGCAGCGCGGCTGGTACTGGTACGACTGGGCGAACTCCGCCTTCCCCACTACCGTGATGACGGTCTTCCTCGGGCCGTACCTGACCGACATCGCCGAGACGGCGGCGGCCGGCGCGCCGTACGTGGACGTGCTCGGCATGGACGTGCGGCCCAGCGCCTACTACTCCTTCGTGGTCGGGGTGGCGGCGGTGCTGCAGATCGTGCTGATGCCGATCGCGGGCGCGCTGGCCGACCACACGGGGCGCAAGAAGGAGCTGATGGGCTTCTTCGCCATGCTGGGCGCGGCGGCGACGGTCTGCTTCTGGTTCGTCAGCGACGGGCGCTACCTGCTGGGCGGCGCGCTGTTCCTGATCGCCAACGTCGGGTTCGCGTGCGCGTTCGTCATCTACAACTCCTTCCTGCCGGAGATCGCCACGCCCGCCGAGCGCGACCGGGTCTCGGGCATGGGCTGGGGCTTCGGCTACCTCGGCGGCGGGTTGCTGCTGGCCGTCCACCTGGTGCTGTTCCTGCGGGCCGAGTCCTTCGGCCTGGACGGCGCCACCGCGGCGCGCATCGCGCTGAGCTCGGCCGGGCTGTGGTGGGGCGGCTTCACGATCATCCCGTTGCTGCGGCTGCGCAACAGGCGCGGCGGGATCGCCACGGGAGAGACGGCGGGGCAGGCGGTCGTGGGCAGCTTCCGCCAGCTCGGCAGGACCGTGATGGGCCTGCACCGCTACCCGCTCACGCTGGCCTTCCTGGTGGCCTACCTGCTCTACAACGACGGCGTGCAGACCGTCATCTCCTTCTCGGCGACGTACGCCGACAAGGAGCTGGGCCTGGACAAGACCGTGCAGATCGCCGCGATCCTCATGGTGCAGTTCGTGGCGTTCGGCGGCGCCCTGCTGCTCAGCCGCCTGGCGACGCTGTTCGGCGCCAAGCGGGTGGTGCTGGCCGCGCTGGTGGCCTGGACGGCGGTCGTGTGCGTGGCCTACTTCCTGCCCAGGGGCTCGGCCACGGCCTTCTTCGCGCTGGGCTTCGCCATCGCGATCGTCATGGGCGGCACCCAGGCGCTGTCGCGCTCGCTGTTCTCGCACGTGATCCCGCGTGGCAAGGAGGCCGAGTACTACAGCCTCTACGAGATCAGCGACAAGGGCTCGACCTTCCTCGGCTCGTTCACCCTCGGCCTGGCGCTGCAGCTGACCGACAGCTACCGCCTGGGCATCGTCTCGCTGGTCGTCTTCTTCGTGCTCGGCGGCGCGCTGCTGGCGGCCGTCAACCTGCCCCAGGCGATCCGCGCGGCGGGCAACGAGGTGCCCGAGCGGGTCTGAACCCCCGCCCGCCACAACCCCTGGTCCGACCTGACGGACTAGCCGCGCTCCGGCTCGCCGGACGACCTCGGGTCCGGCCCGCCGGGGCGCCGCCGGCCCAGGCCCGCCTGGGTGGCCAGCACCATCGTGCCAGGGCCCTGGGCGGCGCCCGGGCCCGGCAGGACCGTGATCGTCTCGGCGGTCGCCTCGCCGCCGCAGTGGGGACAGGTGACCACGGGCGTGAACAGCTCCCCGCAGGAGTGGCGCAGCAGCGCGGGCGGACCGCCGGGCGGGGTGGACCACTTGTCTCCCCAGGCCATCAGCGTGACCAGCGCGGGCACGATCTCGCGCCCCGCCTCGCTCAGGTGGTACTCGTGGCGCACCGGCCGTTCCTGGTAGGGCCGCCGCTCGACCACGCCCGCCTCCACCAGCCGCTCCAGCCTGGCGGTCAGCAGGTTGCGGGAGATGCCCAGGTCCTGCGCGAGCTCGTCGAACCTGCGCACGCCGAGGAACAGGTCACGCAGGATCAGCGGCGTCCACGGCTCGCCGACGACCCCCACCGCCTGCGCGATCGAGCAGTGCATGTCCCCGAACCTGTTCATGACCCCAGCATAGTCAGTTGCTAAAGTGAACCTTAGCAAGTTCACATTCAGGACTAACCTGACCGGAGGTCACGATGAGCATCGCACTCCCCTACCGGGAAGCGGGAGAGAAGAAGGACCTCGACGCGCTCATGGCCACCCTCGCTCCCGAGGTGGTCTTCCACTCCCCGCTCAGCGCCCGCGCCGGCTTCCACCGCCGCGACGAGGTGCGCGCCCTGTTCGGTGTCGTGTTCTCCGTGATCGACGGGCTCCGCTACCACACCGACGTGGGCGACGACCGGACCCGCATGCTCGCCGCCACCGCCTCGCTCGGCGCGACCACGATGGAGGAGGCGGCCCTGCTCAGGTTCGGCGACGACGGGCTGATCACCGAGATCACCATGTTCGTCCGGCCACTGCCCGCCCTCACCAGGCTCATGGCCGCGCTCGGACCTGGACTGGCCAGAGCCAAGGGCAGGAACGGCCTGGCCGCGCTGGTCGGCGCGGCGACGGGGCCGCTGGTGTTCATGACCGAGAGCGGCGACAGGACGCTGGTACCGCTCGTCACCAGGGCGTCGCGGCGCAGGCCACAATGAGGACATGCCACTGAAGGTCCTTCTCGCCGAGGACATGCACATCCTGCGCGAGGCCCTGGCCGAGCTGCTCTCGCACGAGGACGACCTCGAGGTGGTGGCCGGCGTGTCCGCGGGCGACGAGATCGTCCCCGCGGCGCTCGCGCACCTTCCCGACGTCGCGGTCATCGACATCGACCTGCCCGCCCTCGACGGCATCAGCGCCGCCGCGCTGCTGCGCGAACGGCTGCCGTCGTGCCGGATCATCATCCTCACCGCGCTGAACGGTCCCGGTCAGGTACGGCGGGCGCTGTCGGCCGGGGTCTCCGGATTCGTGCCGAAGGACGTGCGGCCCGGTGAGCTCGCCGCGGCCATCAGGACCGTCGCCGCGGGAGGACGGGTCATCGACCCGGCGCTGGCGATGTCGGCGCTGGAGGCCGGGGAGAGCCCGTTGACGCCGCGGGAGACCGAGGTGCTACGGCTGTGGGCCACCGGCGCACAGCCCGCCGAGATCGCCGAGCGGCTGTTCCTGAGCTACGGCACGGTCAGGAACTATCTCACCACCGCCGTCGCCAAGCTCGGCGCCCGCAACAGGGTGGACGCCATCCGGATCGCCACGGAGTCCGGCTGGCTCTGAGCCCAGCGGCCCGGCGGCGACGGCGGACCCCTCGGCGGTGAAGTCGGCGGTGACCTCGAACCAGCCGTCCGCCCTGAGCCCGGCGCGCAGCCGCCCGCCCGCCCGCTCCCCCAGCCCCGCCAGCCCGCTCCCGGGCCCACTCGCGGGCCCACTCGCGGGCCGGCCGTCCTCCGGACCGGCCGCGCGGGTCCTGCTCCCTGCCGTCAGGCGGTCGCCCTCGCCGGGCTCGTCGGCGACGGCGCGCACTCCGTCGTTGGCGACGCGGAGCCGTACCCCCTCCGGCCCTGAGCCGATCTCGATCGTGCAGTGCCGCGCCGCGCTGTGCCGCAGGACGTTGGTGACGCACTCCCGCAGCGCCGTCGCCGCCAGGCTGTCCAGCGCGGGGTCGAGGGGCTCGGGCGTGACCGCGGCCTCCACGCTCACCCCGGCCGCCGCCAGCGCGCCCAGCACGGTGGGCAGTTCCTCGGCCAGGGTCAGCCGGACCTGGTCGCCGGTCACCGAGCCGAGTTCGACGCGTGCCCGCTCGATCAGCGGCACCAGCGCGGCCGTCTCGGCCGCCGCCCTGGCCGGATCGGACTCGCGCAGCCGGGCCGCCAGCTCGCCGCGCAGCACCACGGCCGACAGGCCGAACCCCAGCACGTCGTGCAGGTCGCGGGCGAGCCTGCCGCGCTCGCGGGCGACGGCGTTCCTGGCCAGCTCCCGCCTGGCCGCCTCGAGCGCGCCGACGAGGCCGCCGAGCCTGGTCAGGCCGTACACGAACAGGGCGACGGTGACGTTGACGACCATGGCGAACGCCACGGTGATGGGGTCGGGCAGGGCCGGCGCGAGCAGCGGCAGCTGCGCGCCGAGGAAGACCGCGGCCAGCACCCACGATCGCGGCGGGGCGAGGGTGAGCAGGATCCACCCGGCCAGGAAACCCGTCATGGCGGGCCACCACTGGGCCGACAGCGGCGACAGCCCGGCCACCAGGGCCACCTGCACGGCCAGACTCCACCGCGACGGCCCGCGCAGGTGGAGCACCACCACGACGACGAGGGCGAGGCCGGTCACGACGAGGGCTGGCGGGCTGAGGCGGGTGTGGACGGCCAGGTTCAGCTCGGTGAAGAAGGCGTAGACCGACAGCACGATCGCCAGGATCAGCCGCGCCACCTTCGGCGACTCCACGGGAAGGGCCACACCGGGCGCGGGCCGCCCGCCGGCCGCCTGCCCCGGCGCCCTGGAGCCGCCGGCGCCGGGGTCCGTCTCCGGCCGGATGCCCGGCGCCCGGACCGTGGCCAGCGCGCTCCTGGCGAGCTCGACGGCGCCGTCCACGTCGCCGTTCCTGAGCAGGAAGCCGATCGCCGTCAGGTCGTCGCGAAGGCGCCGCCCCAGCTGCCTGTGGACCCGGTCCCGCTCGGCCGCCAGCGCCTGGGCGGCCAGGTCGCCCCTGGCCGCGTGGAGGTGTTCGACCGTGGCCGCCAGCGAGGCCAGCCCGAAGACGATCAGGCCGTTGTCGACGGTCACCGACACGTACCACAGCGCGACCAGGGGGCCGGCGCCCAGCGCGATCCCGGCCAGCCCGGCCGCTGCCGCCACCCCCGACGCCAGGAGCCAGCCGTACCGGCCGGGCAGGGCCAGCAGTGCGGTCGCGGCGCCGATCCACACCGACGGGGCCCACGCGTGGCCGTAGACGACGAATCCCAGGCCGCAGATCGCCAGCTGCGCCGCCAGCAGCCAGTACGGCACGCGACGCCGCGCGGCGACCAGGATCGCCAGCATGACGGCCTGCCCCGCCGCCATCGCGGCGATGCCGGGCCAGCTCGCGCCCTCCGTCCAGGCGCCCAGGATCCTGACGCACCACAGGAGGCCGAGCACCGCCCACAGCAGGACGCGCGCGAGGCGTGGCTGCAGGTCGTCCACCCGGCTCCCCTATGAGAAATGCATAGCGACGAGGTGATTCTGGCACTACTGCATGACGCCTTCATGGGCGATCCTGAGAGCACATCCCCATATGCAGAGCGTCAATCACTGAAGAGAGCACCGCTCTTGACAGCGTCGCTCCCAAACGAGAGCATTGCTCTCACAGGAGAGCACCTCCCCCCTCACTTTGGAGTCCCCGTGAAGCTCACCCAGGCGGCCTATGCCGTCACCGGCGTCCTCTTCCTCGTCTATCCGGCCGTGCGCCCGTCAGGGGACGACGCCGCGGCCATGTCGGCCACCGCGTGGGTGCTCGGCCACCTGGCGGCCATGATCGGATTCGTCCTGCTCGGCCTGGCCGCGCTCGGCCTGCACCGGATCCTGAAGGACCGCCTCTCCTTCCGGGCCGCGGTGGCGACCTGGACCGGGGCGGGCCTCACGCTCCCCTACTACGGCGCCGAGGACTTCGGCCTCCACGTGATCGCCCGGCGGGCGCTGCGGGACAACACGCCCGCGCTGATGGAACTGGCGGGCGAGTTCCGCTACGACCCGCTGGCGGCGACGATGTTCGCGCTCGGTCTCGCGCTGCTGGGCGTCGGAGCGATCATGACGGCGGTGTCCGTGTGGCGGTCGGGAACGCTGCCCGCGTGGAGCGGCGTGCCGCTGGCCGCGGGGTTCGCGCTGTTCATCCCCCAGTTCTTCGCGCCGCTCTACGCGCTGCGGATCGCGCATGGCGCGCTGATCGCGGTCGGCGGGCTGTGGCTGGCGATCGCGCTGGCCAAGGGCCGGTCCGCGGCGCCCGTCGAGGCGGCCGTGCCGGCCTGAGGCGGCCACGCCGCGACGGCAGGAGGGCGGAGGAGCGAGTACGGCACCGCGCGATCTGTCCACCGCGTCGCGCGGCGCGTGAGACAGCAGGGGCGACGGTGTCCGGCGCGCTTGACGAGGCCAGGGCTACGACAGCCGGGATCGGCGTGCCCACCGACGATCTCGCCGGGCGCCGGTGAAACCCCTCATCGCAAAAAGCGCGATTGGATCACCCCTTGGGTGGGAATCCACTCACGGTATCAAGCGTTAGACACCGTGGGAGACAGACCCCCCCGACGGGGGCCCTGTAGGAGGCATTAAAACATGGGCGAGCGCGCACTTCGTGGCACCAGGCTCGGGGCAACCAGCTACGAGAACGACCGTAACACGGATCTGGCCCCGCGCCAGGAGGTGTCCTACACCTGTTCGAAGGGGCATCGCTTCGAGGTTCCGCTTGCAGCCGAGGCAGAGATCCCCGCGACCTGGGAGTGCCGCATGTGCGGCGCGACCGCGGTCCGCGTGGACGGCGAGCTACCCGAGGCCAAGAAGGCGAAGCCGCCGCGGACGCACTGGGACATGCTGCTGGAGCGGCGGTCCATCGAAGACCTGGAAGAGGTGCTCAACGAGAGGCTGGCGATCCTTCGCGCGCAGCGACGCAAGAGCGCCTGACCTCCTCACGGTGACGCTGGAACGCCCCGGACCGCAACGGTCCGGGGCGTTTTCCATGCCCACCGGTTTGTCAGCAGGGGCCGGCCAGGGTCCCCCGAGTGGCCCCAGGCCGCCGCACCCACGGCTTGCGGTGGGGCGGGCGGGCGGCCCGCGGTGCGGTCAGTCCTCGCGCAGCACCTCACCGTGCACGACCTTGCCGTTGGGCGTGCCCGTGCCGCCGCCGGCGAAGCCGTCGGTACGCGGGAACGGCACCCCGAGGTTCGCGTACGGCGAAGCGGCCGCCATCGCCTTGACCCGCCGCGCGAAGAACCACGAGCCGAACCGCCGCATCGCCGGCCGCGTGAACGGCAGCACGCACAGGAACCCGAACACGTCGGTGAGGAAGCCGGGCGTCAGCAGCAGCGCGCCGCCGACCAGGATGAGACCGCCGTCGGCCAGCTCCTTGTCGGGCATCCGCCCCGACTGGAGCGACTCCTGCAGGCTGCGCCACGCCCTGCGGCCCTCGCGGCGCACGAGCCAGGCGCCGAACAGGCTGTCGGCGATCAGCAACGCGACCGTGGCCCAGCCACCGATCACCGATCCGACCTGGATGAGCAGCCAGATCTCCAGGACAGGGACGACCAGGAAGGCCAGGAAGAGCAGGAGCCGGACCATCGTTTCCTCATTCGCGCGAGCGGAAGGCGTTCACCTCGTAGTAACGCCCGTCGCCCCGCGGACGTTCCACGGCCACCGAAGGCTCAGGGAAGCCCGGGGGGACTTCAGGGACGCCCCGGGGACTCAGGGGACGCCCCCCGGGGGGAAACGTCGTCAGCGGTGGCGGCGCAGGCGGGCGGGCAGGCCGGTGACGCCCCAGACGCCGACGCGCCAGAACGCCTCGTACATGACCTTGCCGCTCATCTTGCTGGTGCCGTGGGTCCGCTCGACGAACGTGATCGGCACCTCCACCACCCGCAGCCCGTGCCTGGCCGTCCGGAGGGTGAGGTCGACCTGGAAGCAGTATCCCTGCGACTCCACGTCGGCCAGCCCGATCTTCTCCAGCGCCGCGGCCCGGTAGGCGCGGAAGCCGGCCGTGGCGTCGCGGACCGGCAGCCCGAGCATGAGCCGCACGTAGACGTTGGCGCCCCTGGACAGCAGCTCGCGGTGGCTCGGCCAGTTGAGCACCTTCCCGCCCGGCACCCAGCGCGACCCGATCACCAGGTCGGCGCCGTCGGCGAGGGCGGCGAGCAGCTTGTGCAGCTCCTCCGGCTGGTGGGAGCCGTCGGCGTCCATCTCGACCAGCACGTCGAAGCCCTGGGCCATGCCCCAGTGGAAGGCGTCGATGTAGGCGGCGCCGAGGCCCTGCTTCTCGGGCCGGTGCAGGACGTGGATGTGGTCGTCGGCGGCGGCCAGCTCGTCGGCGACCTCGGAGGTGCCGTCGGGGCTGTTGTCGTCGGCGATCAGCAGGTGCGCGTCGGGCAGCGCCGTGCGGAGCCGTCCGGCGATCAGGGGGAGGTTCTCCCGCTCGTTGTAGGTGGGGACGACGACGAGCACCCGGCCGAGCGTCTGCTCCATCATCGATCCTCTCCCCTACGGCGCCAGGCGGCCACGCCGATCGCGACCGCTCCTACTATCAACAGTGCCCACTCAGGTGCGGCGCCCACGCGCGTGGCGATCGTCGCCCGCGTGCGCACGGGAACCTTGACGACGTTCGTGGCGGCGACGCGCTCCTTCGTCTGCCAGGCGACCTTACCGTCAGGAGTGACATATGCGGAGATTCCGGTGGTCGCCGCGGTGACCACCGCCCTGTTGTGCTCGACGGCGCGCAGCTGCGACATGGCCAGCTGCTGGGGCGGCAGGTTCGACAGCGCGTAGGTGGCGTTGTTGGTCTGGACGACGAGCGGGGTGCCGCCGGCCCGGACGGTGTCGCGCACCACCCCGTCGAAGGCGACCTCGTAGCAGTTGACGGCGCCGATGGTCACCGGGCCCATCCGCAGGTCGCCCGGCCTGTCGCCCGCCACGGACTGCCTGCCGACCAGGTTGGCCCGCTCGAACAGGGCCAGGAAGATCTCCTTGAACGGCGTGTACTCGCCGAACGGCACCAGCTGCTGTTTGTCGTAGTAGGCGCCGGGCCCGGTGACCGGGTCCCACACGAGGCTGCGGGTGGCGCGGTTCTCGTCGCCGATCGCCACGACCGCACCCACGAGGGTCGGCACGCCGACGTCCTTGACGGAGGCGTCGATGATCTGGCGGGCCGTCGCGTCGCGGTAGGGGTCGATGTCGGTGGAGTTCTCCGGCAGGACGACCAGGTCGGGCTTGGGCAGCCGGCCCTCGCGCACGGCCCGCGCGAGCTCGTGCGTGCCGTTGGCGTGGTTGCGCAGCACGATGGCCGGCTCGTCGCCGAGCGCGTACATCCCCTGCCCCGGCACGTTGCCCTGCACGATGCCGATGTTGACGCTCCTGCCCTCGTCGGCGGGGCGCGGGACGGCCAGCCCCAGCAGAGGTACGGCCAGCGCCAGCGCCACGGGCACGACCCGCCTGGCGCGCCCGGCCCGCCCGGCCCGCACGGCCCGCACGACGGCGCAGGCCGGCAGCGCCCCGCACAGCGCCACCGCGAACGAGACGAGCGGCACGCCGCCCAGCGCGGCGAACCCGGTGAACGGCGTCTCGCCCTGGCTGAAGGCCACCCGCGCCCACGGGAACCCGCCGACGGGGAACAGGCTGCGCGCCCACTCCATGGCCACCCACAGGGCGGCGAACCACAGCGGCCACAGCGGCAGCCGCATCACCAGGGCGGCGGCCGCGGCCATGGCCGCGTAGAAGAGGCTCTCGACGGCCACCAGAGCCAGCCAGGCGTCCAGGCCGATCGGCCTGACCCAGGCCAGCGCCGGCAGCAGGAAGACGAGCGCGGCCACGTAGCCGAGCCAGGCGGCGCGGCGGGGGCGGCAGCCGTACAGGCTGAGGGCGACCAGGCCGATGCCGAGCGGCGCGCACAGCCACCAGCTGAGCGGCGGGAAGGCCAGGAACAACAGCAGGCCGCCGAGAGCCGCCGCGGCGAGTCTGCCCCACAGCAGCCGTCGGGGGGCGCCGTCCGGCCCGGTGGGCGCCGTGACGCCCTGCTTCTCCTGCACCACGGCCGGGGTTCTCCTCGCCAGTCGCATCCTGATGCGGGAAACGCTACCGCCCGAGGCGGCCGACCCCCAAAGGAAGGCACTGGCAGGGTGATCCCGTGGCAGACGGATGCCATGGGATCACCCGCTAGCGGTGTGATCCGAGCACACGGGAGCGGGAAGAGGGCCCGGAAACCCTTCGGACCGGATCCGTCTCGTCGGCGGCGAGCGCGGGGTTCCGTTGTCTACTGGGCGACCGGGCCCGTCCCGGGTCCAACCCCCCGCCCGGTTGGGGTGCCCCGACTCGACGGACCGACGGCCCTGCACCTGGCTGTATGGACGGAGTCACGCTCCGTCACGGACGCAGGGTCCGACGATGTCAGAGACGGCCAACCGGCCAAGTCCCGTGCTGGACTGGGCAGCAAACTACCGACTCCAACTCAGATGTCAACCGTGTCCCGATCAGCGGAAACCTCAAGTTTTCGCAGCTAGGACATGCTCGGCGAGCTCAGTCTAATGCGCTCATCTCCCCGCGAGTCCGCGAAGCGGCTCGGGCAGCGGGCCCTCGTGGACGACGCCGAGGCGCTGGGTGGCCCGCGTGAGCGCCACGTACAGGTCGCTGGCGCCGCGCGGCGACTGGCCGAGGATCTGGCCGGGCTCGGCGACGATCACCGAGTCGAACTCCAGGCCCTTGGCCTCGGTGACGCCGAGCACGGCCACGGCGGCGTCGAGCGCGTCCCTGCCGGTGGCGCCGCCGGCCATCTCGGCCACCTTGTCCAGCAGCGCGTCGGGGGCGAGCACGGCGACCCTGCCGCCGTCGCCGGCCTCCTGGCGCGCCAGCTCGGGCAGGTCGGACAGCGGCGCGGACCACGGCCGCGCGCCGCTGTCCCGCACGGAGGTGGGAGCGCGCAGCGCGGGGTCGATGGTGGCCAGCACCCGCGAGGCGACCTCCATCAGCTCCACGGGGGTGCGGTAGTTGATGGTGAGGGTCTCCTCCCGCCAGCGGCCCGCGAGGTACGGGTCGAGCACCTGGCCCCACGAGCGGGCGCCGGCGCTGGAGCCGGTCTGGGCGATGTCGCCGACGATGGTCATCGACCTGGTGGGGCAGCGCCGCATGACCGCCCGCCACGCCATCGGCGACAGCTCCTGCGCCTCGTCGACGATCACGTGGCCGTAGGCCCAGGTGCGGTCGGCGGCGGCCCGCTCGGCCGTCGTCAGGTACGGCTGGTCGCCGCGCTGGCGCTCGGCCAGCCGCTCGGCGTCCATGACGTCGGACAGCCCGGTCAGCTCGAGCACCTCGCGCGCGTAGGCGAGCTCGGCCTCCCGCTCGCTCTCCTGGGCGGCGCGGGCGGCGGCCAGCTCCTCCTCCGCCTGCATGGCGGTGGCGCGCAGCACCTGCTCGTCGATCTCGCCGAGCAGTTCGGCGGCCTCGTCGAGCAGCGGCACGTCCGACTCGGTCCACTCGGTGGACGAGCGGCGCAGCAGGGCGCGTTCCTCACGGCTGAGGCCGGCGGCGGCGTAGTCGAGGCGTTCGGCCGAGCCGTACAGGCCGAGCAGCAGCCGCTGCGGGGTCAGGTAGGGCCACAGCCGGTTGAGCGCGCTCTTGACCACGGGCTCGGTGCGCAGGTCCTCGCGCAGGTCGGCCAGTTCGTCGTCGTCGATGAGGCCCTTGCCGAGCTTCTTGGCCAGCTGCCTGGCCAGCGCGTTGAGGATCGTGCGGACGAACACCGCGCGCGCCTGGTTGTGGCTGCGCCGCGAGCGGATCGCCTTGTTCCTGGCGTTGTCCATCATGCGCTGGTCGAGGGTGAGCGTCTGACGGCCGAGAGGCAGCTCGATCGGCCGGCGCGGCACCCGCTGCCGGTCGCGGACGGCACGCGCGATGACCTCGGCCATCCGCACGTCCCCCTTGACGGCGGCGACCTCGGGCCGCTCCCTGGCGGTGGCGCTGACGCCGGGGAAGAGCTCGCCGACCGTCGACAGCAGCACGTCGGTCTCGCCGAGCGAGGGCAGCACCTGCTCGATGTAGCGCAGGAAGGTCAGGCCGGGGCCGAGAATGAGCACGCCGCGCCGTTCGAGCCGCTCGCGGTGGGTGTAGAGCAGGTAGGCGGCCCGGTGCAGGGCGACGACGGTCTTGCCGGTGCCTGGCCCGCCCTGGACCACCAGCACCCCGTTGAGGTCGGCGCGGATGACGCGGTCCTGCTCGGCCTGGATGGTGGCCACGATGTCGCGCATCCGTCCGGTGCGCTTCTCGTCGAGGGCGGCCAGCAGGGCGGCCTCGCCGTTCAGCGTGGCCCGGTCGTCGTCGCTGAGGCCGTCGAGGTCGAGCAGGTCGTCGTCGACGCCGACCACCGTGCGGCCGCGCGTCTGCAGGTGGCGCCGGCGCGTCACGCCCATCGGAGAGGTGGGGGTCGCCCGGTAGAAGGGCTGGGCGACGGGGGCGCGCCAGTCGATCAGCATCCGGTCCTGCTCGTCGTCGCTCAGGCCGAGCTTGCCGATGTAGAGGCGGCCCTCCTCGACGTGGTCGAGCCGGCCGAAGACCAGGCCCCGCTCGACCGCCCACAGCCGGGCCAGCCTGGCGGCGTACATGCCCGCGAAGGAGTCGCGTTCGGACCTGTTCTGCTGGGTGCCGACCGCCCCGGTTGCCAGCACGTCCTTGAGCTGCTGCTGCGTTCGCTCGCGGAGGACGTCCAGACGTCCGTACAGCCGGGAGACGTACTCCTGCTCTCTGGCCACCTCGGTTTGACGAGTCATGGCCGTACCGTTAATGTTGGTAGTAATGGGACGCTCCGGGCCTTTCTTACTGTTGTGGCAACAAATCGCTACCTTATCAGGTCCGTTGAGCCGCTGACATCACGTCTTCATCTCACCGCTTGACTGTATGGCTTCTTCACGTCCATTGTGAGTTAGGAAAGTTTCCTAACTCCAATGGGGTGACAACGAGTGAGCGGTCCGGTTCCTGGAACTCCCAGCCTGTTGCGCGCGATCAACGACCGCGCCGCGCTCCAGGCGTTGCTGGACCGCGGGCCGCTGACCAGGCCCGAGATCGGCACGCTCACCGGGCTGTCCAAGCCGACCGCCTCGCAGCTGCTGTCACGGCTGCAGGAGGCCGGCCTCGTGGTGCTCGACGGCATCAGGGAGGGTCTGCCGGGCCGTACGGCCGAGCTGTACCGGATCAACCCGGCCGCGGCGTACGTGGCCGCGCTCGACGTCGCCCCCGACCGCATCGAGGCCCGCGTCGCCGACATCACCGGTGAGATCGTCGGCTCGCACGTCCTGCCCACCTCCCGCCGCCCCGCCGACAGCCTCATCGACCGGCTGCGCGCCGCCCTCGAGGGGGCCGGCTCGCCGGGGCCGCTGCGCAGGGTCGTCATCGGCGTCCAGGCCGCGATCGACCCCACCACGGGCCGCCTCGGCTACGCCACCGCCAAGGACATGCCGGGCTGGCAGATCCCCAACCTGGTGCCGACCCTCAACGCGGGCCTCGGCGTGCCCGTCGACGTGGAGAACAACGTCAACCTGGTGGCCGTGGCCGAGCAGGCCCACGGGGCCGCGCGCGACCACCAGGACTTCGTGCTGCTGTGGGCCGACGAGGGCATCGGCTCGGCCGTCGTGCTCGGCGGCCGGATGCACCGCGGGGCGACGGGCGGCGCGGGTGAGGTCGGCTACATGCCCGCCCCCGGCGCGCCGACCGCGCGCGAGGCGGGACACTACGCCAACCACGGCTACCAGGCGCTCACCGGCGGCCCCGCCGTGCTCAGGCTGCTGCGCTCGTACGGCGTGCGCGGCACCGACTTCCGGCAGGCCGTCACGGCGGCGGTCCGCGCGGCCGCCGGCACCGGCAAGAAGGCCGACGACGCCCGCGCGGGCCTGCGCGACATCGCCGCCCGCCTGGCCGTGGGCCTGGCGGCCATCACCAGCGTGCTCGACCCCGGGCTCATCGTGATGACCGGCGGCATCGTGCTGGCCGGCGGCGAGACGCTGCGCGAGCTCATCGAGCACGAGCTGCACGCGCTGACCATCCCCCGCCCCGCCGTACGGCTGTCGAGCGTCGAGGGCAACCCGGTGCTGGCCGGCGCCCTCGACCTCGCCCTCGACACCACCCGTGAAGAGGTCTTCAGCTCCACCGTTCCCACCGCATAGAAGCAGCTCCACCGTTCCTACCGCAGAGAAGCAGGGAGGCACCCCCCAGTGCGTTTCGTCCCAGTTGCGGCCGCAGGGCTCACCGCTCTCGCGCTGACCGCGTGCACGGCGGGCAAGGAGGCGCCGCCCTCGCTCGGCGCCCAGCCGAAGCCCTCGGGCGCCGCCTCGCAGGCACTTCCCCCGGCCACCATCGAGCTCTGGCACGGGTTCCAGACCGACGCCGAGGTCAAGGCCTTCGACGAGGCGATCGCCGGCTTCAACAAGAAGTTCCCGCAGATCACCGTCAAGGTCACCAAGGCCGTCCAGGACGACCAGATCACCCAGGCCATCCGCAGCGGCAAGGCGCCCGACGTGGCCGCCTCCTTCACCACCGACAACGTGGCCCTGTGGTGCAAGACCGGCGCCTTCCAGGACCTCACGCCGGTCATCAAGCAGGACGGCATCGACCTGACCGTGCTGCCGGAGGCCTCGCGCTCCTACACCGAGTTCGGGGGCAGGCGCTGCACGATGCCGCTGCTGGCCGACGCCTACGGCCTCTACTACAACAAGGCCCTCATGAAGGGCAACGAGCCGCCCAAGACGCTGTCGGAGCTGACCAGGCTCACCAAGGAGCTGACCGTCAGGAACGCCGACGGCACGATCAAGGTGGCCGGCTTCGTCCCCAGCTTCCAGTACTACGAGAACTCCCCCTCCCACCTCGGCCCGATGGTCGGCGCGAAGTGGTACAACGAGGACGGCACCTCGGCCATCGGCACCGATCCCGCCTGGAAGCAGCTGCTGACCTGGCAGAAGGAGCTGGTCGACTGGTACGGCTACGCCAACCTCGAGAAGTTCCGGCGCAGCCTCGGCGACGAGTGGGGCTCGGCCCACCCGTTCTTCAAGGGCCAGGTCGCGATGATCCTCGACGGCGAGTGGCGCAACGCCATGATCGCCAACGACTCCAAGGCCAAGTCGCTCGACTACGGCACGGCCCCGCTGCCCGTCGCCGACGACAAGCCCGAGCTGTACGGCAGCGGCTTCACCGCCGGCACCGTGATCGGCGTGCCGAAGGGCGCCAAGAACCCGCAACACGCCTGGGAGCTGATCAAGCACCTCACCACCGACACCGACAGTCTGGTGACGCTGTCCAACGCGCTGCGCAACGTACCGACCACCAAGGCGGCGATGGAGTCGCCGCGGCTGGCGGCCGACGCCAACTTCAAGACCTTCCTCGGCATCTTCGCCCACCCGAAGACCAGCACGCTGCCCGCGTCGGTCAACAGCGTTTTCAACCAGGACGCCTTCTCCACCTTCCTGACCAGCTGGGAGAAGGGCGCGGTCGCGGACCTCGACGCCGGGCTGAAGGGCGTCGACAAGCGCATCAACGACAAGCTGAAGCTGTCAGGCGGATGAGAGCCAGGCCGAAGCGGCGGGAGGGCCTGCGCGCCCTCCTGTGGCTCTCCCCGTGGATCGCGGGCTTCTCGATCTTCTTCGTCTACCCGCTGATCTCTGTCGTGTACTTCTCCTTCACCGACTACGACCTGTTCACGCTGGAGTGGGCAGGCCTGGACAACTGGCGCTACCTCCTGCAGGACGAGCGGGTGTTGATCTCGGCCGAGAACACGCTGTGGCTGGTCGTCTTCATGGTGCCCGCCCAGGTGATCTTCGCGGTGGCCGTCGCCCAGTTGCTCACCAAGGTGAAGGCGGGGGCGGGCTTCTTCCGCACCGTCTTCTACCTGCCGACGCTGGTGCCGATGGTGGCGGGCACGGTGGCGTTCGTCTTCCTGCTGAACCCGCTCGGCCCGGCGAACCAGATCCTGTCGTGGATCGGGATCAGCGGGCCCGACTGGTTCGGCGACCCGTCGTGGTCCAAGCCGAGCCTGACGCTGCTGGCCACGTGGAGCTGCGGCAACATCATGGTGATCTTCCTGGCGGCGCTGCTCGACGTGCCCAGGCACCTGTACGAGGCGGCGGCGATCGACGGGGCCGGCTCCTGGCGGCAGTTCCGCAGCATCACCCTGCCGACGATCTCGCCGGTGCTGATGTTCTCGGCCGTCACCGGAGTCATCTACGCCCTGCAGTACTTCACGCAGGCGATGATCGCCTCCAGGGTCGCCTCGGGCGCCACCGACTCGGCCGGCAGCACGTTCACCCCCGGCTATCCCGAGCAGTCGCTGCTGACGCTGCCGCAGTGGCTGTTCCACGTGGGCTTCCGCGACTTCAGCATGGGCTACGCCTCGGTGCTCGCGCTGGTGCTGTTCGGCACGTCCATGATCTTCACCCTGATCCTGCTGCGCCAGTTCCGCAAGGCCGAGGAGGCCCACTCGTGAGCACCACGCTGACCGCCCGGCAGCCGGCCGGGACGATACGGCCGGCGCGGGTGCGGGCCGGCCGGCGCAAGGCGCTGAGCTGGATCGCCACCCACGCGATCGCGGTGGCGCTGGCGGTGATGTTCCTGGGGCCGCTCGTGCTGGTGGGCCTGACCGCGCTGATGAGCGACGAGCAGGCGCTGACCGGCAACCTGTGGCCCGAGTCGTTCGCCTGGTCCAACTTCGCCGACGTCTTCGCCCGCTCGAACCTGCTGGGCTGGACGCTCAACACGCTGATGTACGCCGGGCTCGGGACGCTGTTCATGCTGCTGTCGTCGGTGCCGGTGGCCTACGCGCTTGCCAGGTTCCGCTTCCGCGGCAGGCGGGTGGCCTTCCTGCTGGTGATCGCCACGATGATGCTGCCGCCGCAGGTCGTCGCGGTGCCGATCTACCTGGTGTGGGCCAGGGTCGGGCTCACCGACACGCTGTGGCCGCTCATCCTGCCGATGCTGTTCGGCGACGCCTTCTCCATCTTCCTGCTGCGGCAGTTCCTCATCACGATCCCGCGCGACTACACCGACGCGGCCAGGGTCGACGGCTGCTCGGACCTCCGCACGCTGGTCAGGGTGATCCTGCCCATGGCCAGGCCTGCGATCGCCGCGGTGGCGCTGTTCCAGTTCTTCTACTGCTGGAACGACTACTACGGCCCGCTGCTCTACACCGGCATCAACCAGGACAACTGGACACTGTCTCTCGGCCTGGCGACGTTCAAGGCCTTCCACAGCGTGCAGTGGAACCTGACCATGGCCGCCACCCTCCTGGTGACCGCGCCGGTGATCATCGTGTTCTTCTTCGCCCAGAGAGTCTTCATCGAGGGCGTCACATTGACAGGAGTGAAGGGTTGAAACTCGCCGTTGTCGGGGGCGGCTCGACGTACACACCGGAGCTGATCGACGGTTTCGCCCGGCTGCGCGACGAGCTGCCGCTCACCGAGATCGCGCTCGTCGATCCGGACGTCGCCCGCCTGGAGCTGGTCGCGGGGATCTCGCGCAGGATGCTGGCCCGCGAGGGGCACCCTGCGACGGTGACCGCCACCTCCTCCGTCAGCGAGGGCGTGGCCGGCGCGCAGGCCGTGCTGTTCCAGCTGCGCGTGGGCGGGCAGGCCGCGCGGGAGGTCGACGAGACCCTGCCGCTGCGGTGCGGCTGCGTGGGCCAGGAGACCACCGGCGCGGGCGGCCTGGCCAAGGCGCTGCGCACCGTGCCGGTGGTGCTCGAGCTGGCCGAGCAGGTGCGCCGCCACGCGCCCGAGGCGTGGATCGTCGACTTCACCAATCCCGTCGGGATCGTGACGCGCGCGCTGCTCGACGCCGGGCACCGCGCGATCGGGCTGTGCAACGTCGCCATCGGCTTCCAGCGGCGCTTCGCCGGATACCTCGGCGTCGCGCCTGAGCGGGTGTCGCTCGGTCACGTCGGGCTCAACCACCTGACATGGGAGCGCTCCATCATGGTCGACGGCGCCGACGTGCTGCCCGCGCTGCTGGCCCGGCACGGGCAGGAGATCGCCGACGACCTCAGGCTGCCGGTCGAGCTGGTGCGCCGGCTGGGCGTGGTGCCCTCCTACTACCTGCGCTACTTCTACGCCCACGACCTGGTGGTCGAGGAGCAACGGGCCAGCCCCTCGCGGGCCGCCGAGGTGGCCGCGATGGAGTCCGAGCTGCTCCGGCTGTACGCCGACCCCGCCGTCGACACCAAGCCCGAGCTGCTGGAGCGGCGGGGCGGCGCGTTCTACTCCGAGGCGGCCGTGGCGCTCGTCGCCTCGCTGCTCGGCGACCGGCGCGACGCCCAGGTCGTCAACGTGCGCAACGGGGGGACGCTGCCGTTCCTGCCCGACGAGGCGGTCATCGAGGTGCCCGCCACGATCGGGGCGGCGGGAGCCGTACCGCTGCCGATGCCGGCGGTCGAGCCGCTGTACGCGGGCCTGATCGCGGCCGTGTCGGCCTACGAGAGCCTGGCCCTCGAGGCCGCCCTGCGCGGCGGCGAGGACAGGGTCCGCAACGCGCTGCTGGCCCACCCGCTGGTCGGCCAGGAGGCCGTCGCGGACGAGCTGACCCGCCTGCTGCTCGAGGCCAACCGGGCGCACCTGCCGTGGGTGGTGTCGTGAGGACCGTGCTCGCGGTCGACGGCGGCAACAGCAAGACGGACGTGGCGCTCGTGGCCGAGGACGGCACCGTCCTGGCCACCGGCCGCGGTGGGGCGTTCCTGCCGCAGAGCGCGGGTGTGAGCGCGGCCGCCGACGTCGTGGAGGAGACCGTACGGCAGGCCCTCGGCCCGTCGCAGGAGCCGCCGTACGCCGATCTGCTGGCCGCCTACCTGGCGGGGGCCGACCTGCCGGCGGAGGAGGAAGCGCTGAGCGACGAGTTCGCCGCGCGCTCCTTCGCCGGTGAGGTCGTGGTCGGCAACGACACCTTCGCCCTGCTGCGCGCCGGGGCGTCGGGCCCCTGGGGCGTGGCGGTGGTGTGCGGCGCCGGGATCAACGCGGTGGGCATCTCGCCCACGGGCCAGGTCGCCCGCTTCCCCGCCCTCGGCAAGATCAGCGGCGACTGGGGCGGCGGGCTCGGCCTGGCCGAGGAGGCGCTGTGGTACGCCGCGCGGGCCGAGGACGGCAGGGGCGCGCCCACGGAGCTGGCCGCCCTGGTCAAGGAGCACTACGGCACGTCCACGGTCGAGGAGGTGGTGCTCGGGCTGCACGTCGGCGACCTGGAGCAGCTCAGCCTGCACGGGCTGACGCCGGGACTGTTCCGGGTGGCCGCGGCCGGCGACGCGATCGCCAGGTCGCTGGTCGAGCGGCAGGCCGAGGAGATCGTGGTGATGGCCGAGGTCTGCCTGCGCCGCCTGGAGCTGCTGGAGACGCCGACGGAGGTGGTGCTCGGCGGCGGCGTGCTGCGCGCGCGTGACCCGATGCTGAGCGAGCTGCTCGACGAGCGGTTCGCGGCGCGGGCGCCGCAGGCCAAGCTCGTGGTCTCCGACCTGCCGCCGATCGTCGGCGCCGCGCTGAACGGGCTGGACCTGCTCGGTGCGGGCGAGGCGGCCAAGGCCCGCCTGCGCGGGCACTACGCCGGCACCCTCTAGGCTAACCGTCTGGAAAGTATCCAGACGGTTTACCCGGAGGCAGCATGTTGCGCACCCTGGTCGTCGGCGCACACCCCGACGAGCCCGAGATCTACGCGGGAGGCACGGTCGCGCTGCTGGCCAGGGCGGGGCACGCGGTGAAGTTCCTGACGCTGACCAACGGCGACGCCGGTCACCACGAGATGGACCGGGCGCCGCTGGCGGCGCGCAGGGCGCAGGAGGCGTGGCGCGCCGCCGACGCGCTCGGCGTGATCGCCTACGACGTGTGGGACACCCACGACGGCGAGCTGGAGGCCACCGTCGCGACCCGCGCCAGGGTGATCGCGGCCATCCGCGGCTGGCGCGCCGACGTCGTGATCGCCCTCCACGGCCACGGTCCCGGCCACCCCGACAACCGCGCGGCCGGGCGCCTGGTGGAGGACGCGGTCGCCTTCGTCACCAACAGGAACGTGGCCGCGGGCGGGCCGCCGCTGCCGCGCCCGCCGCTCTGCCTGGTCATGACCGACTACGCCGCGGAAGCCTTCCACCGGCACGAGATCGCCGTGGACGTCGACGAGGTGCTGGAGGCCAAGCTGGACGGCTGCCTGGCGCACGCCTCGCAGTTCCTGGAGTACGCGCCATGGCAGCGCGGTTTCGCCGACCAGGCGCCCGCGGCGGGCGACACCGCGGCGGGACGCGCGTTCGTGGCCGAGCACTGGGCGCGGTTCGTGGCCGCCCCGGAGGCGGCGCGCCCCGCGCTGCAGGAGCGCTACGGCGCCGGCCACGCCGCGGCCGTACGGCACGCCGAGACCTTCGAGCAGGCAGCCTACGGGCGGCAGGTCGGCGAGGAGGAGCTGCGCAGGCTGCTGCCCGTCTTCGGCGCCTGACCCGCGACACCCGCTCCCGCGCCGCCCCCGGCGGCCGTCAGGTCTCCTCCAGCTCCGGCGGGCGGTGCTCGTACGGCGTGCTGAGCACCACCGTCGTGCGCGTGGAGACGTTCGCGGAGGCGCGGATGTGCTGCAGCAGCTCCTCCAGCGCGATCGGGGAGGCGACGCGCACCTTGAGGATGTAGCTCTCCTCCCCCGCCACGCTGTGGCAGGCCTCGATGGCGCTCAGATGGGCCAGCCGCTCGGGGGCGTCGTCCGGCGCGGCCGGGTCGATCGGTTTGATCGACACGAACGCGGTCAACGGCAGCCCGATGGCGTCGTGGTCGACCAGCGCGGTGTAGCCGCGCACGACGCCGCGCTTCTCCAGGCGGCGGACCCGCTGGTGCACCGCCGAGACGGACAGTCCGGTCTCCCTGGCCAGGTCGGTGAAGCTCATCCGGCCGTCTCTGGCCAGCAGCGTGACGATCCGGCGGTCGATCTCCTCCATCCGATCAAAAATAGCGGGAGATGGTCACGGCGTGGTCCCGACGGGGGCGCGCAGCTTCATCGCATGCTCGACCAGTGTGATGAGCACCTCGCGGCTGGAGTCGCGCTTGCGGGCGTCGCAGAGCACGATCGGGATCGACGGGTCGAGGCCGAGCGCCAGCCGTACCTCGGCCAACTCGTAGACGGGCGCGCTCTCGAAGCAGTTGACGGCGACCACGAACGGCGTGCCGCGCCGTTCGAAGTAGTCGACGGAGGGGAAGCAGTCGGCCAGGCGGCGGGTGTCGGCCAGGATGACCGCGCCGAGCGCGCCCAGCGCCAGCTCGTCCCACACGAACCAGAACCGCTCCTGCCCCGGCGTGCCGAACAGGTAGAGCATGTAGTCGTCGCCCATGGTGATGCGGCCGAAGTCCATGGCGACGGTCGTGGTGCGCTTGGCCTCCACGCCGAAGGTGTCGTCGACGCCCGTGGAGCGGTCGGTGAGCGTCTCCTCGGTGCGCAGCGGCCTGGTCTCGGAGACCGAGCCGACCATGGTCGTCTTGCCCGCGCCGAAGCCGCCGGCGATGAGGATCTTGACAGCGGTCGGCAGCCGCCGCCGATCAGAGCGACCGAAGACCATCGAGCACCGCCCTGTACATTCTCTCGTCTTGCATGTCCACCTCGGGTTGAGGATCTTGCACGGTGACGAACCCCTGGTCGAACAGGTCACCCAGCAGGACACGGATCGTGCCCGCCGGCAGGTCGAGGGCGGCGGCGATCTCCGCCACGGAGACCGGCTCGCGGCACAGCCTGGCGATCGACAGGTGCTCGGGGTCGAGGCCCGCGCCCGGCCCCGGCGGTTCGCCTGCCGCGACGGCCAGCGAGATCAGGTCGAAGGAGCCCCTCACGGGTTCGGTACGGCCGCGCGTCACCACATACGGTCTGACGATCTCGGGGTCGACCCACTCCTCCTCCGTCATCGCGCCGCCTCTCCTCGCGCGGGAGAGGTCAGGTACTGGCCGACCCTGGCCACGAGCATGGCCATCTCGTAGGCGACCAGCCCGATGTCGGAGTCCTGTAGACATAGCACGGCCAGGCACGCGCCCTCGCCTGCGACGGTCACGATGAGATAGCGGGAGCGCCACTCCACGACCGTCTGGCGCACGGCTCCACCGCCGACGTGCTCGCTGACGCCCTTGGCCAGGCTCTGCAGCCCTGAGGCGACGGCCGACAGGTGCTCGCCCTCGGTTCTGTCCAGGTCCCTCGACGAGGCCATGAGCAGGCCGTCCGAGGAGAGCACGATGGCGTGCTCCACCTCCCCGACGCGGTCCGCCAGATCGTCGAGAAGCCAGTTCAGATCGGTTGTATGGCCTGCTCTCACGCCTCTCCCTCGGTCAGCTTGGCCGCCTGCGTCCGGCCCGGACAGGTACCCGACCGGAACGCGCCCATGATCGCGCGCATTCCGTGGTCGTGCTGCTCCTGCGGTGACATGGCCTCCTCGGTGACGGGCGCGGCGCCTCGGGCCCGGATGCGAGTCGGGGGCGGAACGGCGGCCCGGGGCAGGTGCGCACCGTCGCGCGGCGTGGCGCGGGCGGCGGGGAAGGCGGCGCGCGGAGTGGACAGGGCGGCGACCTCTGCTCGCGACCGCGCGCCACGCACGTGCGCAAGCGAGACGTTTTTCACCACAGGACGATCACGCACCCGGCGCCTCACCACTCCAGATACCCTAGCAACGCCACATTTTTCACTCAAGCTGCAACAATCTGTAAAAGTCTCAATTACCGCATTTAATGGTATTTAGTAGCGCACCAAATCAAGATCGTATCAGCACGCCACCCCTCGGGTCGCCCCCTCCCCAGGAGCACCGGAAGCGGTCTCTCTCGCACGTCCCTGGTTCGGCGGCTGTGCCCGGCGACGATCGTGCCACTTACCGTTGCGGGACCATCCGGGACGCATCGCCGCCGGCGCTCTCCCCGGTGGTCCCGGCGCCGGCAGCGGCCATGATGCTCGGCCATCCCGCCCCGAAGCGTTCGGGCCTGCCCAGCAGAGCCGGGGCACCCCTACCTTCAGCCGGTCCCACTCGACCCGGGACACCGCCCCACCCTCAGCCCGCCCCACTCGAACCGCGACACCACCCACCGTCAGCCCGCCCAACCCGTCGGCCAGCCCACCCGCACGTGCCCCACCCGAGCCGAGCGGCCCACCCTCGACCAGTCCACCGGACCCGAGACCCCGTCCCACCCTCAGCCCGCCCGGCCCGAGACGCCGACCACCCTCGACCAGTCCCACCCGACCCCGAGACGCTCTCGACCCCCGACAGCGGCGCCTACGTCATCGGGCCCGGCAGCATCGGCCCCGCCCGGCCGGCAAGGTCGCCCCGGTCGGCCCAGCAGCGTCGGCCATGCAACGCGAGCGAGGCATGGCGGGCACGGTCGGCCCTGCCCTACGAGTTCGTCACCCCCGGCCGGCCGCACGCCCGACCAATCGGAAGAGCTCGCACATCGCGCGAACCGCCCCGAGAGATCCCCTCCTCGGGGGCGGCGAGGCCAAAGGTGAACGGGGTGCCATAAGCTGGCACAAACCCAGAGATATCCACCGCGAAGATCCGCCCAGTGATGGTTTCGACCTCCACGTCCGGCAAGGGGCGACGAGCCCTCGAGGTCCGGGCGGCCAGTCGACGTTTTCCGCCCACTTCGCATACTTCATGATTGTTCGCGCGGAGTATCGCATGACTGCCGTTACTTATGGAGGTTGGAGTTTCATGGCGATTGATGGCCTCCTGCCGGTGCATCGGAGGATCCATGGCTGAGTACGCCCTTCCTGCCGAGATTCTCGCCCGCTGCCGGGAGCTGCTGGAACCCGCCATGCGCGCGGCGGTGGCCGACCTGCACCCGTGGGGCGAGCGGATGGCCGCCTTCTCCCTGGGCTGGTCCGACATCGACGGCACACCCATCCGCGGCGACGCGGGCAAGGGGCTGCGACCCGCCTTGGCGATGCTGTGCGCGCAGGCCGCGGGCGGCACGTTGGAGACCGCCGTGCCGGGCGCCGTCGCCGTGGAGCTCGTGCACGCCTTCTCGCTCGTCCATGACGACATCATCGACAGCGACGAGCGCCGCAGGCACAAGCCGGCCGTGTGGAAGGCCTACGGCGTGGGCCCCGCCATCCTGGCCGGTGACGCGCTACTGGCCCTGGCGATCAGGGCGGTGGCGACCGGCCCGCACGCCGCCGCCACCACGGAATGGCTGTCGGCGGCCCTGGTACGGCTGGTGCACGGGCAGACGCACGACATGGCCTTCGAGGAACGACCGTGGACCGGCCAGGACGCGGTGAGCGTGGCCGAGTACACGGGCATGGCCGCCGACAAGACGGGCTCGCTGCTGGCCTGCGCCGCCGCTCTCGGCGTCACCCTCGCGGGCGCGCCCGAGCCGATGGCCCGGCGGATGCACGACATGGGCCTCGAGCTGGGCCTGGCCTTCCAGATGGTGGACGACGTGCTCGGCATCTGGGGCGACCCCGCGCACACCGGCAAACCCGTCTTCGGCGACCTGCGGCGCAGGAAGAAGACACTGCCCGTGCTGGCCGCGCTCGCCTCGGACTCCACCGCGGGCCGCGAACTGTCGGCGCTGCTGGCCTGCGGCGCCGACGACGAGGACACGATACGGCTGGCCGCCGACCTCATCGACGCGGCGGGCGGCCGGACGACGACCCTCACCATGGCCGCCGACCACGCCTCGCGGGCGCTCGACATCCTCGACCGCGCCTTCCCCTCGGCCACGGAACTGCGCGCCGTGTGCACCTCCCTGCTCGACCGCACCCACTGATCCCGCACCGGGCCGCGTGACGCGCACGTCAGGCGGCCCGCCGGTCAGGTAGGCCCAGGGCCCCTTCCCGAGCGAGGCCCACCCGCTCCCCGGCAGGCTCGTCTCCAGCGCGAGCTCGTCTCCAGCGCGAGCCCATCTCCAGCGCGAGCCCGTCTCCAGCGCGAGCCCATCTCCAGCGCGAGCACGGCCGGCGCGGGGTCACTCGTCTCCGGTCAGGACAGCAAGTACCTGCTCGCCGTACTTGGCCAGCTTGCTCTCCCCCACCCCCGAGACCCCCGCCAGTTCCGCCATCGTCCCCGGGCGGCCGGCGGCGATCTCGCGGAGCGTGGCGTCGTGGAAGATGACGTAGGCGGGCACGCCCTGCTCCTTGGCCGTCGCCCCGCGCCAGGCCCGCAGCAACTCGTACAGCGGCTGCGCCTCGGCGGGCAGTTCGGCCGCGGCGCTCTGGCGGGCCTGCTTGGCCGCGCGGTCAGCCTTCCTGGCCACCGGGTCGTTCCGCAGCATCACCTGCCGCTCGCCGCGCAGGACCGGCGCGGCGGCGTCGGCGAGGACCAGCGTGCCGTAGTCACCCTCGACGGCCAGCATTCCGAGGGCCAGCAACTGCCGCACCACCCCGCGCCACTGCGTCTCGCTCAGCTCGGTGCCGATGCCGAAGACGGACAGGGAGGCGTGGTCGAACTGCAGCACCTTGTCGGTCTTCCTGCCGAGCAGGATGTCGATCAGCTGGCCGGCCCCGAAACGCTGGTTTCGTTCGCGGCGCAGCCGTACCACGGTCGACAGCAGTTTCTGGGCCGCGACCGTGCCGTCCCAGGTCTCGGGCGGGTTCAGGCAGGTGTCGCAGTTGCCGCACGGCGCGCCGTCCTGCCCGAAGTAGGCCAGCAGGCGCGCCCTGCGGCACTCGGCCGTCTCGCACAGGGCCAGCATGGCGTCGAGGTGCGCCGACTGCCGCCGCCGGTGGGCGTCGTCGCCCTCCGAGGTGTCGATCATGCGGCGTTGCTGCACGACGTCCTGCAGGCCGTAGGCCAGCCAGGCCGTGGCGGGCTGCCCGTCACGGCCGGCCCTGCCGGTCTCCTGGTAGTAGCCCTCCACGGACTTGGGCAGGTCGAGATGGGCGACGAAGCGCACGTCGGGCTTGTCGATGCCCATGCCGAAGGCGATGGTCGCCACCATGATCATGCCGTCTTCCCTGAGGAAGCGCGCCTGGTGCGCGGCGCGCGTGCGGGCGTCCAGCCCCGCGTGGTACGGCAGCGCGCTCACGCCGTTCTCCTGCAGGAACGCGGCGATCTTCTCGACCGAGGCGCGCGAGAGGCAGTAGACGATGCCGGACTCGCCCTCGTGCTCGGCCCGGATCAGCTTCAGCAACTGCCGTTTCGGCTCGTTCTTCGGCTCGATCCGGTACTGGATGTTGGGGCGGTCGAAGCTGGCCACGAAGTGGCGCGCCCGCTCCAGGCCCAGCCGGGCGGTGATCTCCTTGTGCGTCTCAGGGGTGGCGGTCGCGGTCAGCGCGATGCGCGGCACGTCAGGCCAGCGCTCGTGCAGCGTGGACAGGGTGAGGTAGTCGGGTCTGAAGTCGTGACCCCACTGCGCCACGCAGTGGGCCTCGTCGATGGCGAACAGCGAGACCGACCCCCTGGCCAGCAGCCGCAGCGTCTGCTCGGAGCGCAACCGCTCGGGCGCGAGGTAGAGCAGGTCGAGCTCGCCCGCCACGAACGCCGCCTCGACCGCGGCCCGCTCGTCCGGCTCCTGGGTGGAGTTGAGGAAGCCCGCCCTGACGCCCGCCGTGGTGAGCGCGTCGACCTGGTCCTGCATGAGCGCGATCAGCGGGGAGACGACCACGCCGGTGCCCTGCCGTACCAGCGCGGGGATCTGGTAGCACAGCGATTTGCCGCCGCCTGTCGGCATCAGGACCAGCGCGTCGCCGCCCGCGACGACGTGGTCGATGATCTCCTGCTGCCCCTCCCGGAAGGAGTCGTAGCCGAAGACGCGCCGCAGCACGTCGGTTGCCTGGGGACCGTGCTCGGGGGAAGTCACCGAGCCACTCTAGGAGAGGTCGCCGACGAAAACGTCCGCCGGAGGAAGGGGCGCCACACCTGGCGCTCCAAGCGGACCCGGAGCACGGCCGCACCCGCTCACCCCACCGGGCCCCGCCTGCGCGCGGTCACCATGCATGGTTCGTGTCAGAGCGCGCGCTCGAACACCACCAGGTCGATGCCGGGGCCGTCATAGCCCGGTGACGGGCCCGGCGGCGGTGAAGCCCATGCGCCGGTGGAAGGCGATGGACGCGGCGTTGCCCGGGGAGGTGACCGCCTTCACCCTCCTCCTGCCGTCCGCGCGGGCCAGCGCAGCAGCGGCAGGACCTGCCGCCCCCACCAGTCGTCGACCACGGCGGCGATCCGCCCGTAGTCTCCGGGCACGGCCCGACGCAGCTCGACGGTCATCCCGCATTCCCTTCGTAACGGAAGCGCAGGATCCGCCCGACATCCCGCAGCCGGGGGATGCGCGCCAGCACCCACAGCGGCAGCCTGCCCGACAGCAGCGGCAGCCGCTCCAGCCCCGGCATGTCCACGCTGCGCACCGCGTCCACGCAAACCAGCCCGTCGTGCCAGCTCTCGATGACGCGGGGGTCGTCCACCCCCCAGTACATGCGCGCCCCGGTCCTCCGTACGGCGGGCACCAGCTTCTGCATCCTGATCCCCATCGTGCCGTAGACGTCGAACAGCAGTTCGCCCGACGGGAAGCGCCCGGTGATCCGCTCGATGAGCCGCCGGCCGTCCTCCTCCCGCAGGTACATCGCCAGCCCCTCGAACACCGCGACGGCGGGCCGGTCCGCGGGCACCCGCTCCAGCCACTCCTGCTCCGTCACCGACGCCGCGAGCTGCGTGTAGTCGCCGCCGGGCGGCGGCAGCAGGCGTTCGCGCAGCTCGATCACCTCGGGAAGGTCGACGTCGAACCACCTGACCGTGGCCGGCCTGGCGAGGCGGCGGGCCCTGGTGTCGAGCCCGCACGCCAGGTGCAGGACCGTCGCCTCTTCGTGGTCGGCCAGGAACGCGGTCAGCCAGTCGTCGAGCAGCTTGGCGCGCAGCGCGACGCCCGTCGCGGTCACGGCGTTGATGCCGGTCCTGCGGAAGTCGTAGTCGATGCGGCGCACGGCGGCGACGGCGTGCTCGTCACCCAGGACGGGATCGCGCGAACGGGCGTCGAGGGCCCGGCTGTACAGCGTGGCGAGCAAGGTCTCCGGGGTCCCGGTGAGCGTGATCTTCGCGCGCTGCTCCATGCTTGGGACGGTAATCCCGTTGCTGGGAAATGTGCGGGTTCGACATGCTGATCGCCATGAAAGTCCCCTACCGGCAAATACGTGCCGTTTACACAGAGGAGTCGATCACCGTCTACCAGGCCTACGACCCGCCCGTCGCCGTTCCCGCGGTGGCGGCGCAGCGGTTCGTCCCGCCGTTCAAGCGCGGACGGATGACCTGGATCAAGCCGTCGTTCTTGTGGATGATGTACCGCAGCGGCTACGCCACCAAGGACGGCCAGCGCCACGTCCTGGCGATCGAGCTCACCCGCGAGGGGTTCGAGTGGGCGCTGGCGCATTCCTGCCTGTCCGACCGGAGGGACATGCCGGTGCGGATCCAGTGGGACCCCGAGCGCGACCCGCGCCACAATGCGCTGCCGTACCGGTCGATCCAGATCGGCCTGTCGGGCGAGGCGGTCGACCGCTACGTCGGCGAGTGGACGCTGTCGATCACCGACCTGACCGAGCGGGTCCGCGGCCTGCACGCCGAGGTGCGCGCAGGCCGCGACGTGAGCGGGCTGCTGCCGGCCGAGCGGCCCTACCCGGTGCCCTCGGAGCTGGCGAGGATCATCGGCGCGACTCAGGAGTGAGGGAGCGGCTGATGACCAGGCGCTGGATCTGGTTGGTGCCCTCCACGATCTGCAGGACCTTCGCCTCGCGCATGTAGCGCTCGACCGGGAAGTCCTCGACGTAGCCGTAGCCGCCGAACACCTGCACCGCGTCCGTGGTGACCTTCATGCACACGTCGGTGGCGAACAGCTTGGCCATCGCCGCCTTCGTCCCGTACGGCCGGCCCGCGTCACGCAGCCGCGCGGCCTCCAGGTAGAGCGCGCGAGCCGCGGCGATCTGCGTGGCCATGTCGGCCAGCATGAAGCCGACGCCCTGGAAGTCGATGATCCGCGAGCCGAACTGGCGCCGCTCGCCCGCGTAGGCGGTGGCGGCGTCGAAGGCGGCCTGGGCCAGCCCGACCGCGCACGCCGCGATGCCGAGCCGTCCGCCGTCGAGGGCGCCCATGGCGATGCGGAAGCCCTCGCCCTCCGCGCCGACCAGCGCGGACGGCGGCAGCTGCACGCCGTCGAACCGAACCTGCGCGGTCGGCGAGGAACGCATGCCCATCTTGTGCTCGGGCGGGCCGTAGGACAGCCCCTCCAGCCCGGACGGCACGCGCAGGCACGAGATGCCGCGGGCCCCCGTGTCGCCGGTGCGGGCCATGAGCATGTAGAAGTCGGCGACGCCGCCATGGGTGATCCACGCCTTGACGCCGTCGACGGTGTAGCCGTCGGGGCCCGGTACCGCGCGGGTGGTCAGCGCGGCGGCGTCGGAGCCCGAGGCGGGCTCCGACAGGCAGTAGGCGCCGAGCAACTCGCCGCCGACCATGTCGGGCAGCAGCTCCTCGCGCTGCTCCGGCGTGCCGAAGGAGGCCACGGGGAAGCACGACAGCGTGTGCACCGACACACCGAGGCCGACGGCCAGCCATCCGGCCGCCAGCTCCTCGACCACCTGCAGGTAGACCTCGTACGGCTGCTCGCCGCCGCCGTACTCGGCCGGGTAGGGCAGGCCGAGCAGCCCCGTCGCGCCAAGAGTGGTGAACACCTCGCGCGGGAAACGCCCTGCCGACTCGTCGGCCGCCGCGCGGGGCGCGATCTCCTTGGCGATCAGGTCTCGGGTCAGGTCGATCAGGTCGTGCGCCTCGGGGGTGGGCAGGGCACGCTCAACGGTCATCGCGACACGCTCCAGTGATGGGCTCGGGGTCTCCGATCCCCCGATTCTGTCATCGCCACCGGCCCCGGCCGCCGCACGGGCCCGACCGCCCGCAGACCCGACCGCCCGCAGGCGGACCGGACACGGGCTGACGCCGCGCGGGCGGACCGGACACGGGCTGACGCCGCGCGGGCGGACCGGACACGGGCTGACGCCGCGCGGGCGGACCGGACACGGGCTGACGCCGCGCGGCGACCGAGCCCGCCACGGGGGCGCCGCTAGACGATCACCAGCTCGCGCGTGGTGTTGTTGAGCCGCGCGCCGCCGTCCTCCGTGCACACGACGATGTCCTCGATCCGCGCGCCGTGCCGCCCCTGCAGGTAGATGCCCGGCTCGACGGAAAAGGCGAACCCCGGCTCCATCGGCTCGGTGTTGCCCGAGACGATGTACGGCTCCTCGTGCGTCTCGATGCCGATGCCGTGCCCGGTCCGGTGGATGAAGTACTCGCCGTAACCGGCCTCGGCGATCACCGACCTGGCCGCCGCGTCGATCGACTCGCAGGTGACGCCGGGCCGTACCGCCGCGCAGGCCGCCTCCTGCGCCTGGCGCAGCACCTCGTAGTAGGCGGCGAAGTCGGCGGGCGGCTCGCCCACGCAGTAGGTGCGGGTGGAGTCGGAGCAGTAGCCGTTGTGCAGCTGGCCGCCGATGTCGACCACCACCGGCTCTCCCGCCTGGATGACCCGGTCGGAGACGTCGTGGTGCGGGCTGGCGCCGTTGGGGCCGGAGGCGACGATGACGAAGTCGACGCTGGAGTGGCCCGCGGCCAGGATCGCGTCGTGGATGTCCTTGGCGACCTCGCGTTCGGTACGGCCCGCCTTGAGGAACTGCGGCACCTGCCGGTGGACGGCGTCGATCGCCTCCCCTGCCTCCCGCAGCGCCGCGACCTCGGCCGCCGACTTGCGCATCCGCAGCTCGCGCAGCACGGTGCCGGCCAGCACCTGCTCGGTGGACGGCATGGCGGCACGGAAACGCAGCGAGGCCATCGCCCACATACGGTCGGCCAGCCCCACCTTGGCGACCTGGCCGAGGCGCGCGGCGACGACGGCATAAGGGTCGTCGGTCTCGTCCCACGCCACGAAGTCGAGCCCGAGCCGCGAGGCGGGCGAGGCCTGCGCCGCGGGCAGCTCCAGGCGCGGCACCATCATGAACGGCTCGCCGCTCGCGGGCACCACCAGGCAGGTCAGCCGTTCCAGCGGCAGCGCCTCGTATCCGCTCACGTACCGCAGGTCAGGGCCGGGCGTGAGCAGCAGAGCGCCGAGGCCCGCCTTGGCGGTGGCCTCCTGGGCGGCGGCGAGGCGGGACACGGGATAAAGGTCTTGGGACGTCACAGGGGCCAATCTACTCTCGTCGCATTCCGCCGGAAGCGCCCACATCACGCGCCCGCCACCCACCCGCGAGGCCGCGGAGAGTGCGACCATAGGACCCGTGCTGATGCTTCTCGACACCCCGTCGCTCTACTTCAGGGCCTTCTACGGCATCCCGGAGTCGATGACGGCGCCCGACGGCATGCCCGTCAACGCCGTGCGCGGACTCATCGACATGATCGCCACCCTGGTCCGCACGCACGCGCCCACCGAACTGGCCGCCACCATGGACGCCGACTGGCGGCCCGCTTTCAGGGTGGCGGCCATCCCCTCCTACAAGGCGCACCGGGTCGCCTCCGGCGACGCCGAGGAGGTGCCCGACACGCTGGTGCCGCAGATCCCCGTCATCGAGCAGGTGCTCGACGCGGTCGGCATCGCCAGGCTCGAGTCGGCGGGCTTCGAGGCCGACGACGTCATCGGCACCCTCACCCATCAGGCGGGCGGCGCGGTCGACATCGTGACGGGCGACCGCGACCTGTTCCAGCTCGTCGACGACTCCCGCCCGGTGCGCGTCCTCTACACCGCCAGGGGCGTGCGCAACCTGCAGGTGGTGGACGAGGCGTTCGTCGCCGCCAAGTACGGCATCCCCGGCCGCGGCTACGCCGACTTCGCCACGCTGCGCGGCGACCCCAGCGACGGCCTGCCGGGTGTCGCCGGGGTCGGCGAGAAGACCGCCGCCTCGCTCATCACCCGGTTCGGCTCGCTGGAGGCGATGCTGGCCGCCCTCGACGCCGGCCAGACCGACGGGTTCCCCGCCGGCTGCCGCACCAAGCTGGCCGCCGCCCGCGACTACCTCGGCGTCGCCCCCACCGTGGTCGAGGTCGCCCACACCGCGCCGCTGCCCGAGACCGACCTCGCGCTGCCCGCCAAGCCGCGTGACCCCGAGGCGCTGGTACGGCTGGCCGACCGCTACGGCCTCGACTCGCCCCTGAACCGCCTCCTGGACGCCCTGTCCCGCTGACCCACCTCGACACCGGACATCGTCGCTGGGATCCCACTGACGCACACCCAAGAGACTCCCGGGATCCCACTGACGCACACCCCAAGAAGACCCCGGGGCCCCACCAACGCACACCCCAGGACGTCTCCGGGATCTCACCAACGCGCACCCCGGGACACCTCCGGATCCCGCCAACGCCCACCCCAGGAAGCCCTGGGGACGCACACCCCAAGAGGCCCCCGGAGCCCCGCCAGCACCACCCATGGGGCCGCCGGACCCGCAGGGGACGTCCCGGCACGCAAGGGCCGTGCCAAGCCCCCGCCCGGAGGATCGCGACATCCCGACACCGGAAGAAGCCGCCGGGCCCATCCGGGCGAACAGGGCTACTGTCGGTGCCCGGCGTTTCGGGGAAGGCCGCCGGGCCACGCGCACGTGAACGTGCGGCCATGGCGGCGGATCCGGCGCCCCGCCACGGGAACGTGCGGGCGCGGGCCAGGCGCGCCGCCTGCCGTACCGGGGCCCGCCGCGCGGGACAGGGCGGGCCGCTCACCATGCCCGGAAGGCGGGCAACCTGTCGCACCAGGGACTCGGGACCGGCCGCTCACCATGCCGGGCCCGGGCGAACCACCTGCCGCGCCAGCGCCGGGCAGACCGCTTGCCGTACCCGGGGCCAGGCCGGCCGACGCCGGGAACGGGCGCGCGCCCGCCGTACCCACCAAGCATGGGCCGCGGGTCGCGCCGTCGGGATGCGGGGCCGCGGCCATCCCGGCGTCGGCCGGAGGGCGGCCCGCCGGCCGGAGGCGTCGTGCCGGACCTTGGAAAGGGCTTCGCCGCGGGACCCGATCGGGGACGGGGATCGCGCCGGCCGAGGTCACGGGGCCGACTGGCTGTGCCCGGCTGACCGGTGGAGCGTGATGATCGTCTGGGTGCCCTCCGCGTCCACGATGTCGAAGGCGCGGGGCGTGTCCGGTCCCAGGGTCGCGGCGAGGATCTTCCGGGGCCGCTTGATGCCGTGCCGGAGGACCACCGGGTTCCGTCCGTCGCGTCCGCCCACCCCGACGGAGAAGATGTCGTCCTTGTCGTCGTACTCCAGGTAGGCGAGCGGCAGCCGCTCGGCCTGCAGGAGGTCGCCGAACGATTCGCTCAGCACCTCGATGGTCACGTCCGAGCCTTCGTACTGCCTGGTCAGGTTGTCCATGAAGGAGTGCCATTCGTCGCGCGGCACCTCGGGTCGCTGCTGGGTCATCTGACGGCTCCCTTCCGACGGGGTTCCGCGATCGCCTCCCATGCTGGCCGGACCCCCGCCCGCGCACATCACCCGATCGGGTAGGGAACCTCGATCGACATCCCGCCGGCCCGCTCCCGTGAACGCGGCGGCCACCGGTCGATCAGCTTCGACAAGGTCAACGGCACGATCTGCCTCCGGAACCGGCGCATGCCGCGCGGCCTGGGGGCCCTGGCGTGATGCGATCATCGGCCCTGGCTCGAGAGCACGTCGTCGGGCACCGACGGCCGACCGCTCCTTGTATGACCGGTTGAGGGTAAACCGATTTAGCCATTTCGGGCCGCCGTGCTCTCCCGCACGGTCAGCCGGGGTGTCGGCGTCTTGACGTTCAGCGGGGCGGCGGGATCGGCGATCGTCTCCAGCAGCGTCCGCGCCACCTGCTCGCCCAGCGCGAACGTGTCGCGCGAGAGCGCCGTGAGCGCGGGATGCACGATCTGGGCCAGCACCGAGTCGTCGAAGGCCACGATGGAGACCTCGCCAGGCACGGACACGCGCATCTCCGCCGCGACGCCCAGCCCCGCCACCGCCATGACGTCGCTGTCGTAGACGATGGCCGTCGGCCGCTCGCGCCGCGACAGCAGGGCTCTGGTGGCCGCCGCCCCCTGCGCGTCGCTGAAGTCGGTCGGCATGGAGACGACCTCCAGGTCGAGCCGGCGCGCAGCGTCACGCAGCGCCCTGACCCGGCGCTGGGTGTGCCGGAAGGAAGGCAGGCCGGACACGTGGGCGATCCTGGAGTGCCCGAGCGCGGCCAGGTAGTCGGCGATCGACAGCATCGCCTCCCTGTCGTCGGCCCACACGCACGACAGCCCGCCGTGCGGGCCGGGACCGCCGAGCACCACGGCCGGCACACCCAGTTCGTCGAGCACCTCCAGGCGCGGGTCGCGCACCTGCAGGTCGACCAGGATGAACCCGTCGACGCGTCCCTCGGAGGCCCAGCGCCGGTAGACCTCGATCTCGGCCGCGGTGTCCTCCACGACCAGCAGGTGCAGCGCCACCGCGCCCGCCGAGAGCCCCGCCTGCAGGCCCGACAGCAGGTGGGCGAAGAAGGGCTCCACCCCGATGGTCCTGGCGGGTCGCGCGATGACCAGGCCCGCGGCCTCGGCCCGCGCCCCGCCGAGCGCCCTGGCGGCGCTGTGCGGGCGCCAGTTCATCTCCTCGGCCACCCGCAGGATGCGCGCCCTGGTCTCCTCGCTCACGCCGGGCCTGCCGTTGAGCGCGAAGGAGACGGCGCCCTTGGACACCCCGACCCTGCGGGCGATGTCGGCAATCGTCGGTCGCCCCACGGCTCCCCTTCCTCTCGGGCACGGAGTCTAGCGGGAGAAACGTCGTCAAGCTCTGGAACGGTTTAGCCCTAACCGGGCGACGTCCGGCGGATCCCGGCAAAGGGATAAGTTGATCAGGTGAGCACGAACATCCGAGTGTCCGGAGATGTCCACCCACGGCTCGTGGACGGGTTCGAGCGGATCAGGCGCGAGATCCGGCTGCCGGAGGAGTTCCCCCCGGCGGCGCTGGAGGAGGCCGAGCGCGTGGCCGCCGACCCCGCGGCCGCGACCCGTCAGGACCTCACACACCTGCCGTTCGTCACCATCGACCCGCCGGGCTCCATGGACCTGGACCAGGCCGTGCTCATCGAGGCACCGGGCCCCGGCTACCGCGTGTGGTACGCCATCGCCGACGTCGGCGCCTTCGTCAGGACCGGCGGTGCCCTCGACGCCGAGGCCCGCCTGCGCGGCGAGACGGTCTACCTGCCCGACGGCAAGGTGCCGCTGCACCCGCAGGTGCTCTCGGAGGGCGCGGCCAGCCTGCTGCCCGGCGTGACCAGGCCCGCCGCCGTGTGGCGGATCGACCTCGACGCCGAGGGCCGCACCGTCGGCGTGGACGTGCAGCGCGCCCTGGTGCGCAGCCGCGAACGGCTCGACTACGACTACGTGCAGGCCGCCGTCGACACCGGCACCGCCGACGGCACGCTGAAGCTGCTGGCCGAGGTCGGCCGCCTGCGGCTGGAGCTGGAACGGGCCCGCGGCGGCGTCACGCTCCCCACACCCGAACAGGAGATCGTCACCGCCGACAGCGGCTACCGCCTGGAGTACCGGGTGCCGCGGCCCTCGGAGGCGTGGAACGCGCAGATCTCCCTGCTCACCGGCATGGCCGCGGCCTCGATGATGCTGGACGCGGAGATCGGCGTGCTGCGCGTGCTGCCGCCGCCGCGGTCCGGCGACCTGGCCACGGTCCGCAGGGCCGCCCTCGCGCTCGGCGTGCCGTGGCCCGAGGGCGCCACCTACGGCCAGGTCGTGCACGGCCTCGACCCGAAGGTCCCCGCCCACGCCGCCTTCCTCAACGAGTCGAAGGTGCTGCTGCGCGGCTCCGGCTACGTCGCCTTCGACGGGGAACCGCCCTCGCAGGCCGGGCACGCGGCGGTGGCCGCGCCGTACGCGCACGTCACGGCGCCGCTGCGGCGCCTGGTCGACCGCTACGCGACCGAGGTGTGCCTGGCGATCGCCGCTGGCGAGCCCGTGCCGGACGACATCCAGGCGGCGCTGGGCGGCCTGCCCGAGATCATGTCCGTCACCGGACGCAGGGCCGGCGCGGTCGAGCGGGCCTCGGTCGACCTGGTGGAGGCGTTCGTGCTGCGCGACAGGATCGGGCACAGCTTCGACGCGGTCGTCATCGACGTCGACGAACGCCGCCCCGGCGGGCTGGTTCAGCTGACCGACCCGGCCGTCATCGCCCGCTGCGACGGCACCCCGATGCCGCTCGGCCAACCGGTACGGGTCCGCCTCACCCAGGCCGACCCCGGCACCCGCGAGGTCCGCTTCACCCTCGCCTGACCCCGCCGCCACGTCACCCGCCTGACCCGGCCCCCTCGCATCCCACCCGACCCCGGCGCCGCGTGACTCTCACTGCCCCCGACCCGCGTCACCCGCTGACCCCCGGAACTCGCGTCGCCCCCGCTGACCCCCGACCCGCGCCCTCGCTGACTCCATGATCCGCTTCATCCTCGCTCACCCCCGGCCGCGTCCATCCCGCCTGATTCAAGGCCCGCCAGGTCCCGCCCGGCACACGCCGAACCCGCTTCCGCCCAGAGCCCGTCGACGGCCGCACCGCCCCTCCGCGGGATCCCAGGAACGAGCGAGAGCCGCGCGCGGAGCGGGGGGATCACGCGCGCGGCCCGATCAGGTGCTACCGGTGGCTCACTTCTTGAGTGGGCTCCAGCCCGCGCCGATACCCATGAGGTGCAGGGCGACGCACAGCAGGCCGGCGGTGCCGAGGGTGGCGACGGTGATCACACCGCCGACCGCCACTCCGGCGATCTCGAAGACCAGGGCGAGCACGAACAGCAGGGCAGCGATGAGAGCGAACATCCCAACCTCCAGGCGGGGGAGACCTTCCGACATGGGGATTTCCGCTGTGATCACCCGGAAAACTGGCGCCAAGGTGACCTTAGGTGAACCTACGACCACGTCACCTTGACCGCCCGGTCAGCCGCCCTGTCCGTCCTTCTTCTCCCCCCCCGTACGGCACGCCGGGCCGAGGCCACCGGGGTCACCGGTGACCGCCCGTCCTTCACGCGTACTCCAGCAGGACTCCGGCGGGCCGCCGTCACGTCAGGCTCGTCGGACGATCGCTGCAGCCCTCTGGCCGGCGCCCTCACAGCCCTCTCCCGGACACGCCCTGCGGCTCAGGACGCCACGCCCCTCCCCCACCGCGCGAGTCGTCCATGCTCGTGCCGCCACGGCACACGCCCCAGGCCCGTTCAGGAGGGCCGGATCCGAGCGGGCGGGTTCGGGCCGGGACACGGTGCCGTCCCATGCCCACTCAGGCCCGTTCGTGCCGCTCCCGGGCCGGCGATCTGGTCGTCCGTCCAGGCGGCCGAAAGGCCGAGGAGCCAGGTGGCCGGAAGGCCGAGGAGCCGGGCGGCCGAAAGGCCGAGGAGCCGGGCGGCCGAAAGGCCGAGGAGCCAGGTGGCGGCTGCCTGCCGTACGGGACGGGAGGCAGCCGCGGGCCGGCTCAGGACAGCGACGAATAGGCCACGACGCCGCGGCGCATCGCGTCGATCGCCTTGATCGCGGTCTGCTTGACCTTGCTGCCGGGCGCGGCGGCGTTGCCCAGCTGCCCGAGCAGGTCCATCAGCTGCTTGATCCAGCGCACGAAGTCGCCGGCCGCCAGCTCGTTGCCGTTGACGCCGTCGGCCAGCACCGCGTCGAGGCTGTGGCCCTTGGTCCAGCGGAAGGCCGCCCACGCGAACCCCAGGTCGGGCTCGCGGATGATCGACAGCCCGTTGTCCTGCTCGATGCCCTCCAGCTCGCCCCACAGCCTGATCATCGCCGTCAGCGCGTCCTGTGCCTTGCCCGCGGGGATCTTCGGGCGCCGGGCGTCGTCGGCCGCCCGCGACTCGAACACCAGCGCGGACACGCACGCGGCCAGCTCCGCCGGGTCGAGCTCCTCCCACAGCCCGGACCGCAGGCATTCCGCGGTGAGCAGGTCGAGCTCGGTGTAGAGGCGGCCCAGGCGGCGGCCCTCGCCGGTGACCGTCTCGCCCTCGAGGTAGCCGAGCTGTTCCAGCACCGCGCAGATCCGGTCGAAGGTGCGCGAGATGACGTGCGAGCGGCCCTCGACCCGGCGGCGCAGCCCCTCGGTCTCGCGCAGCAGCTTGTAGTAGCGCTCGGCCCAGCGGGCGTGCTCCTCCCTGTCGGCGCAGCCGTGGCAGGGGTGCTGGCGGATCAGTCGCCGCAGCTCGGTGATCTCCTCGTCCTCGACGGCGTGGTCGCGGGCGCGCGCGGGCTTGCCGAGGTCGCGGTCGCCCATCTTGGCCATCAGTGACGAGACGAGGTTGGCGCGTTCCTTGGGCGCGCGGGCGTTGAAGTTGCGCGGGATGCGGATCTTCTCCACCGGCTCGACCGGCACCGGGAAGTCGGCCGGGTCGAGCTTCTTGACCTGCTTGCCGATCGTGAGCACGAGCGGGTTGGGCCCGTGGCCGCGCGGGTTGAGGCCGGGATCGAGGACGATGGCCAGACCGGCCCGGCGCCCGCCGGGCACGCGGATGACGTCGCCCGGCTTCAGCGCCTCCAGCGAGCGCACCGCGGCGGCCCTGCGGGCGGCGCCGCGCTCCTTGGACAGCTCGGTCTCGCGGTCGGACAGGCGGCGGCGCAGTTCGGCGTACTCGGCGAAGTCGCCCAGGTGGCAGTGCATCGCCTCCTGGTAGCCCTCCAGCGCCTCCTCGTGCTTGCGCAGCTGCTTGGCGATCCCGACGACCGCCCGGTCGGCCTGGAACTGCGCGAACGAGGCCTCCAGCAGGGTCTTGGCGCGCTCGCGGCCGAACTGGCCGACCAGGTTGACGGCCATGTTGTAGGAGGGCTGGAAGCTGGAGCGCAGCGGGTAGGTGCGGGTGCCGGCCAGGCCGGCGACCGAGATCGGGTCCATGCCGGGCTGCCACACCACGACCGCGTGGCCCTCGACGTCGATGCCGCGCCGCCCCGCGCGTCCGGTGAGCTGGGTGTACTCGCCGGGGGTGAGGTCGGCGTGGGTCTCGCCGTTCCACTTGTCGAGCTTCTCGATCACCACGCTGCGGGCGGGCATGTTGATGCCGAGCGCGAGGGTCTCGGTGGCGAAGACCGCCTTGACCAGGCCGCGGGTGAACAGCTCCTCCACGACCTCCTTGAAGGCCGGCAGCATGCCCGCGTGGTGGGCGGCCAGGCCCCGCTCCAGGCAGTCGCGCCACTCCAGGAAGCCCAGGACCGCCAGATCCTCGTCGGGCAGGTGGGCGGTGCGCTCGTCGACGATCTGGCGGATCTCGTGGCTCTCGCGCTCGGTGGTGAGCCTGATGCCGGCGTAGAGGCACTGCATGACGGCCGCGTCGCAGCCCGCGCGGGAGAAGATGAACGTGATCGCCGGCAGCAGGCCCTCGGAGTCGAGCTTGTCGATGATCGAGGCCCGGTCGGGCGGGCGGAAGCGCGGCGGCCTGCCGTACCCGCGCCTGCCCCTGCCGCCGGCCAGCCGCTCCTCGTCGCGGGTCAGCCGCATCAGCGTGGGGTTGATCCGCATGAGGTTGTCGCCGTCGTCGGTGGAGAACAGGTCGTAGACCCGGTGACCGACCATCATGTGCTGCCACAGGGGCACCGGGCGGTGCTCGTCGACGATCACAGTGGTGTCGCCGCGCACCTCGCCCAGCCACTGGCCGAACTCCTCGGCGTTGCTGACCGTCGCCGACAGCGCCGCCAGCCTGACCGACTCGGGCAGGTGGATGATGACCTCTTCCCACACCGCGCCGCGGAAGCGGTCGGCCAGGTAGTGGACCTCGTCCATGACCACGAAGCCCAGGCCCGCGAGCGTGGCCGAGCCCGCGTAGAGCATGTTGCGCAGCACCTCGGTGGTCATGACCACGATCGGCGCGTCGCCGTTGACGCTGTTGTCGCCCGTCAGCAGGCCGACCTTGGCGGTGCCGTAGCGCTTGACCAGGTCGTTGTACTTCTGGTTGGACAGCGCCTTGATGGGGGTGGTGTAGAAGCACTTCTGGCCCTGGTCCAGGGCCAGATGGACGGCGAACTCGCCGACGACCGTCTTGCCCGAGCCCGTCGGGGCCGCCACCAGGACGCCGTCTCCCGCCTCCAGCGCCCGGCACGCGTCGAGCTGGAAGGCGTCCAGCTCGAACTCGTAATGCCCCCGAAACGACCTGAGTGCGGCACCGTCGTCCCCGTGCTTTTCACGGAAGGCCGCGTAGCGTTCCGCTGGCGTTGTCATACCGCCAGCCTACCGAAACCGCCATTCCGGTCAGGCCCGGACGTCGAGCCCGGATCTCCCCCAGGATGGCCGCCGCTCTCCTCAGGAGCGGGCGCCGGGTCGGGTGTGCCGGTGTCCAGTGCTGAGCCCGGGGTCCGTCGCGGCGTCGGACACCCGGGCGAGCGCCTTTACCAGCAAGATCACAGGCCGATCGTCTTGAGGATCGGCGCCTCCAGCACCCCCGGCCAGTTCGCCGGCGGCTCGTGCAGCGCCGTACCGGCCCCCGCGACCGCATGAGATCTCACAGTGAGATCTCACCGGCGGCCTGCCCGTGGTGCTCGGCGCCCACCCGCCGACGTGCGGCGCGAACCCGCCCGTCGTCGAAGCCGCCCGGCCGCCGGTGTCCGAGGGCGCCCAACCGCTGCTGTACCGATTCCTGGTCTGGTCGAAGCGTTGATCATGTCGTCGGCGGCCGGTTCGCGACAAGAGGCATCAACCCAGCCAGGCGCCGCGCCGCGCCTGCCACCTGCTACCTGCCTGGTCAGGACACGTTCTACGGTGCCAGCAGGGCTGCTTCCGGCAGCACAACCCAGCCGCGCCCCACTACTCACATCAGGACGCGCAGCGCTCCCGGCGCGACAGCGCAGGTCAGCGGCAGCGAGCCGACACGCTCGCCGTCGGCGTAGGCGACCACGTCGGGCGCCTCCAGCGTGACGCTGCGCGCCCTCAGCATGGTGACGGCCGGATGACCGGCATGGCTGCCGCGGTAGACGCCGGCGAAGGAGCGCACGAACGCGCCCTTGCCCACGGCGCCCAGGATCGTCACGTCGAGCAGGCCGTCGTCGGGTTCGGCCGCCGGGCAGATGCGCATGCCGGCACCGTAGGAGGCGGTGTTGCCCACGGCCACCAGCATCGCCTCCTGCTCGACCACCTCGCCGTCGAGGGTGAGCCGGAACGGGATCGGGCGGAACGAGCGCAGCTCGCCCACGGCCGCCACCAGGTACTTGGCCATGCCGGGCGGCCAGGTGAGGGCGTTGGCGCGTTCGTTGACCCTGGAGTCGAAGCCGCAGCACACCACGCTGGCGAACCACTCGTCGGGCCCGACGAGGGCGGCGTCGACCGTTCGGGTACGGCCGCGCAGGATCGCCCTGACGGGGTCGCGGCGGGTGAGGCCGAGCGCGGCGGCGAAGTCGTTGCCGGTCCCGGCCGGGATGATGCCCAGCGGCACGTCGCTGCCGGCCACCGCCTGCACCGCCAGGTGGACCAGGCCGTCGCCGCCGAAGGCGACCAGCGCGTCAGGACGTTCGGCGACCGCCGTACAGGCGCGCTCCAGGGCGTCGGCGGGGCCGGTGCCGACGATCACGCTCACGTCCGCGCCGCCCGTGCGCAGCCTGCGCACCAGAGGCTCCAGCAGGCGCAGCGTCCTGCCGCCCCGGGCGGCGGGATTCACTAAGAGGGCGAGATCCACCCGTCAGTCGTCCAGGTTCAGCGGCGCGGCCTCGTCGTCCGACAGCAGCGCGTCCGGGTCCTGCGGCCGGCGCCGTTCCCTCAGGAAGATGAACCCCTCGGCGAGGAAGTAGAGCACCACCATCGGCGCGGCCAGGGCCATCATGGTCAGCGGATCGCCGCCGGGCGTGATCACGGCGCCGAAGACGAACATGAGGAACACCACCGTACGGCGGTGCTTCTTGACCGTGGCGTGCGACAGCACCCCGATGATGTTGAGGAAGACCAGCAGCAGCGGCAGCTCGAACGACACCCCGAAGATCACCAGCATGATGAGCACGTAGTCGAGGTACTCGTTGATCTGGATGGTGGCGACGGTGTCGCTCGGCATGAAGCCCAGCAGGATGGCCAGGCTGGTGTCCATGATCACGTAGGCGAGCGCGGCACCGCCGAGGAACAGCGGGATCGCCAAGGACAGGAACGCCACGCTGTAGCGCTTCTCGTTGCGGTAGAGCGCGGGAGTGACGAAGGCCCAGATCTGGTAGAGCCAGACGGGCGAGGACACCAGGATGCCCACCATCGCCGCGACCTTCAGCGTGGTGAAGAAGGACTGGAAGATGCCGCCGGTGGTCAGCGTGCAGTGTCCAGGGCGCAGTTGCTGGGCCGCGGCCGTGTCGCAGAACGGTTCCTTGATGAAGGCCCAGACCGGGTCGAACAGGAAGAACCCGATGACCACACCGACGACCAGCGCGAGCAGCGCGATGACGAGCCGGTTGCGCAGCTCGCGCAGATGCTCCATGAGAGGCATGCGCCCCTCATCGTCGACGGCGGTCTTGTTGGGCCGTTTGAACAGCACCATTCAGCGGTCCCTGGTGTGGTGGGTGTCGGGTCAGGCGTTCTTGTTGGCGGCGGCCTGCGCGCGCAGCTTGGCGGCCTGCTCCTCGAGCTGGCGGGCCTGCTCCTCAGCCGACAGGGCGGGCGCGGCGGCGGGCAGCTGCTGCGCGGGCTGGGCCGGCGGCTGCGGCTGCGCGGTCGCGGTGGCCTGCGTGGCGGTCTGCTCGTCGTCCTCCTCACGCAGCTTGCTGGTCTCGGCCTTGAAGATGCGCAGCGACTTGCCCACGCCCCGTGCCATCTCCGGCAGCTTCTTGGCCCCGAACAGCAGGACCAGCACCAGGGCAATGATCAGCAGCTCAGGAACTCCGAGGTTCGGCATGAAACATCCTTATTGAGCGAGGTGCAATCTCACCGACGATCGTACGCTGCCGGGAGCCCAGACTCATCCCCTGAGCTCCCGTTCGCCCCATTTCTGGCACCCAATGTTCGCCCTGCGGCCGTGAGCTGGGCATGTGCCCGTCGTATCTCGGCGCTCAGCTCCCGTAAGGCGACCAGCAGGCGGGCACTCACGAACCCGAGTACGGCCAGCCCTGCCGCGCCCGCGGCCACCGCCACGTAGATCCAGCCCGTCCAGGTCATGACGCCTGAGAGTACAGCGACAGCGCCCGATCGGCCTCCTGCTGCACCCTTTCGGCCAGCGCCTGCGGCGAGACGATCCTGCCGGTGTCGCCGAGCCGGAGCGCGAGCTTGAGTGTCCAGTCCTCGTCGCGGGCGCGCAGCGTGACCCGCAACCGGCCCTCTCCCAGCTCCTCGACCCGCTCGCACGGGTAGTACTCGGCCACCCACCGGCCCGCCGCGGTCAGCTCGAGCACGACGAGCTCGTCGGTGGGCGAGGGCCGGAAGACGCCCTGGGTGACGTCGATCGGCTCGGCCCCGGCCGGCGGGTCGGCCGGCACGTCGAGCACCTCGACGCCCAGCATCCGGTCCAGCCTGAACAGCCGCATCGCCTCGGCCCGGTAGCACCAGCCCTCCAGGTAGGTGCGGCCGTCGGCGACCACGAGCCGGGTCGGGTCGACCTCCCGCGGCGTCACCTCGTCACGGCCAGGCACGTAGTAGCGCAGCGACAGCCGCCGCCCGCCGACCAGCGCCTCGCGCACCCTGGCGGCCGCGTCCGGCGCCGACTCCACGTCCACCGCGAACTGGCTGCTGACGGCCGCCGCGCCGGCTCCCGCCGCCTGCTCCAGCTTGGCCGTCACGCGCGACAGCGCGTCGCCGTGGGCGAACTCGACCAGCTCGGGGGTGGCCGCCAGCATCCGCAACGCCACCAGCAGCGCGCTGGCCTCGTCGATGCCCAGGCGCAGCGGCCGGGCGATGGTCTCGGCGTTGTCGATGAGGATCTCGCCGCCGTCCCACGAGACGTCGATCAGATCACCCGGTGTGTGGCCGGGCAGCCCGCACATCCACACCAGCTGCAGGTCGTCGATGAGCTGCTTCTCGCTCAGCCCGAACAGCGCGGCCACCTCGGCCACCTGCGCCCCCTGGTGGGACATCAGGTACGGCACCAGCGCCAGCAGCCTGGGCAGCCGGTCGGCCGTCGAGCTCATGCCAGCACCCCTTTCAGTCGCGCGATCACGGCCTCACGGGCGTCGGGCGGCTCCACCACCAGCACGTCGGCGCCCAGGCTGGCGATCCATCCGGCCAGCCGTTCGGGATCGGCGAAGACCAGCTCCACCGTGTCCCACCCGTCGTCACCCTCCCGGAGGGCGCGGGCGACCTGGCGCAGGCCCTCGCACGCGCCCTGCCGTACCTTGAGGACGGCGGTGCGCTCCTCCATCGCCTCTTCGGGGAAGCCGACCATCGAGCGCAGGTCCACTCCCTGGGGCACCTCGACCGTGCCCGGCCTGCCCATCGGGGCCACCGGGCCGCAGATGCGGCTCAGCCTGAACACCCGTGGCGCCTGCCGGTCGCGGTCGAAGCCGGCCACGTACCACTTGCCGCGCCTGCTGATGACCCCCCACGGCTCGATCGTGCGGGTGCGGACCGTCTCGCCGGCCGCCGGCCGGTAGTCGAAGCGGACCACCCGCCGGTCGCGCACCGCCTCCCACAGCGAGGGGAAGGACGGGTCGCGGGTCTCGACGCGCAGCTCCAGCGCCTCGCCAGGCCCGGCGTCGGTGGCCACGCCGCCCGCGCGCAGCTTCAGCAGCGCGCCGCTGGCGGCCTCGGCCAGGCTGGCCCGCTGCCACACCCGCGCCGCCAGGCCCAGCACGGCCGCCTCGTCCGGCTCCAGGGTGATGTCCGGCAGCTCGTAGGCCTCGCGCTGGATCCGGTAGCCCGGCTCGTCCTCCCACGGGTCGCGGTGCACCTCGATGGGGATGCCGATCTCGCGCAGCTCGTTCTTGTCGCGTTCGAACATCCGCTGGAAGGCCTCGTCGCCGTCGCGGTCGTAGCCGGGCACGGCGTGGCGGATCTGCTCTGCCGACAACGGCCGGTGCGTCGCGAGCAGGCAGATCACGAGATTGAGCAACCGCTCTGTCTTACGGCGTGACATCTGCCTTTCTCCTCACTCGTTCGACGCTACCCTGCCTCCGTGATCAGATGGCGCAAGGGCGAGGTTGTCGGGATCCGGCGCGAGTGGCCGGGAGCTGTGGAGCTCGAGGTCACCGTTCCCGAGGGGACGTGCAGGGCGCTGGCCTATCCCCCACTGGTGGGACGCCCCGAACCGGGTGACGAGGTGCTGCTCAACACGACCGCCCTCGCGATGGGTCTCGGTACGGGAGGTTACGCCATGGTGGTGGCCGTCCCGAACAGATTGCCGGAAGATCCTGATGGTCCCGGCCATCTGGTGAAGGCCCGCTACACCCCGCTGCAGGCCACCGTGCTCGGCGCCGACGAGCAGGACTCCCCCTTCCACGAGGTGCTTCGCGAGGCCGACTCCCTCGACGGGATGCCGGTCGTCGTGGCCGATCTGCACTCGGCGCTGCCGGCCATCCTGTGCGGGATGTCGCCGCGCCCGCGGGTGGCCTACGTGATGCTGGACGGCGGCGCGCTGCCGGCCTGGTTCTCGATGGCCGCCGCCAGGCTGCGCGAGGTGGGCTGGCTGGCCGGGGTGGTCACCGTCGGCCAGTCCTTCGGCGGCGACGTCGAAGCCGTCACCACCCACACCGGGCTGCTGGCCGCCCGGCACGTCCTGCACGCCGACGTGGCGATCGTCACCCAGGGGCCGGGCAACCTCGGCACCGGCACCCGCTGGGGGTTTTCCGGGGTGTCGGCGGGCGAGGCGGTCAACGCCGCGGCCGTGCTCGGCGGGCGGCCGGTGGCGGCGCTGCGCGTCAGCGAGGGCGACCGGCGTGAGCGGCACCTCGGCGTCTCGCACCACTCGCTGACCGCCTACGGCAGGGTGGCGCTGTCACCGGCCCAGGTGGTGGTGCCCGAGCTGCCCGGCGAGTTCGGCGAGCGGGTGCGCGACCAGGCCGAGCTGCTGGCCGTACGGCACGAGCTGGTCTCGGTGCCGGTCGACGGGCTGTACGAGGCGCTGCTCGCCTCGCCGGTCAGGCTGTCGACGATGGGGCGCGGCCTGGACGAGGACCTGGCCTACTTCCTGGCCTCGGCGGCGGCCGGGCGGCACGCCGTCACCCTTCTGACGTAGCCGCCGGATCATCCCGTGGAGGGAGGACGGCGGGCCGCCGGTCGGCGATCGTGAAGTGATGACGCGAACACGCTTCGTACTCCTCACGATCCTGGCGCTCGTCGCGACGGCCTGCGGCGCGGGCGGCGGTCCGGCCGGCGGCACGACCGGCGGTGCGACCGGAGCGCCGCACGCCGGACAGCACGGCGGCCTGCACGGCACCTCGACGGCCGCGCCCGCCGCCGCGCCCGCCCGGTCCGGCGAGCGGTTCGTCACGCTGGCGATGCCCGAGCCGTACATGCCCAAGCCGCCGAACGGCGGCACCGACGAGTACCGCTGCTTTCTCGTCGACCCGAAGGTGACCGAGCCCGACACCTTCTTGACCGGCACCCGGTTCACCGCGCAGAACGGCGAGGTGGTCCACCACGCGATCCTGTTCAGGGTGGACGCCGACCAGGTGGCGGCCGTGCGGGCCTACGACGCCAAGCAGCCGGGCCCGGGCTGGGGCTGCTTCGGCGACGCGGGCGTGGGCGACGCCGACTGGATCGGCCACTGGGCGCCCGGCACCAGCGAGGTCCTGCTCGACCCGAAGCTCGGCTACCCGATGGCGGCGGGCAGCGCGCTGATCATGCAGGTCCACTACAGCACGCTGGCCCTGGGCGACCGCCCGGCCGGCAGCGACCGGTCCAGCGTGCGGCTGCGCCTGGCCTCGGGCAAGCTGACGCCGCTGCGCACCCAGCTGTTCATGGCGCCGATCGAGCTGCCCTGCACGCCGCAGGAGAAGGGCGCGCTGTGCGAGCGCGAGGCCGCCATCGCCGACGTGGGCCGCCGCTTCAGCACCGACGCCAAGGAGCTCACCTCGCAGCTGGTCACCTGGTGCTCGGGCGGCAAGCCGGCGCCGGGGCCGACCCAGCACTGCGACATGCCGGTCCAGAAGCCCGCCACCCTGCACGCCCTGGCCGGCCACATGCATCTGCTCGGCCGTTCCATCAAGGTGGAGCTCAATCCGGGCAGGCCCGGCGCCAGGACGCTGCTCGACGTGCCCCGCTACGACTTCGACAACCAGGCGCTGCGCCCGCTGGCCGAACCGGTGAAGGTCGGGCCGGGCGACACCATCCGCACCACCTGCACCCATGACGCCTCCCTGCGCGCCCGGCTGCCGCTGCTGCGCGACCTGCCGCCCCGCTATGTGGTCTGGGGCGAGGGCACCCAGGACGAGATGTGCCTGGGCATCGCGGTGGCCTCGTAGAAGTCCTTGAACGTGAACGCCTCGGGGCCCGGCCCCTCGGCCCTGAGGCGTCCGAGCCGCTCCATGCCCTCGGTGAGCGTCGGAATCGTGCCCGCGGGGATCCACCACATCACCGAGTACGGCTCGGCCATGCGCAGGAACCACTCCCTGCGGCGCTTGAGCACCGCCATGTGCCGGCTCTTGTAGACGAAGTTCCACAGGGTCTCGCGCGACTCCCACACCGAGAAGTTGATCACCAGGTGGTCGCCGTAGTCGTGCTGGACGGTCAGCGTCGGATCCTCGTTGCTCTCCTTGAGCCGCCACACGAAGCCGGGCGCCGCGTCGGACAGCACGTTGATCGGTTCAAGGTTGGCGACGAAGTCGGCGAGCTCGGGCGTGTCGAGGGGCGCGCGCAGGTGCGCGACGTTCAGCTGGGCGAGATGCATGAACCCTACTATGTCAATCCTCATTGGTTTTAGAAAGGGTCACGCAGCATTCGCCCGGCCGCGGATCGAGCGCCGCCCTGCCGGGATCCTCGCCGAGCCCCTCCAGCAGCCCCTGGCACAGCGCCAGGTTCATCGAGCACACCAGCAGCGGGTAGTCCTGGGCCAGCGCGTGGAAGGGGCAGTTGCGCTGCCTGACCACGCCGTCCTCGACGTAGGGTTCGTAACCGCGCTCCCGCATCGTCTCGACCACGTCGCCCCCGCCCGCCGCGATACGGCGGCCGGCCGCCCGCGCCGCCCGCTCGGCCTGCTCCTCGCCGCCGAGCAGCTCCACCACGTCGGCCAGCACCGAGGCGAGCGAGCCGTAGTCGCGCGGCGGCAGGCTCACCGCCAGCTCGGCCGCCGCCCGCCGGTAGACCTTGGCGGGCCGGCCGCTGCCCGGCCCCTTGCGCTCCTGCGGCCGGAACCCGGCCTCCAGCAGCCCCGCCTCCACCAGCTTGTCCAGGTGGTGGGCGGCCAGCGTCCGCGACACCCCCACCGCCTCGGCCGCCTCGCCGCGCCCCACCTCGCCGCCCCGGGCCGCCACGTAGGCGTACAGGCCGCGGCGGACGGGATCGCTCAACTGGGACAGGGCCTCGAGGTCGCTCACAGCCCGGAGTCTACGAGCCGCCGCGCCGGAAGCCGCGCCCGCACCCGGGCCCGAGCCGGGGGCCGAACCAGAGCCTGAAACAGAGCCCGGACCAGGGCCCGAACCCGCGCCCGGCGGCCGGCAGGCGGCCAGGACGTCTAGTAGGCGGCCAGGACGTCGACGACGAACACCAGCGTGTCGGCGCCGGTGATGCCGAACTGGGGATGCCCCGTCGCGCCGTAGCCCGAGGACGGCGGGACGATCATCAGCACCCTGCTGCCGGTCGGCACCCCCACCAGCGCCCGGTCCCACCCCTTGATGACCCGGCCCTCGCCGATCGTGAACGCCTTCGGCTGGCCCGACTTCCAGGTGGAGTCGAAGACCTTGCCGCCGGCCCACACCGCGCCCTCGTGCTGCGTCACCAGCAGCTGGCCGGCCCGCGTCTTCGGCCCGTCACCGCGCTCGAGCACCCTGGCCGCGAACGCGCGCGGCGGCGCGACACCGGACGGGATCGACAGCCGCGGCCGCTCACCCCCGCTCACCCTGACCCCGGCCAGCGTGCCCGCGCCCGAGGCGTGGGCGTTCCTGGCGTGCGCGCCGAGAATGTCGACCACGTAGAACAGGTCGTCGTCGGGGCCGATGCCCTGCGGCGGGTTGGCGCCGAACCCCTCGGCCGGCGGGATGGAGGCGATCACCCTGCTGCCGACGGCACGCCCCTGCAGCGCCTTGTCCAGGCCGGGCAGCAGCCGGCCCACCGGGAAGGCGGCGGGCGTGCCGCGGTTGAAGCTGGAGTCGACCAGGCGGTTCTCCCTGCCGTCCCAGACGTGCGCCGTGTACTGCACGATCGCCACGTCGTCCTTGGCCAGCTTCGCGCCCTTGCCCGCGCTCAGCTCGTCGATCTGCAACTCGGCCGACGGCTTGCCCGCGGGGAAGACGATCGTCGGCTTGCGGCCGAACTCGCCGCCCACCTTGAGATCCAGATCATCACCGGAGGACGCGCCCGTGCAGGCGGTCAGCAGCGCCAGCGGGACCAGCAGCAGGAGCAGGCGCACGGACGTCCTCCCTGATGAACCAGCGGCCTTCGGGGGCAGGCCACTGGTTTATCAGATTTCGCGTCAGTAAGCGCCCAGAACGTCGACGACGAACACCAGCGTGCTGCCCGCCGGGATCTCACCGGAGGGCGTGTCGCCGTAGCCCAGGTTCGGCGGGATCACCAGCAGCAGGCGGCTGCCGACCTTGGCGCCCTCCAGCGACTGGTCCCAGCCCTTGATGACCTGGCCGCTGCCGACCCCCTGCACGGTGAACGGCTCCCGGCTCCAGCTGGAGTCGAACTGCTTGTCGGTGCCCCACAGCTTGCCGGTGTAGTGGACCACGACCGACTGGCCCTTCTTCACCGCGGGCCCGGTGCCCTCGATCACCGTCTCCTTGACCAGCTTGGCCGGCGGCTTGGCCGCGGTCTTGGTCGTCAGCGTGGGAGCCTTGTCACCGCCGGCGCTCTCCACCGTCACGCCCTTGACACCCGGGTCGGTGGCCGTGCCGTTGGCCGCCTTCGGCAGCGTGGAGATCAGGTCGAAGACGAACACCCGCGGCTTGGAGGTGTCCATGCCGTTCTGCTTGGCCTGCGCCAGCTCCTGCTGGGTGTAGCTGTCGTTGGCCACGACCGTCATGAACCGGCCGCCCAGCTTCGTCTTGCCGAAGCCGTCGATCATCACCTTCGGCATCTGGGCGTTGACGGTGATCGGCTCGGTCTTCTTGGTGTCGTAGGTCGAGCCCTCGAGCGTGTTCTGCTTGCCGTCCCAGCTCCAGACCGACAGGTTCACGAACACCGTGTCGCCCATCGCCACGCCGGCGCCGGAGCCCGGGCTGAGCACCTCCAGCGACGACTTGCTGGCCGGATTCCCCTCAGGGAAGGTCACCGTGGGTTTGGCGCCCACGGTCCCGGTGACCTTCGGCCCCGCGGCGGCTTCACCGCCGGTCTGCTGCGAGCCGCACGCGGCGGCGAAGATCAAAGGCACTGCTGCTAGTACGGCCAGGCGGCGGCGCATCGAGTTCCCCAGGAGAGTCGGACAGGTCCGCGCCACCTTATCCGAAGAGCGCGTACGACCCCGATAAGGAAACGGCAAAAGCAGCGCTACATTCCCGCGATCAGCTTGTCCACCCTCTCGTCGACGCTGCGGAACGGATCCTTGCACAGCACCGTGCGCTGCGCCTGGTCGTTCAGCTTGAGATGCACCCAGTCGACGGTGAAGTCGCGCCGCTTCTCCTGCGCCTTGCGGATGAACTCGCCCCGCAGGCGCGCCCTGGTCGTCTGCGGCGGCACCGACTTGGCCTCGAAGATCTTCAGATCGGAGGCCACCCGCTCGACCGCGCCGCGCTTCTGCAGCAGGTAGTACAGCCCGCGCCTCCGGTGCACGTCGTGGTAGGCCAGGTCGAGCTGGGCCACCCGCGGACTGGACAGCGGCAGGTCGTACTTCTTCCGGTAACGCTCGATGAGCTGGTACTTCGTCACCCAGTCGATCTCCCGCGAGACCAGGTCGAGATTACCCGTCTCGACCGCCCGCAGCGTGCGCTCCCACAGCTCCAGCACCCTGCGCGCGATGGGATCACCGCCGCGCCGGTCGACGAAGTCCTTCGCCTTGGTCAGATACTCCTGCTGGATCTCCAGGCTGGAGGCCTCCCTGCCGTTGGCCAGGCGGACCCTGCGCCGGCCCGTCATGTCGTGGGAGACCTCCCTGATCGCCCTGATCGGGTTCTCCAGCGACAGGTCGCGCATGACCGTGCCCGCCTCGATCATCCGCAGCACCAGATCGGTGGCGCCGACCTTCAGCAGCATCGTCGCCTCGCTCATGTTCGAGTCGCCGACGATGACGTGCAGCCTGCGGAAACGCTCGGCGTCGGCGTGCGGCTCGTCACGCGTGTTGATGATCGGCCTGGACCGGGTCGTGGCGCTGGAGACACCCTCCCAGATGTGCTCGGCCCGCTGCGAGACGCAGTAGACCGCGCCGCGCGGCGTCTGCAGCACCTTGCCGGCGCCGCAGATGATCTGCCGGGTGACCAGGAACGGGATCAGCACGTCGGCCAGGCGGCCGAACTCGCCGTGCCGGCCGACCAGATAGTTCTCGTGGCAACCGTAGGAGTTGCCCGCCGAATCGGTGTTGTTCTTGAACAGGTAGATGTCACCGGCGATGCCCTCTTCACGCAGCCGCTTCTCGGCGTCGACCAGCAGCCCCTCGAGGATCCGCTCGCCCGCCTTGTCGTGGGTGACGAGTTCGATGACGTTGTCACACTCTGGTGTTGCGTATTCGGGGTGGCTGCCCACGTCGAGATAAAGACGCGCGCCGTTGCGGAGGAAGACATTGCTCGATCGGCCCCAGGAGACGACCCGGCGGAACAGATAGCGGGCGACCTCGTCCGGCGACAGCCTGCGCTGCCCCCTGAACGTGCAGGTCACGCCGTACTCGTTCTCCAGCCCGAAGATGCGACGATCCATCACCTCACACTAGTTCCCCGAAATCGCCAGCGGGAGAGATCTTCGCGTGTTTCGATTTTCTTTCAACCACGCGCCCGCCCCTCGAGTCCGCGCCGCTCCGCGCGGCGGCCCCGAATCCCCGGGTACGGCACGCGGCCTCCCCGCGCCCTGGAAACAGCGTGCGGGACCGCCCGGACAACCGGACGACCCCGCGAACGAACACCAGAGCGCGGTGCGGGACCGCCGCCCCCGCGGACGGTCCCACCTCGCTCACGGCGTGTAGATCTCCTGCACCTTCACGATCTGCCCCTTGTAGACCGTGATCAGCGAGGGGGTCTGCTGCTTGGCCGCCCGCTTCATCAGCACGGAACGCGAGCAGCTCTTGCTGCCCAGCCCCGTCCTGCGGTCGACCGTCATGGCCGACTGGCGCGAACTGCACCCGAAGGCGCTGAGGTAGACCACCTTCTTGGCGATCGGCGAGGCATAGGCCGTCACATCGCCCTCCGGCGGGCCGACGAAGTACCCCTCGGTGTACTTGTCCCTCTTCCACTTGATCGGCTCGTACTCGGCGGTGCCGTCCTTGCGGACATCGGTGATCCAGCCTCGGAGGATCCCGTCACGCCTTGAGTGGATGCCCTTGGTGAAGTCGTGGCCCGGATCGGCCTGGAAGCTCGTGCCGAAGGTCTCCGGCTGCTCGAACTTCGGGAAGGCGCCGGTCGCCGCCTGCGCCGCCCCCGACGTCAGGGCCAGCGAACAGGCGGCCGCGACCGCACCGGCCGCGAGGAATGTCATCTTCACATCGGCTTTGATCCAAAACACGGGGTCACGGTTCTCGAAAGATCATGTGATCCCCATCACATCGACACCCGGCAGGTTTAGCCGGATGGACGGGCGACGTCACGGCGCCCGGCCGAAGTCCCGCCACAGTGGCGTGAAAAGACCGACGGCCACCGGTGACCCCGGTGGCCGTCGTGCGGCTTGCCGTACAGAACCTGTCACGAACGGGCGCCACGCGCCCGCCGGCGGCTACTCGGTGCCGTCGTCGGCACCGGCCTCCGGCGCCGTCGGCGGAGCCTCGGCCGGCGGCGCGGCCGCGGGCGCCTCCCGCAGCAACCGCTCCAGCCGCCGCCCCGTCAGCCGCAGGAACTTGCGGTGCTCCCGGTTACGGTCGAGCACCGCCACCTCCAGCTGACCCGCCGGCGGCCGCTCACCGCCCGGCTCCGTCAGCGCCGACAGCGCCACCTCCAGCGCCTCGGCCAGCGGCATGCCCTCCTTGTAACGCTCCTTCAGCCGGGTCGCCACCGCCTCCGCCTGACCGCCCATCGCGGCGAAACCGTGCTCGTCGAACACCGAACCGTCGAAGGTCAACCGGTAGATCGCATCACCGTCGGGCGTGTCGCCCACCTCGGCCACCACCACCTCCACCTCGAGCGACTTGATCGACTCGGTGAAGATCCGACCCAGGTTGGAGGCGTACAGGTTGGCCAGCCCACGACCCGTCACATCGGAACGGTCATAGGTGTAGCCGTTGATGTCGGCATAACGGATGCCGCCCAGCCGCAACTCCTCGAACTCGTTGTAGCGGCCGACCGCGGCGAACCCGATCCGGTCGTAGATCTCGCTCACCTTGTGCAGCGCACGCGAAGGATTCGGCGCCACGAACAGGATGCCGTCGACATACTGCAGCACCACCACGCTGCGGCCACGCGCGATGCCCTTACGCGCGTAGTCCGCCTTGTCGCGCATGATCTGCTCGGGCGACGCATATCCAAAAGGCATGGACATGTCGGGAGGTCCTTTCTAGGACAGCGGGGCGATGGGACCGTCAGGGGAGATCATCCGCTCCGCGAGCATCCGCTCGACCACGGCGGCGACCTCGTCGTCACTCAGGCGACGGAAACCGTCGGCATCGACGACCGCGACCACGGGCCAGATCTTCCTGGTCACATCCGGCCCACCGGTGGCCGAGTCGTCGTCCGCGGCGTCGTACAACGCCTGGATCGTCGCCATCACGATGTCGTCGGCCGACGCGTTGTCCCGGTACAGCTTCTTCAGCGCACCACGCGCGAAGATCGAACCCGAGCCGATCGCGTCGAACCTGTCCCGCTCGTACGGTCCGCCCGCCACGTCGTAGCCGAAGATCCGCCCCGCGTCCCGCTGCTCGTCGTAGGCGGCGAACAGCGGCACCACCACCAGGCCCTGCATCGCCATCGCCAGGTTGCCGCGGATCATCGTCGCCAGCCTGTTGGCCTTACCGGCCACCGACAGCGTGCGACCCTCCATCTTCTCGTAGTGTTCCAGCTCCACCCGGTACAGCCTGGCCATCTCGATGCCCGTGCTGGCCGTACCCGCGATCCCCATGCAGGAATAGTCGTCGGTCCTGAACACCTTCTGGATGTCGCGCTGCGAGATCACATTTCCCGACGTGGCCCGGCGGTCACCGGCCATCACCACCCCGCCGGCGCAGGTCGCGGCGACGATCGTGGTCGCGTGCGGAACCTGGTCACCGATCGGCGTGGCCAGCGTCTGTGCGCGCGTCGGCAGCAGGTCAGGAGCATGCCTGCCGACAAACTCGGAGAACGAGGAACTTCCGTTGTTCACGAAGAGCTGGCTCATCAAGCCGGCGGGCAGATCCCTGTGCGGTGCCACGCGACTCCCTCCAAAAACCTCAGTGTCCTTAGGCCAGACCCTACTCATGTTGTGCTGTTGCATGCACTTCCCACGATCAGCTCAGCGCGAACCATCTGCCGCCCGCCACAACGACGACACCCCCGCCGGCACCGGCCCTCCCCACGACACCCGACGCCCGCCCCACCCCCGCCGGTCATACTGGACCCCATGCGGGACTGGGTGCTCCACGTCGACCTCGACGCCTTCATGGCCGCCGTCGAGATCCTGCGCAACCCGGAACTCCACGGCCGCCCGGTCGTCATCGGCGGCAACGGCGACCCCACCACCCCCCGCACCGTCGTCGCCACCGCCTCCTACGACGCCCGCCAGTACGGCGTGCACTCCGGCATCCCCATGCGCACCGCCCACAGACGCTGCCCCGACGCCGTCTACCTGCCCACCGACCCACCCGCCTACGAAGCCGCCAGCGCCGCCGTCATGGCCGTCCTGCGCACCTTCCCCGTCACCGTCGAGGTCTGGGGCCTCGACGAGGCCTTCCTCGGCGCCACCACCGACGACCCCGAAACGCTCGCCCGGGACATCCAGCACGCCGTCACCGACGCCACCGGACTCACCTGCTCCATCGGCATCGGCGACAACAAGCACCAGGCCAAACTCGCCGCCCAGGCCCACAAGCCGGCAGGCGTCTCACGGCTTACCACCGACACCTGGCACACCACCATGGGCGAGCGCCCCACCACCGCCCTCTGGGGAATCGGCCCCAAAACCGGCAGGAAACTCGCCGACCTCGGCCTCCACACCGTCGCCCAGCTCGCCGCCGCCGACCCCGCCCACCTGGCCGCCCACTTCGGGCCCACCAACGGCCCCTGGCTGCGCTACCTCGCCCTCGGCAAGGGCGAGACCACCGTCACCAGCACCCCCTGGGTCCCGCGCGGCCACAGCCACGAGACCACCTTCACCCGCGACCTCACCGACCCGGCCGCCATGCACCACATCACCACCCTCGCCCGCCGCCTGGCCGGCGAGACCGACGGCCGCCCCGTCATCCGCGTCACGGTGAAGGTCCGCTTCTCCCCCTTCACCACCCACACCAAGCAGGCCAAACTCGCCGAGCCCACCCTCGACGCGGACACCATCGAACAGACCGCCCACACGATCTTCGGCCGCTTCCCGCACGACCGCCCCGTCCGCCTCCTCGGCGTCTCCGTCGAATACGCCTAGAACCGAACCGAACCGAACCGAACCGAACCGAACCGGCCCGCGCCCCCGCCGCTAGACCGGCACCGCCCGCGACAGGAACTCCGACCACCGCGCGTCCTCCAGGCGAGCCAACTCCTCCAGTTCGTCCTCGTCGAGCTCCCACTCCACGAAGGTCGCCTCCAGATACGCGACCGCCCGCCACACGACCGTCGCGTCATCCCTGAACTGGCCGATCCCCGTATTGCACGGCAGGCACAACGCGAACCGCACCGCACCCGGGCGATGACAGTGATCCACATGCTCCGGCGGGCGATCCCAGCAGACCGCGCACAACCCGTGCTGGTCGCCGATCATCCGCTCCACGTCCTCATGGCGCATCCCGTAGCGCCGCGACAGGTGATAGGTCCGCGTCGGCGCGACCGGCCCGCTCCCACGCTCGGGCGGGATCACGAAATCCGGCCAGAGCACCACCCCGTCGAGATAGTGCGCCGCCACCTCCATGAGCACGACGTCGTCCTGGAAGTGACCCAGCGCGTTGTTGCAGTTGAAGCACAGCACGCCGCGCACCAGGCCGCTCGCGTGGCAGTGGTCGACGTGCGTGCCTGGCACCACCTGACAGATGGCGCAGAGCCCGCCCTGCCGGGCGAGCATCCGCTCGTAGTCGTCCTCGGTGATGCCGTAGCGGCGCTTGAGGTGATAGTTCCTCTCGCTGCCGTAATTCTTGATCTTGATCTCACGCATGGCCTGCGTGTGACACGGCTTGCAGTAGTCGGCCAGCCCGTCCTTCTGGGACCGGTTGCGCCCGAACTCGGCGTGGCTCTTGATCTCTTGGCACCGGGGGCAGAACTTGTGGCCTTCAGGAGCCGCCACGCGCTCCCGCACGACCTTGCCCTGCTCGGTCTTGCGCTTGCGATAACTCCTGGCATCTCGCACCCGAAAGCAGGGCTTGCAGTACCGCGCGAGGCCGTCGGCCATGCGCTTGTTGCGCCCGAACTCGGAGACCGCCTTGGTCTCACCACAATCCGGGCACCGCTTACCCACTTCGGGCACTTCCACCCCTTCCGATGTCCCTTTTGCCCTACTCCCCGCCCTTTTGGACGTACGAGCGAACAAATTCCTCTGCGTTCTCTTCGAGAACTTCGTCGATTTCGTCCAGAATCGCGTCGACGTCGTCGGTCAGCTTCTCCTGGCGCTCCTGCACATCGCCGGCCGCCGAGGCCTCGGTCTCCTCGACCTCGGTCTCGCGACGACCAGTCTGCTTCTGACCGCCGGTGTCCCTGTTCGCCATGATCTTCCTCCGCTTGGGGGACTGCCTCTACTGGCTATCTTCCCCGAACCGGGCGACATTTCGCGCGCCGAGTCCGGCGATCTTCGTGAACTGTTGACTGGGATGAATCTGGGCATCTCGCTGCTGGAGTCGCAAGGGCGCCGTCCGCGGCCGATCCGCCCCGTACGGCTCCGCACGGGAGGGCGCCGACCGCCGTCGTGCGCCGCCGTGGTCCTCCGTGCGCTTCTCGGGGCGCGTGGTGGCGCGCCGCGACGGCGCCCGTTCGGCGATCACCGTGGACAGGGGTAACGCGCCTCCCCTCCCCCACCGGCGCCGCCCACCCCGCGACGATCCGCCCGGGAACCGCCGGCCCCGACCACACGCGACCGACGCGGCTTCTCCCCTGGCAACACCTCGGCCCCCTGCTCTGGTTCGCCCCTCGGCGCCTCTGGGACGCGGTGGGCGTGCACGTCCGGCCATCCACGCTGGCCAGCCTGACCGGCGTGGCTGGGACCTCCCGGGTGAACCCCACCCTGCCGGGGGCGGCGCTGGGTCATTCGCTCCCGGTGAGGGCGGCGACGAGGTCGGCGGCGGTGCGGCAGCGGTCGAAGAGCTCGCCGACGTGGCTCTTGGTGCCGCGCAGGGGCTCGAGGGTGGGCACGCGCTGGAGGGATTCGCGGCCCGGGATGTCGAAGATGACGGAGTCCCAGGAGGCGGCGGCGACGGATTCGCTGTACTGGCGCAGGCAGCGGCCGCGGAAGTAGGCGCGGGTGTCGGTGGGCGGGTTCTCGACGGCGCGCTGGACCTGTTCCTCGGTGACGAGGCGCTGCATGCGTCCGCGGGCGACGAGGCGGTTGTAGAGGCCGCGGTCGGGCCTGATGTCGGAGTACTGGAGGTCGACGAGCTGGAGTCTGGGGTGGGACCAGGCGAGGCCGTCGCGGGTGCGGTAGCCCTCGAGGAGTTCGAGCTTGGCGACCCAGTCGAGTTCGCGGGCGAGCTGCATGGGGTCTTCGGCCAGGCGGGCGAGGACGGATTCCCAGCGGTCGAGGATGTCCTTGTTCATCTCCTCGGTGGCGGTGCCGCGTTCCTCGACGTACTTGCGGGCCTGTTCGAGGTATTCCATCTGCAGCTGGATGGCGGTGAGCTTGCGCCCGTCGCGCATGGGGATCTCGTAGCGGCAGGTGGGGTCGTGGGAGACGGCGCGCAGGGCCTGGACGGGGTTTTCGACGGCGAGGTCGCGGGTGAGGAAGTTGTCCTCGATCATGGCGAGGACGAGGGCCGTGGTCCCGAGCTTCAGATATGTCGAAATTTCCGACATGTTGGCGTCGCCGATGATGACGTGGAGCCTGCGGTACTTCTCGGGGTCGGCGTGCGGCTCGTCGCGGGTGTTGATGATGGGCCGCTTGAGCGTGGTCTCCAGCCCGACCTCGACCTCGAAGAAGTCGGCGCGCTGGCTGATCTGGAAGCCTTCGCCGCGGGAGTCCTGCCCGATGCCGACCTTGCCGGCGCCGACGACGACCTGCCGGGAGACGAAGAAGGGGGTCAGGTGGCGGACGATGTCGGCGAAGGGGGTGGCGCGCCGCATGAGGTAGTTCTCGTGGCAGCCGTAGGAGGCGCCCTTGGCGTCGGTGTTGTTCTTGTAGAGCTGGATGGGGGCGTTGGTGGGGATGGACGAGGCGCGCATGGCGGCGTCGTACATGACCCTTTCGCCTGCCTTGTCCCAGATGACGGCGGCGCGCGGGTTGGTGACCTCGGGCGTGGAGTACTCGGGGTGGGCGTGGTCGACGTAGAGGCGGGCGCCGTTGGTGAGGATGACGTTGGCCAGGCCGAGGTCCTCGTCGGTCAGCTGGCTGGGGTCGGCGACCTCGCGGGCGAGGTCGAAGCCACGGGCGTCGCGGAGCGGGTTCTCCTCCTCGAAGTCCCAGCGCGCCCTGCGCGCCCTGGCGGCCGAGGCGGCCAGGTAGGCGTTCACGACCTGGGAGGAGGTCACCATCGCGTTGGCGCCCGGCTGACCGGGTACGGAGATCCCGTACTCGGTCTCGATGCCCATCACCCGACGCACCGTCATGCGCACCTCTCGTGGTCCGGCCTACAGAGTCCGGTCTGTCTATCCGCCGTTTATATGCCCGAGCCTATGCCCTTCACAGTCCCTCAGGGCCACAGAGTTATGGCACCGACGCCTTTTCCACCCGTACGGCGGGCATTGGCGGGCTTTGCGGGGTGCGGCGTGGCCGCAGAAGCCGCTGAATAGGACGTTCGGCACAGGAATAGACAAGATACGACAAGAGGAGGGTGATGAAGGTGGCGAGCGCGCCCAGCGCCCATGCGGGCATGGTGCCGACGAGGGGCGGGATGAGGGCGACGGCCACGACGCTGTGGAAGAGGTAGAGCGGGTAGGTGGTGCCGCCGAGCGCGGTCAGGACGGGCGAGGACGGCATGCGGAAGTAGCCGAGCGCGACCATGGCCATGACGGCGAAGATCAGCGTGATGGTGAAGACCACGCCCGTCTCGGTGACGGGCATGGCCGCGAAGCCCGCCGCCTCGATGCGCCTGGCGACGCGGCCGATGGCCGAGTCGATGGCCAGGACCCATGACAGGCCGAACAGCAGCCAGGGCAGCCAGGCCGAGCCGTGCCGGTGGATGAGGTAGAGGGCCATGCCGGCGACGAAGTATCCGGCGTAGGCGGGCATGACGGTCTCGGTGAGGATCTCGTTGTCGAGCAGGGCCGCCTCGAGGCCGAACCAGCGGGGGACGACGAGCGCCAGGGCGGCGGCGAGCCAGACGCTCATGAAGACCAGGATCCGCCGGTAGGTGACGCCGACGATCACCACGACCGAGATGAGCAGGTAGAAGCGCAGCTCGGCCCACAGTGACCAGTAGACCCCCATGGCGTCGGTCACGCGAAACAGGCGCTGGAGCATGGTGGCGTTGACCAGGTAGCCGGAGACCGACAGCTTCGGGTCGAGGGGCTTGGCGGCGAGCACGCCGTATACGAGGGCGACGGCGGCCAGGCTGACCCAGTAGGCCGGGTACAGCCGGACGAACCTGGACCAGGCGAACGCGCCGAGCCCGCGCCCCCACACGGTCATGAGGATGACGAAGCCGCTGATGACGAAGAACAGTTCGACGCCGAGGATGCCGAGGCCGGCCACGGGAGCGATCCAGGGGAAGAGCGTCGAGGGCCGCTGTCCCCAGACGGAGGCGAAGGCGACGAAGAAGTGGAAGGCGAGGACGGCCATGGCGGCGATGAAGCGGAGGAGGTCGAGTTCCGCGAGCCTGCCGCCCGGATGAGCGGGCCTTGCGGCCATTGGTCGTCTGCGCACGCCCCTTTGACGCGATCTTGTGACGGTTGGGTTCCCTGTGTCCCCTGAGACTTTGCTGCCAACAGGGTTTTACTTTGCGTGTTCAGTAGATAACTTTACGTGGCCACATCTCCGAGCGAACAGGTGAGGGAATGACCGACGACCAGCTCAGCCTCAGTACAGCGGCGGCACGCAACCTGGCGACGACGACCAAGTCGGTGCCGCAGATGCAGGAGATCACCTCGCGGCACCTGCTGCGGGCGCTGCCGTGGGTGCAGGCGATCGGCGGCGTCTACCGGGTCAACAGGCGGCTGACGTACGCGGTGGGCGACGGGCGGGTGACCTTCACCTCGACGGGGGCGAGCATCCGCGTCATCCCCGGCGAGCTGACCGAGCTGCCCGCGCTGCGCGGCTTCGACGACCACGACGCGCTGGCGGCGCTGGCGGGCCGCTTCACCCAGCGGGAGGTGGAGCCGGGCGAGACGATCGTGGAGGCGGGCCGTCCGCGCGACGCGGTCGTGCTGATCGCCCACGGCAAGGTCCGCAAGGTCGCGCCGGGCGCCTACGACCACGAGACGGTGCTGGGGGTGCTGGCCGACGGCGACTACCTGGGCGAGGAGGTCCTGGTCTCCCAGGACGGCCAGTGGGACTACACGGCGACGGCGGTGACGGCGTGCACGGTGCTGACGCTGTCGGCCCAGGCGCTGGCCGAGGTCAGGGCGCTGTGGGAGCCGTTGCGCGAGCGGCTGGAGAGCGTGGCGAGCAGCGACGGGCACGAGCAGAACGCCCACGGTGAGGCGGCCATCGCGCTGGCGGCCGGCCATGTGGGCGAGCCGCGGCTGCCGGGCACGTTCGTCGACTACGAGCTGGCGCCCAGGCAGTACGAGCTGAGCGTGGCGCAGACGATCCTGCGGGTGCACACGCGGGTGGCCGATCTGTACAACGAGCCGATGAACCAGACCGAGCAGCAGCTGCGGCTGACCATCGAGGCGTTGCGGGAGCGGCAGGAGGACGAGCTGGTCAACAACAGGGAGTTCGGCCTGCTGCACAACGCCGACCTGAAGCAGCGCGTCCACACGCGCAGCGGCCCGCCGACGCCGGACGACATGGACGAGCTGCTGGCCAAGGTGTGGAAGGACCCGGCGGTCTTCCTGGCCCATCCGCGGGCGATCGCGGCCTTCGCCCGCGAGTGCAACGCCCGTGGCCTGTACCCGGCCAACACCGAGTACGGCGGCCAGAGCGTGCCGGCCTGGCGGGGCATTCCGGTGCTGCCCTGTAACAAGATCCCGGTGAGCGACAGGGGCGTCACCTCGATCATGGCGATGCGGCTGGGCGAGGCGAACCAGGGCGTGATCGGCCTGCACCGGACGGGCCTGCCGGACGAGTACCAGCCGGGCCTGTCGGTGCGGTTCATGGGCATCAACGACCAGGCGGTCAGCTCCTACCTGGTGACGACGTACTACTCGGCGGCGGTGCTGGTGCCCGACGCGCTGGGCATCCTGGAAAGCGTCGAAGTCGGCTGATGGGGCCCTTCGAACTGCCCGACTTCTACTGCCCGTATCCGGCCAGGCTGAATCCGCATGTCGAGTCGGCCCGCGTCCACACCAAGGAGTGGGCGCGGGAGATGGGCATGCTGGACGATCCGGAGATCTGGGAGGAGCGCAGGTTCGACGGCATGGACTACGGCCTGCTGTGCGCCTACACCCATCCGGAGTGCGACGCCGAAGAGCTGGACCTGGTCACCGACTGGTACGTGTGGGTGTTCTTCTTCGACGACCACTTCCTGGAGATCTTCAAGCGGACGAGGGACGTGGCGGGCGCCCAGGCGTACCTGGATCGGCTCGATCTGTTCATGACCGACGATCCGCCGGAGCCGTCCAACCCGGCGGAGAAGGGGTTGCGGGATCTGTGGGCGCGTACCGTGCCCGGCATGTCGGACCGGTGGCGGGAGCGCTTCACCAGGGCCAACCACGAGCTGATGCAGGAGTCGATGTGGGAGCTGTTCCACATCGAGGACGGCCAGGTCTCCAACCCGATCGAGTACATCGAGGAGCGCCGCAAGGTGGGCGGCGCTCCGTGGTCGGCGTGCCTGGTGGAGCACGCGGTGGGCGCGGAGGTGCCGGAGCGGGTGGCGGGCAGCCGTCCGGTCAGGGTGCTGACGGAGACGTTCGCCGACGCGGTGCACCTGCGCAACGACCTGTTCTCCTACCAGCGCGAGGTGGAGGAGGAGGGCGAGCTGTCCAACTGCGTGCTGGTGGTGGAGCGCTTCCTCGGCTGTGAGACGCAGAAGGCGGCGGAGATCACCAATGATCTGCTGACCTCTCGCCTGCACGTGTTCGAGCACACGACGTTCACCGAGCTGCCGGTGCTGTTCGCCGAGCAGGCGCTGCTGCCGCACGAGCAGGAGGCGGTGCTGCGTTACGCGCGGGGGCTGCAGGACTGGCAGTCGGGCGGCCACGAGTGGCACATGCGCTCCAACCGGTACATGAACGGCGGTGGCCGGACGGGGTTGCGCGTCTCGCCGCGCCATGTCATGGGGCCGGGCGGGCTGCGCAACCACGTGCACGTGCCGTACCAGCGGGTGGGTCCGCTGCCGCTGCCGGAGATCCCCATGCCGTTCGCGGTGCGGGACAACCCGCATCTGGAGGCGGCGCGCCGGGCGACGCTCGACTTCGCCGAGGCGATGGGCTTCTACACGCTGGTGTGGGACCGGGCCGGTCACGACGGCTACGACCTGGCGTTGTGCGCGGCGGGCATCGATCCGGACGCGGGCCTGGAGGCGCTGGTGCTGGCGACCGACTGGCTGAGCTGGGGCACCTACGGCGACGACTACCTGCCGGCGGTGTTCGGCCGGTCGAAGGACTTCGTGGGGGCCAAGGCGTTCAACCGGCGCCTGTCGGCGTTCATGCCGTTGGATCTGGTGGTGACGGCGGTGGCGGCCAATCCGGTGGAGCGCGGCCTGGCCGACCTGTGGCTCCGTACGGCCGAGCCGATGGCGCCGGACCAGCGGGCGGAGTTCAGGACGGCGGTCGAGCGGATGACCGACAGCTGGGTGTGGGAGCTGGCCAACCACATCCAGAACCGGGTGCCCGATCCGGTCGACTACCTGGAGATGCGGCGCAGGACGTTCGGTTCGGACATGACGATGGCGCTGGCGCGGCTGGAGCCTGGGCGCTCGATCCCCGCGCGGGTGTGGGGGTCGCGGCCGATGACGGCGCTGGTCGACGCGGCGCAGGACTACGCCTGCCTGCTCAACGACCTGTTCTCCTACCAGAAGGAGATCGAGTTCGAGGGCGAGCTGCACAACATGGTGCTGGTGATGCAGACGTTCTTCGACTGCGACGCGCCCAGGGCTGCCGAACTGGTGGGATCCCTGATGGCGGCCAGGATGCGGCAGTTCCAGAAGGCGGCCGAGGTGGATCTGCCGGCGCTGCTCGACGGCGTCGACGCCGATGCGGACGTGCGGGCTTCGGTGGCCGCGTACGTGGTCGAGCTGCAGGACTGGATGGCGGCCATCCTGCGCTGGCACCGGGAGTGCAGGCGCTATGACGAGCCGACGTTGAGGGGCACCCGGTGGGTGGCCGGCCCGACCGGGCTGGGCACGGCCGGCACCAGGATCGGGACGCTGCTGGGGAGGGTCGCCTCGTGACCGCGTTGAGCCTGAGCACGGCGGCGGCCAGGAATCTGGCGACGACCACCAAGTCCGTGCCGTTCATGCAGGAGATCACCCCGCGGCATCTGCTGCGGGTGCTGCCGTGGATCGAGGTGACGGGTGGCGCTTTCCGGGTCAACCGTCGCCTGTCCTACCGGGTCGGTGACGGCCGGGTGAGTTTCGTCTCGACCGGCGCCGACGTGCGGGTGGTGCCCGGCGAGCTGTGCGAGCTGCCCGCGTTGCGGGGGTTCGCCGACGCCGAGGTGCTGGCGGAGCTGGCGGCGCTGTTCGAGCAGCGGGAGTACGAGCCAGGGCAGGTGATCGCCGAGGAGGGCGCGCCGGTCGAGGAGCTGCTGCTGGTGGCGCACGGCAAGCTGGCCACGTCGGTGCACGGCGCCTACGACGGCCGGGCCGAGCTGGGCCGGCTGGCCGACGGCGACCATCTGGGCGACGCGCTGCTGGCGGGCGGCTCGCCCGGCTGGCCGTACACGGTGCGGACGGTCACGGCGGCCACGGTGCTGGCGCTGCCCGGCCCGGCGTGGCGGGCGCTGCTGGACCGCTCCCCCGGCCTGGCCGCGCATCTGGCGCCTTCGGGTACGGCCAGGCCGCAGAACAGGCACGGCGAGGCGGAGGTGGCGCTGTCGGCCGGGCACGTGGGCGAGGCGCTGCTGCCGGGCACGTTCGTCGACTACGACCTGGCGCCCCGGGTGTACGAGCTGAGTGTGGCGCAGACGGTCCTGCGGATCCACACCAGGGTGGCCGACCTGTACAGCGATCCGATGGATCAGGTGGAGCAGCAGGTGCGGTTGACGGTGGCGGCGCTGCGGGAGCGGCAGGAGCACGAACTGGTCAACAACCGGGAGTTCGGGCTGTTGCACAACGCCGATCTGCGGCAGCGGCTGCACACCAGGTCCGGTCCTCCGACGCCGGACGATCTGGACGATCTGCTGGCCCGGCGCCGCAAGACGCACTGTTTCCTGGCGCATCCGCGGGCGATCGCGGCCTTCGGCAGGCAGTGCAACGCGCGCGGGGTGTACCCGTCGACGGCGGAGGTGCCGGGCGGGACGGTGATCGCCTGGCGCGGTGTGCCGGTGCTGCCGTGCGACAAGATCCCGATCTCGGATCGGGGGCTGACCTCGATCATGGCGATGCGCCTGGGTCAGGACGACCAGGGCGTGGTGGGGCTGCGCCGTACGGGGCTGCCGGACGAGTGGGAGCCAGGGGTGTCGGTGCGGCTGGCAGGCATCAGCGACCGGGCGGTGATGTCGTACCTGGTGTCGGCTTACCACTCGGCCGCTGTGCTGGTGCCGGACGCGCTCGGCGTGCTGGAGAGCGTCGAGGTCGGCTGACGGAGTAGGGCGCGGGTGGCGGGTCGCCGTGATGGCGGCCCGCCACACGTGTTCCCGCGGCTCTGTCGTCTTCCCGCAGCCCTGTCGTCCTGCCCCGGGAAACGCGGAGGGCCGCTCCCGGTGCGGGAGCGGCCCTTCGGCGGTGGGACCGTTTACAGGTACTGGCCGGTGTTGGCGACCGTGTCGATCGACCGGCCGGCCTCGGTGCCCTGCTTGCCGGAGACCAGCGTGCGGATGTAGACGATCCGCTCGCCCTTCTTGCCGGAGATGCGGGCCCAGTCGTCGGGGTTGGTGGTGTTGGGCAGGTCCTCGTTCTCGGAGAACTCGTCCACGCAGGCCGCCAGCAGGTGCTGCACCCGCAGGCCCTTCTGCCCGGACTCGAGGAACTGCTTGATGGCCATCTTCTTGCCCCGGTCGACGATGTTCTGGATCATCGCGCCGGAGTTGAAGTCCTTGAAGTAGAGGACTTCCTTGTCGCCGTTGGCGTAGGTCACCTCGAGGAAGCGGTTCTCTTCGCTCTCGGAGTACATGCGCTCCACGACGCTCTGGATCATTCCCGCGATCGTCGACTCGCGGGAGTCGGAGTGCTCTGCCAGGTCGTCCGGGTGCAGCGGGAGGTCGGCGATGAGGTACTTGGAGAAGATGTCCTTGGCCGCCTCGGCGTCCGGCCGCTCGATCTTGATCTTGACGTCCAGGCGGCCTGGCCGCAGGATCGCCGGGTCGATCATGTCTTCGCGGTTGGAGGCGCCGATGACGATGACGTTCTCCAGTCCCTCGACGCCGTCGATCTCCGACAGCAGCTGCGGGACGATGGTGTTCTCGACGTCGGAGGAGACGCCCGAGCCTCGGGTGCGGAAGATCGAGTCCATCTCGTCGAAGAACACGATCACCGGGGTGCCCTCGGAGGCCTTCTCCCGTGCGCGCTGGAAGACCAGGCGGATGTGCCGCTCGGTCTCGCCGACGTACTTGTTGAGGAGCTCCGGGCCCTTGATGTTGAGGAAGAAGCTCTTGCCGGACTGGCCGGTCTTCTCCGCGACCTGCTTGGCCAGGGAGTTGGCGACGGCCTTGGCGATGAGCGTCTTGCCGCATCCGGGCGGGCCGTACAGCAGCACGCCCTTGGGCGGGCGGAGCTTGTGCTCGCGGAACAGGTCGGCGTGCAGGTAGGGCAGCTCGATGGCGTCCCTGATCTGCTCGATCTGCCGCATGAGGCCGCCGATCTCCTCGTAGGAGATGTCGGGGACCTCTTCGAGGACCAGCTCTTCCACTTCGGACTTGGGTATGCGCTCGTAGACGTAGCCGGAGCGGGGCTCCAGCAGCAGGGAGTCGCCGGCGCGCACCGGCTGGCCGAGCAGCGATTCGGCCAGGCGTACGACGCGCTCCTCGTCGGCGTGGGAGATGACCAGGGCGCGCTCGCCGTCTTCGAGCAGCTCCTTGAGCATCACGATCTCGCCGACCTCTTCGTAGCCGAGCGCCTCGACCACGTTGAGCGCCTCGTTGAGCATGACCTCCTGGCCACGCCTGAGCATGTCGACATCGACCGCGGGACTGACGTTGACCCGCAGCTTGCGGCCGCCGGTGAAGACCTCCACCGTGCCGTCTTCTCTGGCCTCGAGGAAGACGCCGAAGCCGGATGGCGGCTGGGCCAGCCGGTCGACCTCCTCCTTCAGAGCCACGATCTGGTCCCTGGCCTCCTTGAGTGTGGCGACCAGCCGTTCGTTCTGGCTGGTCACCGCGGCAAGGTTGGCCTGCGCCTCGTGGAGACGCTCCTCGAGGACCCTGGCCTGACGGGGTGACTCGGCCAGCTTCCTCCGCAGCGCGGTGATCTCCTCCTGCAGGAAGGAGACCTGTGTTGAAAGATCAGCGACCTCCCGTTCGCGCTGCGCGGCTCGAGCCTCTGCATCATCGCGAGCTGCCACGCCCCGTCACCTCCTTCCCAGTCGAGAGCGACTACTAAGGACCTTACCCATCTCCCGGCTTTCCGCTACCTTGCCGGAAAGTGTTCGTAGAGTGACATTCGGTATTCGGTGAATAAATCCCGCGGGCGTGTTTAGTAGTTCCAGCATATGAACACGGTCATCTGTTCCCGTGTCACGCACCAAGGCACCGCCGTGGCCAAATCGTCATAGTTCTTCGGTGGTCCCCTTCGGTCGTCTGCGCCTTGGCGGGGGCGTGACGCCGTCCGCCATGCGGCGGGCGGTGACGAGGAAGCCGGTGTGCCCGATCATGCGGTGATCTGGGCGGACTGCGAGTCCCTCGACATGCCAGTCGCGAACCAGGGTCTCCCACGCGTGGGGCTCGGTGAAACTCCCGTGCTCCCGCAGGGTTTCCACCGTCTTCGACATCTGGGTGGTCGTGGCGACGTAGACGCAGATCACGCCACCGGGGGTGAGGGCCTTGGCGACCGCGTCGACGCACTCCCACGGGGCGAGCATGTCGAGGATGACCCGGTCGACGTCGCTCTCGTCGATGGAGTCGTTGAGGTCGCCGACGACCAGGCGCCAGCTGTCCATCTCGCCGCCGAAGAACTTCTCGACGTTCTTGCGGGCGACGTCGGCGAACTCCTGGCGCCGCTCGTAGGAGGTGACCTTGCCCTCGGCGCCGACGGCGCGCAGCAGGAAGCAGGTCAGCGCGCCCGAGCCGACGCCGGCCTCGATGACGCGCGCCCCGGGGAAGATGTCGGCCATGCCGACGATCTGGGCGGCGTCCTTGGGGTAGATGACGGCCGCGCCGCGCGGCATGGACAGCGTGTAGTCCTGCAGCAGGTGGCGGAAGGCCAGGTACTGGGTGCCGCCCGAGGAGCGCACCACCGAGCCTTCGGGCTGGCCGATCAGGTCGCTGTGCGGGATCGCCCCCTTGTGCGTGTGGAAGACCCCGTCCTGCTTGAGCGTGATCGTGTGGCGCTTGTTCTTGGGGTCGGTGAGCTGCACCTGATCCCCTACCTGGAACGGCCCGTGCCTGCGAAAACCCATGGGCATGAGGATAGGGCGAATCGGGGGGTCGCTCGGCCTGTCGCAACCCCCTGTATCTGGGCCCTTCTTGACCGTAACATCCCTCACGTGGCAACGCGGTGGCCCTTCGCCGGCCGGGTCGAGGAGACCGACCGGTTGCTGACGCTCATGAACGATCCCGCGACCTGCGGCGTGGCGATCGTCGGGGCGGCGGGCGTGGGCAAGAGCAGGCTGGCGATGGAGGTGGTGACCTCGCTGCGCTCGCGCGGCCGTACGGCGGTGCACGCCATCGCCTCGATGGCGGCGCGCGGGCTTCCCTTCGGGGCGCTGGCCCACCTGCTGCCCGCCGCGCTCCCCCAGGGCGCCAACCCGCTGAAGTGGATCTCCGACACGCTGGTGGGGACCGAGCGGCGGCCGTTGGTTCTGGTCGACGACGCCCACCTGCTGGATTCCGGGTCGGCGGCGGTCCTGCAGCACCTGGCGCAGGACTCGGCCGCGCAGCTGCTGCTGACGCTGCGCGGCGGCGAGCCGGTGCCGGAGGCGGTGGTGACGCTGTGGAAGGACCTGGGGCTGGTCAGGATGGAGCTGGCGCCGCTGAGCCGGCACGAGGTGGCCCGCATCCTGGCGGGCGTGCTGGGCGATCCGGTGGACGCGCAGAGCGCGGCCAGGCTGCACCGGCTGACCGGCGGCAACGCGCTGTTCCTGCGGGAGCTGGTGGCGGGCGCGCTGGACGCGGGCGCGCTGGTGCGGGCGCAGGGGCTGTGGCGGCTGGAGTCGGCGCCGCCGGTCGCTCCCCCGCTGGCCGAGCTGGTGGCCGCCCGCATCGGCAGGCTGGAGGCGGCCGAGGAGGAGGCGCTGGAGTACGTCGCGCTGGGCGAGCCGCTGGGCGCGCGGTTGCTGGCCGGCCTGGTGCCGGCGGCGGCGGTGGAGGCGCTGGAGGCCAAGGGCCTCATCAGGGTGCTGGTGGACGGCAGGCGGACGCTGGTGCGCCTGGCCCACCCCCTGTACGGCGAGGCAGTCAGGGCGCGCAGCCCGCTGCTGCGTACCCGCCGCCGCTACCGCCGGCTGGCCGAGGCGCTGGAGGCCACCGGCGGTAGCGGCGGTAGCGGCGGTAGCGGCGGCAGGCGGCGCGACGACGTGGTGCGGACGGCGATGTGGCGGCTGGAGAGCGGCACCGCGAAGGATCCGTCGCCGTTGCTGTCGGGCTGCGAGATCGCGTGGGCGGCGCACGACGCCACCCTGGCCGCGCGGCTGGGCTGGGCGGCGCTGAACGCGGGCGGCGGCGCGGAGGCGGCGGCCACGCTGGCGGACGTGCTGTCGTTCTCGGAGCGGTTCGCCGATTCGGAGGCGGCGCTGACCTCGGTGTGGGACGAGCCGTGCGCTCCGCAGGTGCGGGCGCGGCTGGCGATGCGGCGTGCCTGGAACCTGAACGTCGGGCTGCTCAGGCCGGGCGAGGCGGACGAGGTGCTCGACGCCGCCGAGGCGACGCTGGAGCAGCCGTCGCTGCGGATGATGGTGCGGGCCATGCGGCTGAACCTGCGGATCCTGCGCGGCGAGGTGCACGAGTGCGCGGCGGCGGCCGACCTGATGCCGGCCGGGGGGCCGCACGAGGGGACGGGCGCGGTGGTGGGCAGGGCGATGGCGCTGGGCATCACCGCCTACGGCCTGGCGTACATGGGGCGGTGCGCGGCGGCCAGGCGGATGTCCGAGCGGGGCATGGCGGAGGTGGAGACGGGGCGTGACGTGGCTCCGTCCGAGGTGCTCACGATGGTGGCCGGCCGCTGTCTGGCCGAGCTGTTCGCCGGCGACCTGGACGCGGCCGAGCGGGCGGCCGTCCACGGCGAGCAGCTGCTGGGCGAGGACAGCCCGGTGCGGCTGTTCCGGCGCCTGTTCCTGCAGTGGCACGGCGAGATCGCCAGGATGCGCGGCAGGGTGGCCGACGCGGCCACGATCGTCAGGGAGGCGGCCATGCCGGCGGGCGGGGGCCACTTCACCGCGCCGGCGCTGGCCGAGCTGGCGCACTGCACGGCGTTGCTCGGCGACCAGCGCACCGCCACGACGCTGCTGGAACGGGCCGAGGAGGACCGCGCGGACGCGGTGTACCTGCTGCAGACCTCCATCGACGTGGCGCAGCGCTGGGTGGCGGCGGCGGGCGGGCGGCTGACGCGCGCGGTGGAGCTGGCGCTGTCGCACGCGGCCCGCGCCCGCGCGCAGGACCTGTACGGGATCGAGCTGGTCGCGCTGCACGACGCGGTGCGTTTCGGCGCGGCGGCGAAGGTGGCGGCGCGCCTGGGCGAGGTGGCCGCGCGGCACGACGGCAGGCTCGCGGCGATCTGCGCCGGCCACGCGGCGGCGGCCGCCGCCGGCGACGCGGAGGGCCTCGAGCGGGTGGCGGCCGGGTTCACCGAGCTCGGCATGGCGCTGCACGCCGGCGACGTCCACGCGCAGGCCGCGGCCGCCTTCCTGGCCAGGGGCCGGCCGCGGCAGGCCAGGGCCGCCGCGGCCAGGGCGACGGCGTACGCGGGGGCGTGCCAGGGCGCGCGCACGCCGATGCTGGCGCGCCTGCGGGGCCCGGCGCTGACGCCGCGCGAAACGGAGATCGCCCGCCTGGCGGCCTCCGGCCTGGCCAGCAAGGACATCGCGGCGATGCTGGTGGTGTCGATCAGGACGGTGGACAACCACCTGCAGTCGGTCTACGGCAAGCTCGGGGTGAACAGCAGGACGGATCTGGCGGCGCTGCTCGGCCCGGACTCGCCGACGTGGCAGGGGGATTGATAGCAATGGACCATGTTGCCGCGTGAAGTGATCTCGACGGGCGCGCTGATCCTGCGTCCCCCCTCCCGTGAGGATCTGCCCGCGATCGTGCGGGCCTCGTCCGACGACGAGACGGCCCGTTTCCTCTACCGGTTGCCGATCCCGTACACGCTGGACGACGCCGCGGGTTATCTGGCGATGGCGCAGCGGCGGTGGGCGGAGGGCGGCGCGGAGTTCACGATCGTCGACGCCGGCAGCGGGCAGTACCTGGGCGCGGTGGGGTTGCGATCGCCCGACGAGCGCGGGGCGCTGTCGATCGGCTACCGGGTGGCGGAGTGGGCCAGGGGCAAGGGCGTGGCGACGGCGGCGACGCGCGCGGCCAGCGAATGGGCCTTCGACAAGGGGGCGCGGCGCATCGAGCTGCACGCCGAGGTGGAGAACATGCCCAGCCTGCGGGTCGCCTACGCGGCCGGGTACGTGCAGGAGGGCATCGCGAGAGAGCGGACCCGCACGCGTGACGGCAGGGCGGCCGACTTCGTGGCGTTCGCCAGGCTGGCGGCCGATTCGGGCGAGCCGGCCGAGCAGTACCTGCCGCTCCTCGACGGCGGGGAGCTGTCGGACGGGGTGGTGCGGCTGGCGCAGCTGGCGCCGCGTGACGTCGGCGACTTCCTGGCCATGGTGGGCGAGGAGAGCGTCTCCCGCTGGATGATCGGTCCCGTCCCGACGGCCGACGTCGTCGAGCGCCGCTGCCGCTACGCCGGCTACTGGTGGCTGTCGGGGCAGCGGGCCGAGCTCGCGATCCGTGACGCGGCCACCGACGCGTTCGCGGGCCACATCCAGCTCGTGCAGGTGACGCCGTCGCTCGGGCAGGCGATGGTGGGCTACTCGCTGCGGCCGTCGTTCCGGGGCCGTGGGTTCATGACGCGGGCGGTGCGGCTGCTGGTCGACTGGGCGTTCGCGAACACGGCGCTGCACCGGATCGTGGCCGGCACCGACGTCGCCAACGACGCCTCCCAGCGGGTGCTGCAGCGGGTCGGCTTCACCAGGGAGAGCCTGCAGCGGGAGCTGTTCCCCCGGCCGGACGGCACGCGCGGCGACGACGTGGAGTGGCTGCTGCTACGGCCGCGGCTCAGCTGAAAATATCTATTACCTGTTGTGGGGGTGGCCAAGGGCGGTTTCGACGGTAATACTCCGAGTCGCCGCCCGTTAACACTCCGCCGTTCTCGGCGAGCCTTGCATCAGGGGATGAGGCATGAGCAGCGACTGCGTGAAGGAGCTCATCGAGTCGTTCTCCCATGTGGAGCCGGACGCGCTGCTGGACCAGGTGGTGCGATGCGCGTCGGCGGTGGGCGGCACGCCGTACGCGGGGTTCGTGGACGTCGATCCGCTGCAGGAGCTCGCCTACCCGTCCCATGTCCTCCTCGCACCGGGCGACCCGCTGGGGGTGGCCGGCTGGCTGCTGGAGTCGGGGGTGCTGAAGGAACTGGCGAACGCCTCCGACCCGGTGCTGCTGCTGCAGGACTGGTCAGTACGCGGGCCCGGGTTCCTGGCGGTGCCGGTGCCGCTGGCCACGCGTGACCAGGCGTATCTGTGGGTGGCGGGCAGGCGGTTCACCGAACGCGAGGAGCACCTGCTCGGCCGCCTGGCGGCCGCCGCGGGCCGCGCGATCGAGGCCTCCCGCGGTCTGGAGGTGGCCGCCCGCATGCTGCGCTCCGTCCACGCCTTCACGGCCTGATCCTTCTGCCGCGTCCGTCCTCGGCTCCGCGTCCCGTCCGTCCTTGGCTTCCGCCCTGTGCGGCGTCTCGTCGGTCCCGGCTTCTCCTCGGTCCTCGGCTCGTTTCCCGTCCGTCCCGTACGGCAAGCCGGGCCACGCGCCACCCTCGGCGCGTGGCCAGGGCCGGTCCAGGGGTACGCTCCTCGGGCGCGCGTGGCCGGCGTCCGCTACGGCATGACCGCCCGTCAGGCTGCGACCGCAGCCCGCAGGCAGCAGGTCACCCGCACCGCGACAGCCGTACTGGCCCAGCGCGACTGCGAAGGTGGCGTCGGCGATCTCGACCGCGACCGTCCGCGCCGCCTCGGCGCTCAGGTGGCGGCGGCGCCCCTTCTTCTGGCCGGTCTGCTGTGAGGCTCTTCTGGCCGGTCTGCCGTGAGGCGCCGAGGGGTGAGCCTGCGGCGCGGCCGGTCCGGTGAGGATGGCAGGGGTCCGGGTCATTCGGCGGCGGTGTCGAGGGCGTCGCGCAGGAGGGTGGTCACCTGGGCGACGAGGGTCTCGGTGTCCAGCTTGGCCAGCAGGTCGAGGTCCACCGTGATCTCCGAGCCGACGCGCAGCCTGAGCGCCACCTGCCTGCCGCGCGTGCGCAGCCAGAACTCCACCGTTCTGGCCAGCGTCGTGGCCTGCCCCTGGGAGGCGACGTCCACGACGAGGTCGGGCGGTTCGCCGCCCATCCGCCCGGCGGCCGGGCGTCCGGGGCGCAGGCGGGTGCGCCCGCGCAGGCCGCCGGCGTCCCGGAGCCAGTCCTCCAGGGAGGCCAGCTCGTCGAAGGAGCCCTCGAACACGACACGGGTCACGCGGTCACCTCACGATCGGGGCGGTCCTGGCCCGGGTGAGGCGGACCAGGTCGGCCGGGTCGAGTTCGAGTTCGAGGCCGTGGCGGCCGCTGGAGACGTAGACGGAGGCCGCGGCGGTGGCGCTTTCCTCCAGTACCGACGGCAGGTACGGCAGGGCCAGCGGGCTGAGGATGTCGGCGGCGATGGTCTCGCCGATGCGCAGGACGTCGGCCAGTCGCGCCACTCTGGCGTCGGTGGCACCGAAGGCGTGGGCCAGGGCGCGCTCGTCGATGACGCCGGCGCTGGGGGCGATGGCGACGACGGCGTGCTCGCCGAGGTAGAGGATGACGGCTTTGAGCAGCCGCTCGGGCGGGATGCCGAGCTCGTCGGCGACCGCGGTCCTGGATTTCACCCTGGCCGGATCGTGGGGATAGGGATGGGCCCTGAAGTCCACCTGTGATTTACGAAGAATCCGCATCACTGGGGTGTCTCGCAGGACATTTCGGTTATTACGGGTTTTTGAGCTGCCGCGTCGTCGGCGAAAAGACTGGTAGGTGCGCGAGAAACGGTAAAGGTAATCGACGAAGGCCTCGGCCAGCTCCACCGCCTCCTCCGCCTCCGGCCTGGCCAGCGGGTGCGCGCCGACGTGGGCGGCCTCGTTGCCGAGCTCGCGCAGTTCCTCTGCCCAGGCCAGCAGCCAGCCGTCGATCAGGCCGCCGTCGCGCAGCTCGCGAAGGGCGTGGAAGAGCGTGCGGCCCGTGACGCCGTGGTCGGCGCACACCGCCTCGAGCAGCCGTCGCACGTGCAGCACGGCCGAGGTGGGCGATCCCGAGCGCAGGCCGGCGCGCGCATGGGTGAGCTCCTGCCGTACGACGGGAGGCACCTCGGCGCGGATCGGCGGCCCCGAGGGCGGCCACAGCACCTGCGCGGGGCGGGCGGGCAGGTCGTCGGGGTCGCGGTCGTCGACCTCGTCGCGATTCTCCAGCAGCAAAGCCTGCCCGCAACTCTGGCAGACGGCCAGCCAATAGGGCCGCAATGGCGTGGGTAGAAAAACCCTGTGTAATCCGTCGGCTTCGCGTGCGACAGTAGGTCGGGCACAACCCGGGCAATCGACATCGAATTTCGCACCCCATCGCGCCACAAAAGGACAATAAGGTATCGAGGGGGCCAACATGAAGCGCTGGCCGTTCGCGGGCCGCAGGCACGAACTCGACGACCTGGTCCGGCTCGCCCGCGACCCGACCGCGCAGGGCGTCATCATCGCCGGTCCCGCCGGCGTCGGGAAGTCGCGCCTGGCCGGCGAGGTGCTGACGCGCTTCCACGCGGCCAAGGTGACCACCCTGCGGATCAGGGCGACCAAGGCGGCCAGCTCGATACCGAACGGCGCGCTGGCCGACCTCATCCCGCCCCAGCACCCCCCGCACCTGGTCAACACCGTGCGCTGGGCCGCCGACGAACTGCTCGCCCAGGCCAGGGGCAGGGTCGCGGTGCTGTCGGTCGACGACGCCCACCTGCTCGACAGCCACTCGGCCGAGGTGATCGCCTGCCTGGTCAGGGGTGGGCAGGCACGGCTGGTCGCCACGCTGCGCACGGGCGAGCCCGCCCCCGATCCGGTGACGCTGTTGTGGCGGGACGGCCACGTACGCCGCTACGACACCGGCCCGCTCAGCGACGACGACGTCACCGCCGTCCTGACGGCCGCGCTCGGCGGCCAGCCCGACGACGCCACCGTGCGCAGGCTGGCCGAGGTGACCGAGGGCAACGCGCTGTTCCTGTCGGAGGTGGTGGGGGCGGCCATCGCCGCCGGCTCGCTGTCGGAGATCCACGGGATGTGGAAGCTGACCGGCGCCCCGCCCCTCGCGCCCCGCCTGGTCGACCTGATCCACGAGCGGATCGGCGCGCTGTCGCCCGAGCTGAAGGACGTCCTGGAATACACGGCGCTGGCCGAGCCGATCGGCGCCCGCACGCTCGGCGCCCTGACCGGCGAGCGCGCGGTGCTGGAGGCCGAGGAGCGCGGCCTGGTCAGGGTGCGCGTCGAAGGACGGCGGGAGATCGCCCGCCTCGGCCACCCCCTCTACGGCGAGGTCGCCCGCGAGCACCTGCCCGAGCTGCGCCGCCGCCGCAGGCACGCCGACCTGGCCGCGGCGCTGGAGGCGACCGGCCTGCGCCGCAGGGAGGACCCGCTGCGAGTGACGGTGTGGCGGCTGGCGGGCGGGCTGGGCGCGGCCCCTCGCCCGCTCCTGGACGCCTCCCGCCTGGCCTGGTCGGCGCACGACTACCCGCTGGCCATCCGGCTCGGCGAGGCCGCCCTCGACGCGGGCGGCGGCACCGCCGCGGCGATCCAGCTGGCCACGCTCCTCGACTACGCCCAGCAGCCGGACCGGGCCAGGTCCGTGCTCGACGCCACCCTCGAGCCCGGCGACGAGCCGTCGAAGGCCCGCCTGGTACTGGCCAGGGCGAGCAACCTGGCCTGGGGCATGGACCGGCTCGGCGACGCCCTCGACCTGCTCGCCGTCACCGAGAAGGAGCTGGCGGAGCCGTCGGGCCGCCGTCGGCTGGCCGTCCAGCGTCTCGGGCTGACCGCGTCGGCCGCCCGCACCGGCGACGCCCTGCGGCTCGGCACGGAACTGCTGGCCCATGACCTCGAACCGGCCCAGCGCGCCCAGGTGCTCAACTCCCGAGCCCTGGCCCTCTGCTACGCCGGGCGCACCACCGAGGCGACCGCGCTGGTCCGCGAGGCGCTCGGCGCGGCGGCGACCTGGCGCGACGAGCTGCCCGCCCTGGTCTCGCCGCTGCACTCCACCTGGTCCATGTGCGGATACTTCTCCGGCGACCTGGCCGTCATGGACGAGGCCATCGCCTCCATGCGGTCCGCCCTCGCCGGCCAGCGCGGCTGGTCGCGCGGCGAGGGGAGCCTCGCGCTGGCCAGGGGCAACGCCGCCACCCTGCGCGGCCAGCTGGGCACGGCGCTGCTCGTCCTGCACGCGCCCGCCAACCACGAGACGGCGCTCACCGTGGGCGGCTGCATGGCCGCCTACGCCGCCGCCCAGGCGCTGCGCGGCGAGGCGGACGCCGCCCGCGACACCCTCAGGGCGGCCGTGGAGCGCAACCGGGCCACCTGGACCGCGTTCATGCGCTGGGTGGCGCTCACCCGCGTGTGGATCGCCGCCGCCGCGGGCGAGAGCAGCCGCGCGGTCGAGCTGGCGCTGGCGGCCGCCGCCGACTGCAGGGAGAGCGGACTCGCCGCGTTCGAGGCGGTCGCCCTCCACGACGCGGTACGGCTCGGCGCGCCCGTCACCGTCGCTGCCCGGCTGGCCGAGCTGGCCGCGGCCCACGACGGGCCCCGAGTACGGCTGGCGGCCCGGCACGCCGCCGCGCTGGCGGAGTCGGACGCGGACGGACTGCTGGCGGTGGCGGAGGGATTCGACGCGCTGGGGCTGCGCCTGCACGCGGCGGAGGCGGCCGCGCAGGCGGCGGGGCTGTTACGGCGCTCGCGCGGCGAGCGGGCGGCCCGGGCGGCGGCGACGGAGGCGTGGTCGCTGGCTGGAGCGTGCCAGGGGCCCGACACGCCCGCGTTACGGGAGCTGGCCGCGCCCGACCTGACCGAGCGGGAGTTGCAGGTGGCGCAACTGACGGCCGCGGGCCGGTCGCACCGGCAGATCGCCATGGAGCTCGGGATCGCGATGCGCACGGCCATGAACCACAGGAACCAGGCGTACTGGAAGCTGGGCGTCAACTCGCCGGCCGAGCTCGCCAAGGCCCTCAACCGCTTCCGCCGGCCGGCGGGCGGGACGGACGGCCCCCGGCCCATCAGCCCCCCGCCGAACGCCAGACCCGGGCAGGCCGCACCCGGGAGCAGGCGGCCGGGACCGGCGGCAGAACCTGGCGGTGACGGCCGATAGCAGGCCGCCCGGACGGCGCAGGAGAGCCTGGCAGGCCGCGGCCGACGGCCTGGCGGCAGGGGCGGTCATGGACGCGTCCGTCGCACGGGCGGCCCAGATCCGGCTGCCTCGGGCGCCTGCGCGTATCGTGCGGGGCTTGCCGCGCTCTCGATGATCCGTCGTGGTCGGCCGGTCGGCTCGAGTAGAGCGCTACTCAGGTCACCGGACGGCGGGGCGACGTCACGGCGGGCGGCCGGAGTCGGCTGGAGCGGCGTGACGGACGGTCGGTGACCGGTGACCACGGTGGCCTCGGCCCCGGCTTGCCGTACCGGAGGAACGGGGGAACGGGAGGCCCGGCTTGCCGTATGAGAAGAACGGGGAACGGGAGGCCCGGCTTGCCGTACCGGAGGAACGGCAAGCCTGGGCGCGGGTCAGCCGCGGTGGGACTCGTAGCGCATCGTGCGGGAGACGCCGATGCGCACGGTCGTTCCCGGCGCGATGGTGACGGGCTCGTTCGGCGGGATGTCGTAGAAGTTGGGGTCGCCGGGCGGCTGGATCTGGGTGCCGTTGACCGAGCCGAGGTCGACCAGGTTGACGTCCCAGCCGTCGAGCGCGACCCGCAGGTGGCGACGGGAGACCGACCCGTCGGGGCTGGTGACCTTGGCGGGCCTGGCGGTGCCGCCGGCGACCTCGGGCGCCCGCTCGGGGTCGCGGCCGAGCAGGTAGTCGCCGTCGAGCGGCAGCGAGGTGCCGTCGTCGAGCAGCAGCACGCCGAGCTGCGGCCGCGGCCCCTTGTACGGCACCAGCGTCCGCTGCACCAGCTCGATCCCGCAGATCACGCAGTACGGCGAGCGCGGGTCGTTGAAGTGGTCGTTCTTGCAGTCGACGCCGAACACCATCGGCCGGCCGTCGGCCGCCTCCTCCGCCGGCTGCTCCTGCGGAGGGCCGTAGGGGGGCTCGTGCTGCTCGGGCGGAGGGCCGTAGGGGGGCTCGTGCTGCTCGGGCGCGACGGGGCCGCCGGCGTGGGGCACGTCCTCGAAGGGCATCGGTCCCGGACCCTGCGGCGGCGGGCCCGGCGGCGGCGGCATCGGGCCGGGGCCCGGCATGGGCGGGCCGGACAGGGCGGGCTCGGAGTACGGTTCGGCGGCCGGCGGCGGGCCGTAGGGGCCCTGCGGTCCCGAGGGCGCGCCCATCGGGTAGGGGGCCATCGGCTGGGATGGCGGCTGGGGCGCCGGCTGGGCCTGCACCGGCTCCTCCTGCCGCGGCTCCGGCCTGGGCGGCGGGGGCAGCAGGTCGGGCTCGAAGTGGAGGCCGGTCGCCGGCAGCTCGCTGGTCTCCAGCGGCTTGACCTTCGCCTTGGCCGGCGCCTCCTCGACGTCGCCCACCTCGCCGCGCAGGCCGCCGCCGAGCACCACGCCGCTGTCGAGGCGGACGGCCGGGTGGGCATCGCCCGCGCCCGGCAGGACCAGCTCGACCCGCTGCACGGGCCCCGGGATCAGCCGGTCGGTCCAGGTGAGGGAGTCACGCCCGGACAACCTGGTCTCGCCGTCGTCTGTGCTGACCACGGCCGAGGCCGACCCGCTGACCAGCACGGCCATGCCACCACCCGCGGGCCCTGCCACCGCGCAGCTGACCGGGTCGCCCGACATGGTCCTGAACAACACCTGTGCGGCACGGCGGGCCAGCGCGAGACCGTCCGCCCCCGACGCCGCGCTCTCACGGAGTGCTTCGAGCAGCTCGCCGCTCGCTCCCTCCGCCGCGTCGCAGACGAGTAGCAGCCCACCCATGTGGGCGACCAGCCCGCTGCCCGGCAGTGGGCGCACCACCCCGAAGCCCTGCTCTGCCACCGAAATCTCCCTCCACGGAAAATCGCCGGTCAACCGCCAGCCATACGCATACCCAGACGAGGAGGAACAGTATCGGTCTGAGCTGCTCGCCTCGAATCCGCGATCGGTGATCGGGTTGTCTGAAACACTAGTCCTACCTGGCCGTTCAGACGAGTGGTCACACCCCGCTGAAGACCTTGTTGACGTCGGCGGTGGCCAGCACGCCGTAGACCTCGCCGCCGCGTTCGACCAGGAGGTACTCCCCCGCCGGGGCGTCGCGCATGGCGTCGATCAGCGACTCGCCCGACAGGTCGGCGGGCAGCACCATGGACGGCTCGATGGTGCGGGAGAGCGATCCGACGTTCACCCACGGCCTGCGGTGCTCGGGCGTGGCCTGGACGGCCGCCTCGTTGACGATGGCGGTCGGCTTGCCCTCATGGTCGACGATCACCATGGCGCCGGCGCGGGCCTCCGTGGTCCTGCGCAGGGCCTCCGCCAGCGGGGTCTCGGCGGTCACGGGGATGGCGCGGCGGGCCAGGGCGCGGGCGTTGGCCTGCGGGAGCCGCGCGCGCACGCGGGCCACCCGCAGCGACTGGGTGGCGCCGAACCAGATGAAGCTGGCCAGCAGCACCGACCAGATGACGTAGGTGTCGAGCAGCGACTGGCCGCTCATCAGCGACATGGCGAACGCCGCGGCGACGATGGCGACGGCCAGCGCCCTGCCGACCCACGCGGCGGCCAGGGTGCCCGAGATGGCGCTGCGGGTCACCCTCCACACGCCCGCGCGCAGCATCCGGCCGCCGTCGAGCGGCAGCCCTGGCAGCAGGTTGAAGACGCCGACGATGAGGTTGGCCACCCACAGCTGCCAGGCCAGCGCGCCCGGCACGCCGCCCTGGGGGATGACGAACTCGTAGACGAGGTAGCCGCCGCCGGCCAGGCCGAGCGACAGCAGCGGCCCGGCGAAGGCGACCATGAACTCGCGGCCGGGTGTCTGGGGCTCCTTCTCGATCTCCGAGACGCCGCCGAGGAGGTAGAGGGTGATGCGGCGGACCGGCAGGCCGTACATCCTGGCCACGACGCAGTGGGCCAGCTCGTGCAGCAGCACCGACACGTACAGCAGCACGGCGAAGACGAAGGCCACGGCGTAGGCGGCCGGCTCGCTGACGCCGGGCATCATCCTGAGCATGACGCGGCCGAAGCTCCAGGTGATGAACGCCGCGACGATGAACCAGGTCCACGAGACGTAGACCGGGATGCCGAAGGGCCTGCCCATCCGGATGCCGGAGAACTCCTGGCGGGGACTCTCGGCGCTCACCTATCACTCCTTTGTCCAGTGGCTGCCTTGATGCTACTCGGCGCGCCCATACTGTCGGTGTCTTGACTTACAGTGCGGAGCATGACGTTGACCGAACCCGTGATCATCGGGGCCCTCTCCCCTTCGCGGGCGGGTGACTTCATGACCTGCCCCCTGCTGTACCGCTTCAGGGTGATCGACCAGCTTCCCGAGAAGCCCTCGGCGGCGGCGGTGCGCGGCACGGTGGTCCACGCGGTGCTGGAGCGGCTCTACGACCTCCCGGCGCCGCGGCGTTCGGTGGAGGCGGCGCTGGAGCTGCTGGAGCCGCAGTGGGCCAGGCTGCTCGGCGAGGACGCGGCCTATGCGGAGATGTTCGCCGACGAGGCCGAGCGGCTGGAGTGGCTGGGGCAGGCGCGCTCGATGCTGGAACGCTACTTCACGCTGGAGGACCCGACGCGGCTGGAGCCGGCCGAGCGGGAGTTGTACGTGGAGGCGGTGCTCGACAGCGGCCTGATGCTGCGCGGCTACATCGACCGGCTCGACGTGGCGCCCGGCGGCGCGGTCAGGGTCGTCGACTACAAGACCGGCAACGCGCCGGGGCCCGACTTCGAGGCCAAGGCGCTGTTCCAGATGAAGTTCTACGCGCTGGTGCTGTGGCGGTTGCGCGGGGAGATCCCGAGGCTGCTGCAGCTGGTCTACCTGGGCGGCGCCGGCGAGGTGCTGCGCTACGCGCCCGACGCGGCCGACCTGCTGGCGACCGAGCGCAAGGTGCAGGCGTTGTGGGCGGCGATCGAGCGGGCGCTGGAGACGGGCGAGTGGCGGGCGCGGCCGTCCCGGCTGTGCGACTGGTGCGATCATCAGGCGCTGTGCCCCGAGTTCGGCGGCACTCCCCCGCCGGTGCCCGCCAGGCAGCCGGGTGACACGGTCAGAAGCAGCCGGCGGGCGGCGACCGACGAGCTCTGAAGTCCTCCCCAAGGAGGAGGATTCCCGCTTTCACCTGGTCTTACATTGAAGCGGTGCGCACCGACCGAGCCCTGTTCCGCGACTCGCTCCTCGCCGCGGCTCTGGCGGCGGCGTCGGTGGCGCTGTTCGTCGCCGGCGGCAACGGCGGCGTGGCCGAGGCGGTGCTGCTGGCTGCCGGCTACCTGCCCGTGGCGGTGCGCAGGCGCTGGCCGCTGGGGGCGTTGTGCGCCGCGCAGGTGCCGATCGTGGTGTTCGCCGCGCTCCACATGGATCCGGGACTCGCCGGGCTGACCGCGCTGATCGTGCTCTACACGGTGGCCGCCCACCGGGGTCTGGCGGTCGCGCTGTCGGGGCTGGCCGTCTCGGCGGTCGGCTACGTCACGGCGCTGGCGCTGGCGCCGCCCACGATGACCTGGCCCGATCACGCGATGGCCGCGCTCATCGGGCTGGCGGTCTGGGGCACCGGCCGCAGCGTGCGGCTGCGGCGCGCCTACCTGGAGGAGCTGAAGGACCGCGCGGCCAGGCTGGAGCGGGCCAGGGACGCCGACACCAGGGCGGCGCGGGCGGAGGAGCGCTCGCGCATCGCCAGGGAACTGCACGACGTGGTCGCCCACCACGTGAGCGTGATGACCGTGCAGGCCGCGGCCGCGCGGAAGGTGCTGACCGCCAGCCCTGAGCTGGCGGGCGAGGCGCTGTCGGCGATCGAGGAGACCGGCAGGCTCGCGATGAACGAGATGCGCAACATCGTCGGCGTCCTGCGCACCGACAGCCTGCCGGGCCCGCCGGAGCGGCGCCCGCAGCCGGGGCTGCGCGACCTGCCGGCGCTGGTGGAGCAGATGCGTGAGGCGGGCCTGCCGACCGAGCTGGAGGTCGAGGGCGGAGGTCCGGTTCCCGCGGGCGTCGACCTGGCCGTCTACCGGCTGGTCCAGGAGGGGCTGACCAACAGCCTGCGCCACGCCGGCCCCGGCGCCCATGCCAGGGTCTCGGTACGGCAGGCGCCGCGCGAGCTGAGCCTTGTCGTCGAGGACGACGGCCGGGGCCCGGGCGACTCTCCGCCAGGTGACAGGACCGGGCATGGACTGGTCGGGATTCGCGAGAGGGTGGCCCTCTATGGTGGAATCCTCAGGATCGGTCCGCGCACGGGGGGCGGTTTCGAGGTGCGGGCGACTTTCCCGCTGAAGGACGGATGATGACGATCAGAGTGCTGCTGGTGGACGACCAGCCACTGCTGCGCACGGGGTTCCGCCTGATCCTCGAGGCCGAGCCGGACATCGCGGTGGTCGGGCAGGCGGGCGACGGCAAGGACGCGCTCGAGCAGGCACGGGCGCTGCTGCCCGACGTGGTCCTGATGGACATCAGGATGCCGGGCGTCGACGGGATCGAGGCGACGCGGCGGATCGTGCGCGACGCGGCCGCGGGCGCGCACGTGCCGAAGGTGCTGGTGCTGACCACGTTCGACCTGGACGAGTACATCGTGGAGGCGCTGCGGTCCGGGGCGTCGGGCTTCCTGCTGAAGGACGTGCCGCCGGACGAGCTGGTGCAGGCGATCAGGGTGGTGGCGTCGGGCGACGCGATCGTGGCGCCGAGCGTCACCAGGCGGCTGCTCGACCGGTTCGCGGCGAAGCTGCCGTCGGCCTACCAGCAGGCGACCCCGGCGCGGCTCGACCGGCTGACCGAGCGGGAGCTGGAGGTGCTCAGGCTGATCGCCAGGGGCATGTCCAACGCGGAGATCGCCGCCAAGCTGGTGGTGAGCGAGACGACGGTCAAGACGCACGTGGGCAACGTGCTGACGAAGCTGGGGCTGCGCGACCGCGTTCAGGCGGTCGTCCTGGCCTACGAGACCGGGCTGATCACGCCCGGCGCCCTGTCCTGACGGCGGTCCCCGCGCCGGCCCTGTCGTGACGGCGGTCCTCGCACCGGCCCTGCCCGGGTGAAGGGCCGGGAGCGTCCATGTGGGCGGGCCCGGGAGCGCGGGTATCGGGGTGGTGGCCTGCTCGTGCCGCGTGTCGGCGGCCGGCCCCGCGCGCTGGAGGAGCGTCTCCCTGGAGGGACGCCCGCCCCGTGACCGGGGAGGGCGTGACCCGGCGTGCCGTACGGGGAGGGGACCACGCCGCCCCGCGGACACCGCATGCCGGGCCGGGAGGAGACCACGCCGCCGGGCAGACACCGCGCCGGGCCGGAGGGGGTGACGGCCCAGGAGGCCGTGCCGGCCGGCAGGAGAGCGTGCCGGGCGGGGCGGTGGCGGAACGCGCGCCGGGGTCAGGCCTTGGTGGGTTCCGGGGTGGCGGCGGCGGGGGCGTTCTCCGGGAAGTGGCAGGCGACCTTGTGGCCGCTGGCCAGCTCGGTCAGGGGCGGCTCGACCTTCTTGCAGATCTCCTGCGCCTTCCAGCACCGGGTGTGGAAGCGGCACGCGGGCGGCGGGTTGATCGGGCTGGGGACGTCGCCCTGCAGGCGGATGCGCTCGCGTTCGGTGCCCGCCTTGGGGTCGGGGACCGGCACGGCCGACAGCAGCGCGTTGGTGTAGGGGTGCATCGGCGAGGTGTACAGCGACTTGCGGTCGGCGACCTCGACGATCTTGCCCAGATACATCACCGCGACTCTGTCGCTGATGTGGCGCACCACCGACAGGTCGTGCGCGATCACCACGTAGGTGAGGTCGAGCTCGTTCTGCAGGTCCTCGAGGAGGTTGACGACCTGCGCCTGGATGGAGACGTCCAGGGCGGAGACGGGCTCGTCGGCGATGATGAGCTTCGGCTTCAGGGCGAGCGTGCGGGCGATGCCGATGCGCTGACGCTGTCCGCCGGAGAACTCGTGCGGGTAGCGGTTGTAGTGCTCGGGGTTGAGGCCGACCAGTTCCAGGATGTCCTGGACCGCCTTCTTGATGCCCTGCTCGGTCTGGATCCCCTGGATGCGGAACGGCGCGCCGACGATGGCGCCGACCGTGTGGCGGGGGTTGAGCGAGGAGTAGGGGTCCTGGAAGATCATCTGCATGTCGCGGCGGAGCGGGCGCAGCCGGCTCTGCGGCATGTGGGTGATGTCCTGGCCCTCGAAGGTGATCGTGCCGCCGGTGGGCTCGATGAGCCTGGTCACCAGCCGTCCCGTGGTGGACTTGCCGCAGCCGGACTCGCCCACCAGGCCGAGGGTCTCGCCCTTGCGCACCTCGAAGTCGATCCCGTCGACCGCCTTGACCGCGCCGACCTGTCGCTTCAGCAGCCCCTTGTGGATGGGGAAGTGCATGCGCAGGTCCTGCACGGACAGCAGCGTCTCGCTCATGTGGTCTCCAGCATCGGCTTGATCTCGCTCTCCCACAGCTGCTTGCGCTCCTCCGGCGCCATGTGGCACCGGACGAGGTGGCCGGGGCCCGACTTCAGCAGCTCGGGCACCTCGGTCTGCGAGCGGCCCTCGGTGCGGGCGGCGTGCGGGCAGCGCGGGTGGAAGGCGCAGCCCGGGGGGACGTTGATCAGGGAGGGGGGCGATCCCTTGATCGGCATGAGCCGCTCGGTGCGCTCCCTGTCGAGGCGGGGCATCGAGCCGAGCAGGCCCCAGGTGTAGGGGTGTTCGGGGTGGTAGAACACCGTTTCGGCGCTGCCGTACTCGACGCACTTGCCGCCGTACATCACCAGGATGTCGTCCGACAGCTCGGCCACGACGCCGAGGTCGTGGGTGATGATGATCAGCGCGGAGTTGAACTCGCGCTGCAGGTCACGCATCAGGTCGAGGATCTGCGCCTGCACGGTGACGTCGAGCGCGGTGGTGGGCTCGTCGGCGATGAGCAGCTCGGGGTCGCACGACAGCGCCATGGCGATCATGGCGCGCTGGCGCATGCCGCCGGAGAACTGGTGGGGGTAGTCGTCGACGCGACTGTCGGGCGTGGGGATGCCGACCCGGCCGAGCATGTCGATCGCGTGCTTGCGGGCGACCTTCTTGCTGACGTCGTTGTGGATCCGGTAGGCCTCGACGATCTGGTCGCCGACCGTGTAGTAGGGGTGCATGGCCGACAGCGGATCCTGGAAGATCATCGCCATCTTCTTGCCGCGCAGGCCGCGCACGTGGTCGGCGGAGGCGCCGACGAGTTCCTCACCGTCGAGCCAGATCTCGCCGGAGAGCTTGGCCTTGCCGCCCTTGTGCAGGCCCAGGATGCCGAGGCTGGTCACGCTCTTGCCCGAGCCCGACTCGCCGACGATGCCGAGCGTCTTGCCGCGCTCGAGGGCGAAGGTCAGCCCGTCGACGGACCTGACCAGGCCGTCGTCGGTCGGGAAGTGGATGCGCAGGTCCTTGACGTCGAGGAACGCGGTCACGAAAGCCTCACTCTCGGGTCGACCACAGCGTAGAGGAGGTCCACGACCAGGTTGGCCACCACGACGAACAGTGCGGCCAGCAGCGTGACGCCCATGACCGCGGGCAGGTCGTTGTTCTTGATGGCGTCGACGGAGAACTTGCCGAGGCCGTTCAGCGAGAAGGTCGTCTCGGTCAGGACGGCGCCGCCGAGCAGCAGGCCGAAGTCCAGGCCGAACACGGTGACGATGGGGGTCAGCGCGGCGCGCAGGCCGTGCTTGACCACGACGCGGCGCTCGAGCAGGCCCTTGGCGCGCGCGGTGCGGATGTAGTCCTCGCCCATCGTCTCCAGCATGCCCGCTCGGGTGAGCCTGGCGTAGGTGGCGGCGAACAGCAGGGCCAGGGTGATCCACGGCAGCAGCAGGTTGTAGGCCCACTGCAGCGGGTCGATGGTGACGTCCACCCACGCGCCGCCGGGGGCGGTCCAGCCGAGGCCGTAGCTGAAGACGGACAGGGAGATCATGCCGGTGAAGAAGATCGGCAGCGACACGCCGGCCAGCGCGATGCCCATGGCCGCGCGGTCGAAGAAGCTGCCGCGCCGCAGCGCCGACAGCACACCGGTCGCCACGCCGCCGAGCAGCCACAGCACCGCGGCGCCGATGCCGAGCGACAGCGTCACGCGCGAGCGGTCCATCAGGCTCGGCCAGACGGGCTGCTGGTTGATGAAGGAGTAGCCGAAGCAGGGCGCGGGGCAGTGCTCGACGCCCGCTCCCGTGTTGTACTCGGTTCCCAGCACGATCCCCTTGAGGAAGCGCCCGTACTGCACGATCACGGGATCGTAGAACCCGAGCCGCTCGGCGACCAGCTTGATGGTGTCCATGCTGGCCCCACGGCCGACGTACCGGGCGGCGAACGCCTCCGGTGTTGCGCCGGCCAGGCGCGGCACCAAGAAGAAGATCCCGAAGGTGACGATGCTCACGATGAGCAGCATCGCCAAAGCGCCGATCACGCGCCTGATGATGTATGTGACCACAGTGCCCGGCTCCGGTCCCCGGCCGGTTGTGCCGGCCGGGGACCTGCTGCCTTCACCCGCCTATCTAGGTGTGGTTCGTCTTACTGCTGGACGCCGAGACCGACGTAGTCGTACATCTGCTGGGAGTCGCTGATGAAGACGTTGGTCAGCCCCTTGCCGCGCATGTACAGGGCCTTGCCGTACACGCTCGGCATGACGACGGCCTGGTCGATGACCATGTGGTCGATCTGCGACCACAGCTCGGCGCGCTTGGCGGCATCCGGCTCGGCCTTGATCTGGTCGATGATCTTGTCGATCTCGGGGAACTTGACGCTCAGGTTGTAGTTACCCGCCTCGCGGATGTCCCGGCTGTCCATGATGGCCTGCATGAAGCCGTAGGTGTCGGGGTAGTCCGAGCCCCAGCCGTTGATGGCCAGGCCGATCTTGTTCTCCTTGACGTAGGACGGCTTGCCGGCGTAGAGCGCGAAGTAGTCGTCCTGCGGGTACGGCTTGAGCGTGAGCTTGATGCCGACGCGGGCGAGCGACTGCTGCAGCGACTCGGCCGCGGCCTTCTCCTTGGTCCGCTCGGTGCGGTAGGAGATGTTGGTCTCGAAGCCGTTGGGCTGGCCGCACTTGGCGAGCGCCGCCTTGGCCTTCTCCACGTCACCCTTGTCGTCGGGCGACTTGTAGAGGTCGATCTCCTTGTGGCCGGCCAGGCTCGGCGGGATCATCGCGCTGGCCGTGATGCCGCCGGTCTCGCCGCCGTAGGCGCGGAAGAGGCTGCTGCGGTCGGCGGCGAAGGCGATGGCCCTGCGGCACTCGACGTTGTCGAGCGGGGGGACGTCGGGAATGATCGAGGTGTACCAGGTGCGCTGCTGCACCGGGTTGTCGGTGCGGGCCTTGAGCGCCGGGTCGGGCAGGACCTTCGGCAGCGCGGCGTTGCCGATGCCGAGACCGTCGACGGCGATCTGGACGTCACCGGAGATCAGCCGGTTGTCGAGGTCGTCGGCGTTGACGCCGGTCTGCACCTCGATGCGGTCGGGCAGGGCCGGCCGGTTCGGGTCGGTGGCCGGGTCCCAGTTCTCGTTGCGGACCATCGTGAAGCCCTTGCCGATCTCGTTCTTCTCGAACTTGTAGGGCCCCGTCGAGATGATGTGTTCCTGGTACTTGGTGCCGGTGTCCTTGTCCTTGGGGACGGGCATGGTCATCGGCATCTGCACGATGTAGTCGAACAGACCGAACGGCTCCTTCAGGTGGAACACGATCGTGCTGTCGTCGGGCGTCTCGACGGCCGAGGAGATGTCGGCGTCCTTCGACTTGTAGGCGCCCTTGTAGCCCTTCGGCCAGTCGAGCAGCGCGTTGAGGTAGGACGGCCCGTTCGGGTGGACCTCCTTGTCGAACTGGCGCGCCACCGCGTACGCGACGTCCTTGGAGGTGACCGGGGTGCCGTCCTCGAACTTGATGCCCGAGCGCAGCTTGTAGGTCCAGGTCTTGGCGTCGTCGCTGGACTTGCCCAGGCTCTCGGCCAGGTCGGGCACGAGGGTGTTGCCGTCGGGGCCGGGCGCGGACTTGAACATCAGCAGCGAGCGGCCGTAGAGGCGGGCGAAGTTCAGGGCGTAGCCGTAGTAGGTATTGCCGGGGTCGAGGCTGTCCCAGTCGGCCGTGTTGGCCATCTTGAGAGTGCCGCCCTTCTTGTCAGAAGGGTTGTAGATCTTGCCCACCGCGGCGTCCGCCACTTCCGCGGCGCCCGAGGCGCCGGAGCTCGCGGGGGCGCTCTGACCCTGGCCGGGGGTCTGGGTCGGCGTGCCCGCGCAGGCCGCCAGTGCCATGGCGAGTGTGAGCCCGGCCGTGGCTGTCGTCAGCGCTTTTCTTCTCATCAAGGTGTCGCACCCCTTTGGGTTGGAAGGAGGGTTAAAGGGAGTCCGGGGGTCAGCGGCTGCCACGCGGGTCGAGCGCGTCCCTCAGGCCGTCGCCGAACAGGTTGAACGCAAGCACGGTGATGAAGATCGCCAGTCCAGGGAAGATCATGAAGTGCGGGATCGTGTAGAACCTGGCCGCGTCGGAGAGCATGCCGCCCCACGTGGGAGTCGGCGGTCGCACACCCACGCCGAGGAACGACAGCGCCGCCTCGAACAGGATGTTCGACGGGATCAGCAGCGTCGCGTAGATCAGGATCGGCGCGACCAGGTTGGGCAACAGCTCGCGGAAGATGATGTACGGCCCGCGGGCGCCCAGGCTCCTGGCGGCGTCGACGAACTCACGCTCGCGGAGTGACAGCGTCTGGCCCCGGATGATGCGGCCGAGGTAGGGCCAGTTGAAGAAGCCGATGATGAAGATCAGCAGCGTGACGCGGAGGGTGTCGCCGGACAGCCCGAACGCCTGGTCCGGCACCACACCGGCCAGCGCGAGCGCGAACACCAGCAGCGGGAAGGCGAGGAAGACGTCCATCGCCCTGCCGATGAAGCTGTCGATCCAGCCGCCGCAGTAGCCGGCGATGACGCCCAGCGCCGTGCCGATGACCACCGACACGAGGGTGGCGAGGAAGGCGATCAGCAGCGAGATTCGCGCGCCGTAGACGACCCTGCTGAAGATGTCGCGGCCGTTGACCGGCTCGACTCCGAACAGGAACTCGGAGCTGATCCCGCCGTAGGCCCCCTTCGGCGCGAGCGTGCCGCTGTCGACGAGATCCTCGTGGTACTGCAGCGGGTCATGCCCCAGCGCTCCCACGATCAGCGGCGCGAAGACGGCCACCAGCATGAGAAAGATGATCACGCTGGCGCCTGCCATCGCGACCTTGTCCCGCTTGAGCCGCCGCCAGGCGATCTGGCCGAGCGAACGGCCCTCGATGGCCTTGCCGCTGGTTGCTGCCACCACCGCTTCGGGAGCCGCCGAGCTGGCTGACTCCGGCACGTCGAGCGGTGCGGTCATGCGCCCTCCTCTGTCCTGACCTTCCAGGGGGCTGGCACGACCGGGGTTGTGCGCATACTGCTCGTGCCCCCTGGGTGAGACGGCGTCGTCCGTCACGGGCACCGGCCCGGTCTGGACTCACGCCCGTGCTTGCCAGGACCGTCCGTCACGGTCCCAGGAGGCAGAATGTATGGCCTGAGCTGCGCTGACTAGCCCCCAAGAGGTCGATGTGGCTCAACTGTGATTCCGGCGAAACTCATTCGTATCGATCTTGGACAGAATGTCTACAGCCCGTTCCGGTTGCATCTCGGAACTGTGACATTGCACTGGCGTGCGCGTTAGCTGATTCCGCGGCGCTTGAGAATGTCCTCGATATCGGAGAAATCGTCGTCGTTCGTCTTGGGCTGCCGCGGCGTGACCGCAGGCTTTGCCGTGGCGGCCTTAGCGGCCGGCGCAGGCTTCTCCCTTGAGGCGGCCGGGGCCTTGCCCTCCCCCGCCGACAGCTTCCTCGACCTGAGCACGCCCGAGACCATGAACAGCACCACCGACAGCCCGGCGAGCACCACCCCGGCCCAGGTCATCGGGTTGAACACCAGGCTGGTGACGAAGCCGACCGCCGTCGCGCCGATGGTCCACAGAGCGGCCAGCGCGCCGGTGAGGTAGGCGGCCATCGGCAGCAGCGACCAGGCCGTCATCCGCATCGCGGCATGAACTCCTTTACGGCGCAGCAGCAGGAAGCTGAACACCAGCCCCAGGCCGGTGGCGCCGGCACACAACGGCAACCACGCGATGGTATTGAATCCGCCCATATTGGCCACCCCTCATCTCGGCTGACGTCTCCATCCTGGCACGCGGTCCGGCCGTCGCCGCTCCTCCCTGAGGAGGGATCTTTCCCTTAGGGGGTGGTTTTTCGGTTCCGTTCGCCGGGAGTTCCCGCCACCGCCACCGCCACCGTCGCCGTCGCCGTCGCCGCCACTGGACGCGTCGCCGGACCTCCCTTGCCTCTGCCCCTCTCGACCGGACGCTCAGCCCGGCGAGAGCGGGCGTGCAGAGAGGCGCATGCGCGTTGGTCGGAAGGCGCGTGCGCGTTGGTCGGGAGACGCGCGAGCGTTGGTCGGGAGGTGCGCGAGCGTTGGGAGACGCGTGCGCCGTCGTCGGGAGACGCGTTCATTGCTCGTCGGGAGACGCGTGCGCGGTGGTCGGGAGACGCGTGCGCGGTGGTTTCGGGTGCCGGTTGCTTTCCGCCCGGCCCGGTTCCGGCGGGCCGCTCCTCGCCGCCGGCGCCCGGGTCGTTTCACCCGGGCATCCCGCCCGTCCCGCGCCCGGCATCCCCGCTCATCCGCCACTCGAGCGACCTGCCCGGTCCCCAACCCGAGCGCTCTGACCGATGCGCGCCCAGGCGCCCTGCCCGTCCCCAACTCAGACGCCCTGCCCGCCGACACCCGGCCGTCCTGCCCATCCCCAACCCAGGCGCCCTGCCCGTCCCCGGTCCGGGCGCTCTGGCCGCCTCGTGCCAGGGCGCCCACGCCATGAGTCGTTAGGGCCCAGGGCCATGAGGTGAAGAGCCCGAGTAATGAGCAGATTCACGATGCAGAAGACCCCCGAGCCGGTAGCTCGAGCCGAAGACCCGGAGCTCACGAGCCGGTAGCTCGAGCCGAAGACCCGGAGCTCACGAGCCGGTAGCTCGAGCCGAAGACCCGGAGCTCACGAGCCGGTAGGGCGAGCCGAAGGCCGAGAGTGATGAGCCGCAGCCATGAGCCAGAGTCCGAGAGCCACAAGCCAGAAAGTGGGAACCGCGACGCCACTGGCAATGGCCACGCCCCAGGCCCGGACCACGGCTCAGCGGCGGGACCACAGACTCGGAGGCGGGGGCAAGCGTCCCGGGGGCCGGGGTGTGCGGCAGGGGCTGTCCGATGGCGCCGGCGCCCAAGCCCCGACGCGCCGCCACGGCCTCGCAGCGGCCGGCCTCGAGGGCAGGGCGGTAGTGCCTCGGCAGCGGGCCGGCCCCGCAAGCACGGCGATTGCCCCTCGGGAGCGAAGTGACCTCGGAAGCAGGGCGGGCGTAGCACCTCGGCAGCGAGCTGGTCCCGGAAACGGGGCGGTAGCTTCTCAGCGGCGAGGTGGCCCCGGAAGCCGCGCTGGCACTAACGCCTCGGCAGCCGGCCCCAAAGCAGGGCGGTAGCGCCTCGGCAGCGGGTCGCACGATGGCAGTGCCTCGGGAGCGAGGCGGCCTCGGAGGCAGGGCGAGCGGTAGCGCCAACGCAAGAGGCCACAAGAGCAGGGCGGTAGGTAGAGCCTCAGGAGCGAGGCGATTGGGGGGAGGCTGGGATCAGAGGTTGAGAGGGGGCACGAGGGCGCGCAAGTGGTCGGGCGTGATCTCCATGAGGGACGACACCACCAGGCGGCCGGGTGCGGGCTCGATCGGCAGCAGACTGGGGACCGCCACCACAGCGCATCCGGCGGCCGTTCCCGCCGCCACACCGTTGGGTGAGTCCTCCAGCACGACGCATCGCACCGGCTCCACGTCCAGCAGGCGGGCCGCGGTCAAGTACGGCTCGGGGTCGGGCTTGGTGTGGGTCACGTCGTCGGCCGTCACGATGACGTCGAACCGGTCGCGGCCCACCGAGGCCAGCACCGCCTCGGCGATCTCCTTGAGGGACGAGGTGACCAGCCCGACGGGCACGCCCTCGGCGCGCAGGCTCTCCAGGAGTTCGATCGCGCCCGGCATGGTCTGCACGCCTCCGGCCAGCGCGGTGACCATCCCGTCGATCATCCACTCGCGCAGGGTCTCCGGCGCGACGGACGAGCCCGACACGGCGAGCATGTAGTCGACGGTGCGTTCCATGGAACCGCCGACGAGGTGGGTCTGGTGCTCGGGAGTCCAGATGCCGCCGAGGCGGGACATCACCTCGATCTCGATCTTCAGCCACACCTTCTCGGTGTCGACCAGCAAGCCGTCCATGTCGAAGAATGCGGCGTCCACGTTTCCCCCGATGCACTCGATACGGACTTCTACGGTAGGGCGTCCTCGTGACTTGGTATTGTTCGGGTCCGCTTCTGAGGTGGTTGGTAGTGCCGTGACGGCGGCCAGCCACGTGGGCTCGGTGAGCGTATCCCTGGACGGAGGCCCGCCCCGCGCCCCGGGTGGCGCTGCGCCCGCTTGCCGTACGGGGAGGGCCGCGGCCTGCCCGCCACGAACGCCAGGGGACCGGACTCCGCCGCGCCCAGCCCGAACGACGCCGACGGGCCCGACCCGCCGCATGCTCCACGAACGACAAGGGATTGCACCCTACCCCGCCAAGGACCCCGGTGCGCGGGGCGACGCTCCCCACGGCGGCCGGCGACGGCACGGAGCCCGCCTGGAGAGGCCGGACGACGCCCGCGCCCTTGGAAGGCCGGCGGCGGAACGGTGCGCGCCTGCCGCGACGAGCGGCCGGAGAGCGTCTTCCCGCCACAGCTGAGCGGCCGGAGAATGTCCCCCACCGCAGCCGAACGACCACCACGTGTCCGACCGAAGCAACCGAACGACCAGGAGCGTCCGCCCGTCACAGCCGAGCGACCGGAAGCGTCTGGCCGACCGAGCGGCCCTGGCAGGCGCCTGTCCGGCACAGTCGGACGACCGCGCTCCAGCAGTCACGACCGCGCGGACGTGCCGCATCCGACGAGTGCGGCGTCCGTGGCGCGGGCGATGCGATCGATGGTGCGGGCTCTCCGGGCCGCCTGTTCTGTGGGACGTGGCGGCCGGTCGGCGCGGGGCAGAGGTGCCCTTGGGTTGCCTCTGCCACCGCGGCGCGCAGTTAAACGTTGAAGTACTTGGCTTCCGGGTGGTGGGCGACCAGGGCCGAGGTGGCCTGCTCGGGGTGGAGCTGGAACTCCTCCGACAGCGTGACGCCGATCCGGCCCGGGTCGAGCAGCTCGAAGAGCTGCACCTGGTCCTCCAGGTTGGGGCAGGCGGGGTAGCCGAACGAGTAGCGGCAGCCCTGGATGTTGACCTTCAGCATGTCGTCGAGAGATTCCTGGCCGCCGATGCTGAGCTCCGAGCGGACCCTGGCGTGCCAGTACTCGGCCAGCGCCTCGGTGAGCTGCACCGACAGGCCGTGGAGCTCGAGGTAGTCGCGGTAGGCGTCCTTGGCGAACAGCTCGGCCGTGGCCTCGGAGATCTTGCCGCCCATGGTGGCGATCTGGAAGCCGACGACGTCGACCTCTCCGGAGTCCTTCGACCGGAAGAAGTCGGACAGGCACAGGTGCCGGTCGCGCCGCTGGCGCGGGAAGGTGAAGCGGGTGCGCTCGTTGCCCGCGTCGTCGAGGATGATGAGCGCGTCGCCGTCGCTGACGCACGGGAAGTAGCCGTAGACGACGGCCGCCTCCAGCAGTCCCTCGGTCTGGATGCGGTCGAGCCACATCCGCAGCCTGGGCCTGCCCTCGGTCTCGACGAGCTCGTCGTAGCCGGGTCCGTCGCCGCCCCTGGTGGGCTTGAGGCCCCACTGGCCGAGGAACAGCGCCCGCTCGTCGAGGAAGGCGGCGTACTCCTGGAGCGAGATGCCCTTGACGATGCGGTCGCCGTGGAACGGCGCGACGGGGACGGGGTTGTCGGCGGCCACGTCGGAGCGGGCCGGGAGCTCTTCGACGGGCGTGCGGACGAGGGTGGCGCCGGACTTGACGCGGCGCTCGCGCAGCGCGGGCAGCGGGGAGCCCTCGCGCTTGTGCGCCATGAAGGCGTCCATCAGCCGCAGGCCCTCGAAGGCGTCGCGGGCGTAGCGGACCTCGCCGTCGAACAGCTCGGCCAGGTCCTGCTCGACGTAGGCGCGGGTGAGGGCGGCGCCGCCGAGCAGCACGGGGTAGCGCTGGGAGATGCCCCGGGAGTTCATCTCCTCGAGGTTCTCCTTCATCACGACCGTCGACTTCACCAGCAGCCCGGACATGCCGATGACGTCGGCGTTCTTCTGGTCGGCGGTCTCCAGGATGGTGCTGACCGGCTGCTTGATGCCGAGGTTGACGACCTCGTAGCCGTTGTTGGACAGGATGATGTCGACCAGGTTCTTGCCGATGTCGTGGACGTCGCCCTTGACGGTGGCCAGCACGATGCGGCCCTTGGACTCGCCCTCGACCCTGTCCATGTGGGGTTCGAGGTAGGCGACGGCGTTCTTCATGACCTCGGCCGACTGCAGCACGAACGGCAGCTGCATCTGGCCGGAGCCGAACAGCTCGCCGACCGTCTTCATGCCGTCGAGCAGGACGTCGTTGATGATCTCCAGCGCGGGGCGCTGCGCCAGCGCCTCGTCGAGGTCGGCCTCGAGGCCCTTGCGCTCGCCGTCGATGATGCGCCGCTTGAGCCGCTCCCACAGCGGCAGCGCGGCCAGTTCCTCGGCCTTGCCCGCGCGCAGCGCCGCGGCGTCGACGCCCTCGAACATCGCGATGAACTTCTGCAGCGGGTCGTAGCCGTCGCGGCGGCGGTCGTAGATCATGTCGAGTGCGACCTGGCGCTGCTCGTCGGGGATGCGCGACATCGGCAGGATCTTGGAGGCGTGGACGATCGCCGAGTCGAGGCCGGCGTTGACGCACTCGTTGAGGAACACCGAGTTGAGCACCATGCGGGCGGCCGGGTTGATGCCGAAGGAGATGTTGGACAGGCCGAGCGTCGTCTGCACCTCGGGGTAGCGGCGCTTGAGCTCGCGGATGCCCTCGACGGTCTCCAGGCCGTCCTTGCGCGACTCCTCCATGCCGGTGGCGATGGTGAAGGTCAGGCAGTCGACGATGATGTCGGAGACCTTCATGCCCCAGTTGGCGACCAGGTCGTCGATCGTCTCCGAGGCGATGCGGGCCTTCTCGGCGGCGGTGCGCGCCTGGCCGTTCTCGTCGATGCACATGACGACGACGGCCGCGCCGTGCTCGCGCACCGCGGTCATGGTCTTGTGGAAGCGGGACTCGGGCCCGCGCCCGTCCTCGTAGTTGACGGAGTTGACGACCGCTCGGCCGCCGAGCATCTCCAGACCGGCCTTGAGCACCTCGGACTCGGTGGAGTCGAGCATGATCGGCAGGGTGGAGGCGGTGGCGAAGCGGAAGGCCAGCTCCTTCATGTCGGCGACGCCGTCGCGGCCGACGTAGTCGACGCACAGGTCGAGCATGTGGGCGCCGTCGCGGGCCTGCTCGCGGGCCATCTCGACGCAGTCGTCCCAGCGGCCTTCGAGCATGGCCTCGCGGAAGGCCTTGGAGCCGTTGGTGTTGCAGCGCTCGCCGATGGCCAGGTAGGAGGTGTCCTGGCGGAACGGGACGGTCTGGTAGAGCGAGGAGGCGCCAGGCTCGGGGTGCGGCCTGCGCGACGCCGGCTGCTGGCCGCGGACGCGCTCGACGACCTGGCGCAGGTGCTCGGGGGTGGTGCCGCAGCAGCCGCCGACGAGCGACAGGCCGTAGTCGCGGGCGAAGGTCTCGTGGGCGTCGGCCAGCTCGCCGGGGCTCAGCGGGTAGTAGGCGCCGTCGGAGGTGAGGACGGGCAGGCCCGCGTTGGGCATGCAGGAAAGGCGCAGCCGTGAGTGGCGGGCGAGGTAGCGCAGGTGCTCGCTCATCTCGGCGGGGCCGGTGGCGCAGTTGAGGCCGACGAGGTCGACGCCGAGCGGCTCGATCGCGGTGAGGGCGGCGCCGATCTCGGAGCCGAGCAGCATGGCGCCGTTGGTCTCGATGGTGACCTGGGCGATGATCGGCACGTCGCGGCCCGCGGCCTCGATCGCCCGCTTGGCGCCGATGACGGCGGCCTTGACCTGGAGCAGGTCCTGACAGGTCTCGATGATCAGCGCGTCGGCGCCGCCGGCGATCAGGCCCGCCGCGTTGTCGCGGTAGGCGTCGCGCAGCGTGGCGAACGGCAGGTGGCCGAGCGTGGGCAGCTTGGTGCCAGGCCCCATCGAGCCGAGCACGAACCGCGGGTGCTCGGGCGTGGACCAGTGGTCGGCGCGCTCGCGGGCCAGGCGGGCGCCCGCCTCCGAGTACTCGTAGACCCTGTCGGCGATGTCGTACTCGCCCAACGCCGCCATGTTGGCGCCGAAGGTGTTGGTCTCGACGCAGTCGACGCCGACCGCGAAGTAAGCGTCGTGAACACCGCTGACGATGTCGGGCCTGGTGACGTTCAGCACCTCGTTGCAGCCCTCGTAGCCCTCGAAGTCATCGAGGGTCGGGTCATATGACTGCAGCATCGTCCCCATCGCACCGTCGGCGACCATCACGCGCTGGGAGAGGACTTCGCGGAAAGACGGGGAGGCGTTCATGCGGTCAAGCTTAACGGGCGCTACCCTGTCGACAATTGACACTGAGTCCAATTGGGGTCCCCCATGGCCTACCGCACCGTACTTGTCGGCACCGACGGCTCCGCCTCCTCCTTCCGCGCCGTGACCGCCGCCGCCGCGCTGGCCGCCGCCACCCGCGCCACTCTCGTGCTGGCCTGCGCCTACATCCCCATGCGCGAGAGCTCCCGCGCGGCCGCCGCCGACGTGCTCGGCGACCTGGCCTACAAGGTCAGCGGATCCACGCCCGCCGACGACGCCCTGCGCGCGGCCCGCGAACACGCGGTCGCGGCGGGCGCCGACGACATCCGGCTGGCGGCGGAGGAGGGCGACGCGGTCGACGTGCTCGTCAAACTGGCCGACCGGCACCACGCCGACCTGCTCGTGGTCGGCAACCGCGGGCTCAACAGCCTGGCGGGACGACTGCTGGGCTCGGTCCCCTCCAACGTCACCCACCGCGCCTCGTGCGACGTCCTGATCGTCCACACCACCTCGGGCCACTGATCACACCCACGCTTCACCAGGCCCCGCGATCCGTCCCGCGAGTCCTGTGCAGGATCCGTCCAGCCCTGCGGGTTCCCGGCCCGTTCTGCGATGTCCTCTCCGCGGGGACCGTCCGATGCGGCGCCCTTTGCGCGGGGACCGGCGGGGACCGTCCGATGCGACGCCCTTTGCGCGGGGACCGTCCGGTGCGACGGTCTTCCCGCGCCCCATCCGGTACGGCAAGCCGGGTCAAGGCCACTCTCGTCACCGGTGACCGCCCGTCCTTCACGCATACTCCAGCAGGACTTCGGCCGGGCCGGTAAACGTGGCCCGACGAAGTCACTCGCGGAACGCACACCCCCTGCGTCCCGGCCCCCGGACCGGCGCCCGGGACCGGCGCTTGGAGCGGCGGAGGTGCGGCCCCGCGTCCGGACGAAGAGGTGCCGGGCCGCCTTCTACGCCGCCTGTACCGCCGCTGACCTGCCGTTCTCGACCGAGAACCGGGCGTGCGGGGCCCGGTGGGATTACGCCCGTGGAGATCAGTGACGTAAAGCGCTGTCCACCGCATAGGCTTAGGCGTTGAGACCAGCGAGAGGAGGCGGCGCGTGATCGAGCTCGAAGGGCTCCCCGAGCTCGTCGATCCGGTGCTCATCGCCGCGTTCGAAGGGTGGAACGACGCAGGTGAGGCCTCCAGCGGCGTCATCGCGCACCTGGAGAGCCAGTGGAAGGCCGAGCCGCTGATCGCGCTGGACCCGGAAGACTATTACGACTTCCAGGTCACGCGCCCCATCGTGGAGATGGGTGACGGGCTGACCCGCTCGATCGTCTGGCCGACGACCAGGTTGTCGCTGGCCCGCCCGCCCGGCGTCGAGCGCGACGTGGTGCTGCTGCGCGGCATCGAGCCCAACATGCGCTGGCGCGGCTTCTGCGAGGAGATCATCGGGATCTGCCGCGAGCTGGGCATCGAAATGGCGATCATGCTGGGCGCGCTGCTCAACGACTCGCCGCACACTCGTCCCGTGCCGATCGTGGGCTCGGCGACCGAGGAGGGGCTCGCCCGCTCGATCAACCTGGAGCTGAGCCGCTACGAGGGGCCGACGGGCATCGTCGGGGTGCTGCAGCACGCGTTCGGCGTGGCCGGGCTGCGGGCCGTCTCGCTGTGGGCGTCGGTGCCCCACTACGTCGCCCAGCCGCCCAACCCGAAGGCGACGCTCGCGCTGCTGCGCAGGGTGGAGGACGTGCTGGAGATCCCGGTGCCGCTGGGCGACCTCGCCGAGGAGGCCCGCGCGTGGGAGACCGGCGTCGACGAGCTGGCCTCGCAGGACAGCGAGGTGGCCGAGTACGTCAAGGAGCTGGAGGAGCGTAAGGACGCGGCCGAGCTGCCCGAGGCGTCGGGTGACGCGATCGCGGCGGAGTTCGAGCGCTACCTGCGCCGCAGGGATCGCGACCCGGGCGACCAGTAGTCCCGAGTCAGCCCGCAACCGCCTGACCGGCACCCCCGGCCCCGCGCCGGGCGGCGCGCACGCCACTCGATACTGCGCCCGCTCCCTGCCGAACATCCCTACGGCGCCGCTGAGGACGGCAGGCGTAGCACTTCTTGCGCAGGCTCACACAGGGCGGCCCGCGGATCTCGTGCGTTTCCGGGCCAAGTGGCTCGCGTATCACCCAGGCGAGCGCCCCAAAGGGGCCGAAACCATGAAAGCGGCGTCCGGAAATGCCCACTTTGGTGGGTCCTTTACATCCACTCGTGAAAGTTCTTTCAGGTTTCGGCTCCGGCGGCGCAGGACCGCGCCGCCTCGACCACACAGCCCCTGAGCTCGCCCTCCACACGCACCAGGCCGTCTCCTCCCCGCCCCGGCGGCCCGGCATGTCCGAAGGTGGGCGACATGTCGTGACAACTGTCAGGGAAGTTTCAGGATTCAATCACCGGATTTCCCAACGGTTTCAGGCAATAATCAGTGCCCCGCGCGTTTCGACCGGAATGCGCCAGGCTGGCGCGCCAGCTCGCAACGATCCGATAACCAGGAGAAACACGTCTTAGCAACATCAGTGAATTCCGGCACGGCCACGTTGAACCTACCCCTGTGACTGCGCACGTTAGGGCAACCATGGCTACTTCCCATGTCGACCCGCACCAGAGAAGCCAGGACACCAGGCGCCGCGTGCTGGAGATGGCGCTGTCCCTGCGGGAGGAGCGCGGCGGAGGACCTGTCGACCTGTTCCTCGCCCTGCTCCAGGACCGGCTCCCGCTCTGGCTGCGGATCCTGCACGACCTGTCCCACCTCGTGGGGAAGGGACGGGTGAGCGACAACCTGCTCCCCGTCGCGAGGGCGGGCATCGACTACTACCTCGAGGTCCAGTCGGCGGCGCTGCCCGCCTTCACCTCTCCTTCGGTGACGGTCCGCTTCCGCGCGGCCGTCCGTGACAACGGTCTGGGCCCGATGGCCGAGATCGTTCCGCTGGCCGACTACCTGGCGGCCGAGCAGCGGCTCGGCAGGGTGGCGCCGTCGGTCGATCCGGTGGCCAGCGCCAGGCTGTTGCTGGCCGGCTGCTTCCAGCACGCCTACTACGAGATGTTCGTCGGCGCGGACGCGGGCCCCTCGCGGGACGCCGGCGCGGAGGAGATCGTCAAGGAGTTGCGGCTGGAGCCCGACGCCTGATCGTGGCGTGCCCATACCAGGGCGGCCAGGTCAGGGTCGGCACCGATCGGGTCGGTGACCGCGTCGGCCCCGCAGGCGGCCAGCCTGTCGTGGAAGAAGCCGGGCGCCAGCAGGTAGGAGGCGAGGACGACGCGAGGCGCTGGACCGTGCCGCATGCGGTCCAGCGCCTCGCGCACGGTGGGGCGGCCGCCTGCCGCGAAGGCGGCGGTGACCGGGCGCGAGAGCCGTACGGCGAGCAGGCGCGCGGCGGCTCTGACGGCGGCCAGGGCCGCGGGGTCGGAGGAGCCGGCCGCGCCCAGGACGACCGCGTCGGTGGCGCGCAGTCCCGCCCCGGCGAGCCGGCGAACCAGCGCGGAGGTGAGCAGCTGGTGCGGGCCGAGCGGCGGGGCCACGGTGGCGTCGGGACGGCTCGCGGCGATGACGCCCGGCAGGTCCACATGGACGTGGTAGCCGCCGGCCAGCAGCAGCGGGACGACGGTGACCGGCCCCGGCAGCCCCGGCAGCACGTCCGCGAGCAGCGGCTCGCTGATCTCCAGGTAGGCGAGCTCGACGCGGTGCCCCTCGCGCAGGTTGCGGACGGCGGCGGCGAGCCGGGAGAGCGTGCGCAGGCCCGCCGCGCTGCGCGTGCCGTGCGCGGCGATCACCAGCGTGCCGTGCCCGTTCCCGTACGGCAGCGCGTAGCTCACCGGTCGTCCCGGTGGGTGGCCAGGCGGTAGCCGCGCTTGACCACGGTCTCGACGATGCCGCCGGGGCCGAGGGCCCTGCGCAGCCGGGTGACGGCCATCTCGACCGCGTGCTCGGCCGACTCGCGCGCCGCGCCGCCCGGCAGGGCCGTGCGCAGCTCCGAGCGCGGCACCACGTGGCCGGGCTTGTCGGCCAGGCGCTTGAGCACCGCCATGGGCGCGGGCGGCAGGGGCTTGAGCTCGCCGTCCACGGCGACGGCGTGGCCGCGGATCTCCAGTGCGTGCCCGCCGGCCACCAGCCGTGTGACGCCGTGCTCGGGCAGGTGCCTGGCGAGCGTCCTGGCGAGGGCGCCGAGCCTGGAGCGGTCCGGCTGGATCACCGGCACGCCCTTGGACTGCAGCGGCTGGGCGGTCACCGGGCCGACGCACGCGGCCACGACGCGTCCGGCGAACGCCGACAGCAGCGCCTCCTCCAGGCCGTCGGCGCGCGCGGAGTTGAGCATCGCCAGCACGGCGGGGGCGCTGGTGAAGGCGACCGCGTCGACGCCGCCCGTGATGGCCTGGCTGACCAGGCGGCGCAGCGGTGAGATGTCGCGGTAGGGCAGCCACCGGTAGACGGGCACCTCGATGACCTCGGCGCCTGCCGCGCGGAGTTCGGCGACGAATCCCGTCAGCGGCTCCCCGTGCAGCTGGACGGCGATGCGGCGGCCGCGCAGGTCCTGGGCGAGCAGGTGCTGCTTGACCTCCTCGCAGGACTCGGTGGCCGGTGTCCAGTGGTCGTTGAGGCCGGCGGCGCGGACCGCTCCCCTGGCCTTGGGGCCCCGCGTGAGCAGCCTGGCGCGGGTGAGGTGGTGCGACAGCTCGGCCGACAGCCCCCAGCCTTCGGCGGCGGCCATCCAGCCGCGGAACCCGACGCCGGTGGTGACGACGACGTCGTCGACGGGGGCTTCCAGGCTGCGGCGGGTGGCGGCGAGCAGGTCGCTGTCCTCGGCCAGCGGGACGAGCCTGATGGCCGGGGCGCTCACCACGCGGGCGCCGCGCCGTTCCAGCAGCGCGCGGAACTCCTCCCGCCGCCTGGTCGCGGTGACGCCGATGGTGAATCCGGCCAGCGCGTCGGGCGCCGTCTCCGGCGATCTCGGCTCTTCCACGGTCAGGGCGGTCAAAGCCCCACCTCCACTCTGCCGTCGTTCACTCGGGTCGGATAGGTCGGCACGGCGACCGTCGGGTCGTCCAGGCACTGGCCGGTGACCAGGGAGAAGACCTGCTTGTGCATGGGCGAGGCGACGGTGGGCTCCTCGCCCCTGGAGCCGACGATGCCGCGGGACAGGACGTGGGCGCCGGAGAAGGGGTCGCGGTTGCCGACGGCGTGGACCCGGCCGTCGAAGGTGCGGAACAGCGCCACCTGCCGCCCGTCGACGAGGGCGCACGCTCCCCGCTCCGGCAGCAGGGCGGTGTAGGCGCAGACGGGGACCCAGGTGCGGGTGGGGAGCTCGGCGACGGTCATCTCTGGTGCTCCTTTCTGGTCGGGCGGGGGGCGGCGGGGGCTCAGGTGGCGGCGGAGGGCAGCCGGTCCACGGGGATGAGGACGGGCTTGATCTGGTCGCGTTCGGTCTCGAAGACGATCGACGGGTCGGGGGTGCCGGGGGCGTTGACGAAGCTGACGAACCTGCTGAGCTTGTCGGGGTCCTCGATGGTGGCGCGCCATTCGTCGACGTAGGTGGCCACGTGCCGGTCCATCTGCGCGTCGAGGGCGTCGCAGATGCCCAGCGCGTCGTCCACGATCACCGACCGCAGGTGGTCGAGCCCGCCCTCGAGGGACTCCAGCCAGGCGGACGTGCGCTGCAGGCGGTCGGCGGTGCGGATGTAGAACATCAGGAACCGGTCGACGATCGTGATCAGCTGCTCGGTGGACACGTCGGAGACCAGCAGGTCGGCGTGGCGGGGCTGGAAGCCGCCGTTGCCGCCGACGTACAGGTTCCAGCCCTTCTCGGTGGCGATGATCCCGAAGTCCTTCGACCTGGCCTCGGCGCACTCCCTGGCGCAGCCCGAGACCGCGGACTTCAGCTTGTGCGGGGAGCGCAGGCCCCGGTAGCGCAGTTCGAGGGCGATGGCGAGGCCGACCGAGTCCTGCACGCCGTACCTGCACCAGGTGGAGCCGACGCAGGACTTCACCGTGCGCAGCGCCTTGCCGTAGGCGTGGCCGGATTCGAAGCCGGCGTCGACCAGGCGCTTCCAGATCTGGGGCAGCTGCTCGACGCGGGCGCCGAACAGGTCGATCCGCTGGCCACCGGTGATCTTGGTGTAGAGGCCGAAGTCGCGGGCGACCTCGCCGACGACGATGAGCTTGTCCGGGGTGATCTCGCCGCCGGGGACGCGGGGCACGACCGAGTAGGTGCCGTTCTTCTGGATGTTGGCCAGGAAGTGGTCGTTGGTGTCCTGAAGGGCCGCCCGCTCGCCGTCGAGGACGTGCCCGTTGTGCAGGGAGGCGAGGATGGAGGCGACGGCGGGCTTGCAGATGTCGCAGCCGCGGCCCCTGCCGTACAGGCCGATCAGCTCGGAGAAGGTGGTGATCCCGCGCACCCGGACGATGTCGAACAGCTCGGCCCTGCTGTGGTCGAAGTGCTCGCACAGCGCCTTGGACAGCTCGACGCCCGACTTCTCCAGCAGCCGCTTCAGCATCGGCACGCACGATCCGCAGGTGGTGCCCGCCCTGGTGCACGCCTTCAGGCCCGGCACGTCGCTCGCCCCGTCGCCGATGGCGCCGCGCAGGTCGCCGGCCGTGACGTTGTTGCACGAGCAGACCTGGGCGTCGTCGGGCAGGTCGAGGTTCACCGCCGACCCGGTGAACAGCAGGTCGGCGGGGGCGGCGGGCAGCGGCTTGCCGACGAACGGCTTCAGCGTCGTGTACGGCGCGGCATCGCCCACGCAGATGCCGCCGAGCAGCGTCCGGGCGTCGTCGGAGACGAACAGCTTCTTGTACACGCCGCCCACGGGGTCCATGTAGGTGACGTCGAGCGCCCCCTCCATCGCGCCGAACTGGGCGACCTCGACGCCGAGGAGCTTCAGCCTGGTCGACAGGTCGGCCCCGTCGAAGGTGGAGCCGCCGCCGAGCACGCGGTCGGCGGCGACCTCGGCCTGGGTGAAGCACGGTCCGACCAGGCCGTAGACCATGCCGCCGGCCAGCGCGCACTCGCCGACGGCGTAGACGGACGGGTCGGCGGTCCGCATGCCGGCGTCGACGACGATGCCGCCACGCTCGCCCACCTCCAGGCCGCAGCCGCGGGCCAGCTCGTCGCGAGGCTTGATGCCGACGGAGAAGACGACCACGTCGGCCTCGATCGTCCGGCCGTCGCCGAGCACGACCCTGCCCGGCTCGATCGCGGCCGGCGACAGGCCCGCGTGCACCGACAGGCCGAGCCTGGAGATGTGGTCCTTGAGCACCGCGCCGCCGCCCTCGTCGACCTGCCGGGGCATCAGCCAGGGGCTCAGCTCCACGATGTGGGTGTCGAGGCCGAGCCCGCGCAGCGCGTCGGCGGCCTCCAGGCCGAGCAGCCCGCCGCCGACGACCACGCCGCGGGTGGCGTGGGAGGCGGCCTTTCTGATCAGCTCCAGGTCGTCGATGGTGCGGTAGACGAAGGCGCGGGAGGCGCCGGGCACCGGCGGCACGAACGGCGCCGATCCCGTGGCCAGCACCAGCGTGTCGTACGGCTCGGCGTGCCCGTCGGCGGTCGTGACGACCTTGGCGGCCCGGTCGATCCCGGTGACGCGCGCCGACAGCCGGGTCAGCGCGCCTGGCAGGTCGGGCAGCTTGAGGTCGGCGAAGCCGGTGCCGGTCAGGTAGGAGGTGAGCGCCACCCGGTCGTAGGCGGGGCGGGGCTCCTCGCCGAAGACCGTGATGCGCCCGTCGAAGCCCCTGGCCAGCAGCGTCTCGACGAACCTGTGCGCGGCGGGACCGTAGCCGACCACGACGACCCTGTTCACGCGGAAACCCCTTCCTGCTCGCACAGCCAGCCGACGATGCCCTCGACGGCGTCGCGGCAGGTGCCGCAGCCGGTCGTGGCCCTCGTCGCGGCCGCCACCGCTGTCGCGTCACGCGCGCCGGACTCCCAGCACGCTCTGATCTGGCCCTTGGTCACGTTGTTGCACTGGCAGACCTTGGCCGAGTCGGGCATCCTGACGGGGCTGTCGGCCACCGCCGTTCCTGCCAGGCCGGGGAACAGCAGCCCGGCCCGGTCGCCCGGCAGTGGCGCTCCCCTGTCGTAGAGCTGGGTGAGGGTGCCGACCGCCGCGCTCTCGCCCAGCAGGATCGCGCCGACCAGGCGCCCGTCGCGGATGACGAGCTTGCGGTAGGTGCCTGTGGCCCGGTGGCTGAAGCGCACGACCTCGGCGTGCTCCTCGGTCAGGTGCGTCTCCCCCATCGCGGCCAGTTCGACGCTCTTGGCCTTCAGCCTGGTCACCTGGCGGGAGCCGCGGTAGCGGGCGTCCTTGGCGGCGCCGGTGATCACGTCGGCCGCGACGGCGGCCTGCTCCCAGGCGGGGGCCACCAGGCCGTAGACGACGCCGTCGTGCTCGGCGCACTCCCCGATCGCGAAGACGGCCGGGTCGTCGGTGCGCAGCTCGTCGTCGACGACGACGCCGCGCCGTACCTCCAGGCCGGCCTGGACGGCCAGCTCGGTCTCCGGCCGGACGCCGCAGGCCAGCACGACCAGGTCGCCCTCGACGAGGCTCCCGTCGTCCAGCCGTACGCCCTCGGGCAGGATCTCGGCGGCGCTGACGCCGGTGCGGATGTCCACGCCGAGGCCCGCGAGGGTCTCACCGAGCACGAGGCCGGCTTCGGCGTCGAGCTGGCGTTCCATCAGGTGGCCGGCCAGGTGCAGCAGCGTGACCGGCAGGCCGCGGCCGGCCAGGCCGCGCGCGGCCTCGATGCCGAGCAGCCCGCCGCCGATGACGACCGCCCTGGCGCTGCCGCGGCTGTCGGCCAGGATCGCCCGGCAGTCGTCGAGCGTGCGGAACGGCAGGGCCCGTCCGGCGCCGGGGATCGGCGGCACGACGGCCTGGCTGCCGGTGGCCAGCACCAGCACGTCGTAGGGGAAGCGCCGCCCGTCCGCGGCGGTGACCGTCCTGGTCTGCCTGTCGATCTGCACGGCGCGGGTGCCGAGGTGGGCCTCGACGTCGTGCTCGCCGTACCAGGTGGGGTCGAGCAGCCGGACCTGGTCCGGCCCCGAACTGCCGGCCAGGACGTTCGACAGCAGCACCCGGTTGTAGGGCTGGCGGCTCTCGGCGCCGAGGACGGTGACCTCGATGTCCTTGTCGCGCGCCCGGACCTCGCCGAGCAGGCGGGCGCCGGCCATGCCGTTGCCGATGACCAGGAGTCTCATGCCGCCTTCCCCTTCTCCAGCTTGTCCAGCTTCACTGCGCAGACCTTGAACTCGGGCATCCTCGACGTGGGGTCGAGCGCGGGGTTGGTCAGGCGGTTGGCGCCCTCCCAGTGGAAGGGCATGAACACCGTGTCGGACCTGATCGCGTCGCTGATCCTGGCCACGGCTTCGACGCAGCCGCGGCGGCTGCTGACCCGTACCAGGTCGCCGGCCCCGATCGCGAGGTGTTCGGCCAGGTCGGGGTGGATCTCGACGTAGGGTTCCGGCGCGGCCGCGACGAGCGGCGCGATCCTGCGGGTCTGGGCGCCCGACTGGTAGTGGGCCAGCAGGCGTCCGGTGGTGAGGTGGACGGGGTAGTCGGCGTCGGTCTCCTCGGCGGCGGGCCTGTGGTCGACGGGGACGAACCGGGCGCGCCCGTCGGGGGTGTGGAAGCGGTCGAGGAACATGCGGGGCGTGCCGGGGTGGTCGGGTGCGGGGCAGGGCCAGAACACCCCGTCGCGCTCGCCGGTGATGCCGGCGTAGTCGGCGGTGCCGCCCTGGGAGGCGCGGCGCAGCTCGTCGAAGACCTCGCGCGGGTCGGCGGGCCAGCTGTGGCCCATCCGCCGGGCGAGCTCCTGGATGATCTCCAGGTCGGTCTTGACGCCCGCGGGCGGCGCGACGGCCCGGCGGCGCCGCTGGACCCTGCCCTCCAGGTTGGTCATCGTGCCGTCCTCCTCGGCCCACTGGGTGCTGGGCAGCACGACGTCGGCGATGCGGGCGGTCTCGCTCGGCACGAAGTCGACGACGACGAGCAGGTCGAGGGCCTTCAGCCGCTCGGCGACGTGCGCCGACCCGGGGGCGGAGACGACCGGGTTGGAGCCGAACAGCAGCAACGCCCTGGGCCCGCCGGCGGTGCCGAGCGCGTCGAGCAGCTCGTAGGCCGACCGTCCCGGGCCGGGGAGCGAGGCGGGGTCGACGCCCCAGACGGCGGCGACGTGCGCGCGGGCGGCGGGGTCGTCGATCCTGCGGTAGCCGGGCAGCTGGTCGGCCTTCTGGCCGTGCTCCCTGCCGCCCTGTCCGTTGCCCTGTCCGGTCAGGCAGCCGTAGCCGGATCCGGGCGTACCGGGCAGGCCGAGGGCCAGGGCCAGATTGATGAAGGCGGTGACGGTGTCGGTGCCCTTGGCGTGCTGTTCGGCGCCGCGCCCCGTCAACACCACTGCCTTATCCGCATTTTTCAGCATCTGTACGGCCTTGCGCATGGCGGCGACCGGCACCCCCGTGAGCCGTTCGACGCGCTCGGGCCACCACGGGGACACCGACGTGCGCACCGCCTCGAACCCGGTCGTGCGGCGCTCGACGTAACCGGTGTCGATCGCGTCCTCGGCGATGGCCAGGTGCAGCAGGCCGAGCGCGAGCGCCAGGTCGGTGCCTGGCGTCGGCTGCAGGTGGAGCCCGGCCAGCTTGGCCGTCGCCGTACGCCTGGGGTCGATGACGATCAGCGCCGGCCCGGTGAGCTGCCTGACCAGCGGCGGCATGGTCTCGGCCGGGTTGCCGCCCGCCACCAGCACCACGTCGGCGGCGGCCAGGTCCGTGACGGGGAAGGGCAGCCCCCGATCGGCGCCGAACGCCCTGATCGAGGCCGCCGCCGCCGACGACATGCAGAAGCGGCCGTTGTAGTCGATCTGGCTGGTGCCGAGCGCGACCCGGGCGAACTTGCCGAGCTGGTAGGCCTTCTCGTTGGTGAGCCCTCCCCCGCCGAAGACCGCCACCGCGTCGGGGCCGTGCGCGGCGCGCACCTCCTGGAGGCGGGCGGCGACGTGGTCGAGCGCCTGCTCCCAGGTGGCGGGACCGCCGTCCAGCAGGGGTGTGGTCAGCCGGTCGGGGCTCGACAGCAGGTCGGCCGCGGTCCAGCCCTTCTGGCACAGCGCGTCGGTGGCCTCGACGGTGACGCGCTCCCCCGGGATCAGCGCCATGCCGCACTGCAGGGCGCAGTACGGACAGTGGGTGAGGGTGGGTGCGATCACGCGATCGATGGTGCTTTTGGGGCGTTTCACATCTGGGTCCCTTCTGTTACCGGTGTGCTAACAGCGGCTCACCGCCGAAGTGAGGCGCTCAGACCCGGGCGTGCGCGAGGCTCGGCATCCTGGTCACGCCGACCGTCCGCACGTAGCACCACCAGGTGAGGGCGAAGCAGGCGGCGTAGAAGAGGCCGAAGGCGGCGAAGGCCCCCGCGGGGCTGCCGGTGTAGGCGAAGGACATGCCGAAACCGCGGTTGATGAGGAACCCGCCGAACGCCCCGATCGCCGAGATGATGCCGATCGCGGCCGAGGCCTGGCGCTTGCCGTACAGGAGGGCCGCCTCGCCGCCGCCGAGCTCGGCGGCGGCCTTGGCCTGGAAGATGGCCGGGATCATCCGGTAGGTGGAGCCGTTGCCGATGCCGGCGGTGACGAACAGCGTCTGGAAGGCCAGGAAGAACAGCCAGAAGTTCCCCGAGCCGCCGGCCGCCCAGGCCAGGGCCACGCCGGCGCCCATGGCGGCGAAGTTCCAGAGGGTGACGCGCGCGCCGCCGAGGCGGTCGGACAGCCAGCCGCCGACCGGCCTGATCAGCGAGCCGAGCAGCGGCCCGACGAAGGCGACCTGCGCCCACGCCGAACCGGGGAACAGGCTCTTGGCCAGCAGGGGGAAGGCGGTGGAGTAGCCGATGAACGAGCCGAACGTGCCGATGTAGAGGAACGACATCACCCAGGTGTGCGCCTTGCCGGCGACCGCCCACTGCTCGCGCGGCCTGGCCTTGGCGCTGGACAGGTCGTCCATGAACAACCAGGCGCAGGCGGCCGAGACCACGATGAACGGCACCCAGAACCAGCCCGCCGCGGCCAGCCCGAACGCGCCGATCACCAGCGGCATGACCAGCTGCACCGAGCTGACGCCGATGTTGCCGCCCGCGGCGTTGAGCCCGAGCGCCGAGCCCTGCCTGTGCTGGGGGAAGAAGTAGGTGATGTTGGCCATGCTGGAGGCGAAGTTGCCGCCGCCGACACCCGCCGTCGCCGCGATCGCCAGGAACACCCAGTACGGCGTGCCGGGGTCGCTGACGGCGACGCCGAGCAGGATCGCGGGGACCAGCAGGAGCAGCGCGCTCGCCACGGTGAAGGTCCGCCCGCCGAACCTGGCGGGGCCGAAGGTGTAAGGGACACGCAGCGCCGAGCCGATCAGGTTGGGCAGCGCGACCAGCCAGAACAGCTGGTCGGTGGAGAAGTCGTAGCCGCCCATCTTGGCCGCGACGATGCTCCACAGCGTCCAGACGGTGAAGCCGAGGTGCTCGGCCAGGATGGAGAAGGCCAGGTTGCGCCTGGCCACGCGCCTGCCGTCGCGCTCCCAGAAGGCGGGGTCGTCCGGGTGCCAGTCGGTGATCCAACGCGCCATCGTTCCTCCTACGGTTCGGGGGATCTCGACCGTAGGAGGGGTGGGTTACGCACCTTGACGTTCTGTGACGGTGCGCCGGTTACGGGTGACTCACCGCCGTAACAAGCAATGCATGTGTTTCACGGCCGCAACACGGCGTTAACCCGTCCTGCCGGACGGCGGCGGCGCGCGCGGTCGCCGCGCCCGCATGTGACGGTTCACCGCCCGCGGCGCAGGGAATCGTCTCCTGGACGACGACAACGATCTCGGGGAGTTGCCGTGGCCGTACAGCGCATCCGCGCTTTCGACGACCCCGTGCTGCGCGAGGTGGCGCGGCCGGTGACCGACTTCGACAAGGAGCTGCGGGGGCTGGTGAAGGCGCTGACCCTCACGATGCGCCAGGGGCACGGCAGGGCGGGCCTGGCCGCGCCGCAGATCGGGGTGAGCGCGAGGGTGATCGTCTTCGACTACGACGGCAGGGCCGGCCACCTGGTCAACCCGCGCCTCGAGCTGTCGGAGCGGACGGTCGTGGCCGACGAGGCGTGCCTGTCGGCGCCCGGGCTGTGGTGGCCGCTGGAGCGTTCCTTCGGCGTGACGGCCCGGGGCCGCGACATGTACGGCAAGCCCGTCACCGTGCGGGCCATCGGCATGCTGGCCAGGGTGCTGCAGCACGAGGCCGACCATCTCGACGGCATGCTGTTCGTCGACCGCCTGGGCGACGACGAGCGCGACCGCTTCATGGAGTCGGCGGCGCCCTGAGCGCGGCGGAAAACCGGATGCGGCCGGACGGCGGCCTCGCGTAACCTGTCCGCCATGTCGACGCCCCGGATTTCTTAGCCAGGACACCCGCTTTCACGCCACCCGTGTGTCCATCGGCTTCTCCGGAGCGTCACCTCATGATTACCTTTCGCGACGTCGACGTGCGCGTCGGCGCCCGTCTGCTGCTGTCCGGCATCGCCGCCCACGTCGGCCCCGGCGACCGTGTCGGCCTGGTCGGCCGCAACGGCGCGGGCAAGACCACGCTGATGCGGATCCTCGCCGGCCAGGCCGCGCCGGCGGCCGGCGTCGTCACCCGCACCGGCCCGGTCGGGTACCTGCCGCAGGATCCCGCGGCGGCCGACCCCGGCCTCACCGTCACCGACCGCATCCCGGCTACGCCGACCTGATCACCCTCGCCTGAGCGCCGGTCACCGCGCGGGACCCGGCCGCGAGCGGGCGCGCTCCCCCGCCGGGAGCGGGCGGCGAACGTCGTGGCAGGCGGCGGCCGGGGAGGCGGGGTCGCGGCGGGTGGTGCGGGAGCGCGGCAGGTTCCGGCAGACTCTGCTGACGATGGTCGGCCGGCCGGCCGCCCAGGTTCTCGACGCCGCCGGCGGTCACACCTGTCTCTCTCGCCGGGTCATCACGGTGACCCGGCGAGCGACGCCGATGTGCCGGCGACGCGCCTTCGACACGACGACGTGAGGAAAGACATGCATTCCGAAGCCCGGACCGCCGAGCAGCGCAGGAAGGACACCCTCGCCCGGCTCGAAAACGACGTGGACGCGTGGGTGGCCACCGCCGACCAGGAGGGCGGGCCGTACCTGATGCCGCTGTCGTTCCTGTGGGACGGCGCCGGCCTGCTGCTGTCGACGGCCGCGGGCAACCCGACCGCGCGCAATCTGGTGGCGTCGGGCACAGCCAGGCTCGCTCTCGGCCACACCAGGGACGTCGTCCTCATCGAGGGAAGCGTGGAGACGCTGGAGCAGGCGGAGATCTCGCCGGAGCTCGGCGACGCCTTCGCGGTCAAGACCGGCTTCGATCCGCGGCGCCTGCGCGGCCGCTACCTGTACTTCCGCGTCCGGCCGCGGCAGGTGCAGGCGTGGCGTGAGGTCAACGAGCTGGAGGGGCGCGACCTCATGCGTGACGGGCGATGGCTGGTTCGAGAGTGAGGGCGAGCGCCCGGCGTTCGGCCGGGTCCATGCCGCCCCACACGCCGTCCGCCTGGCGGGTGGCCAGCGCGTAGTCGAGGCAGGGCAGCCGGACGGGGCAGCCGTGGCAGATGGCCTTGGCCCGTTCGGCCTGGGCGTGTCCGGCGCCCTCGAGTGAGATGGGAAAGAAGATCTCCGGGTCCTCGTCCAGGCAGGCGGCCCGGCGCGAGCGGTCGAGGATGAACATGGAATTCCAGACATATCGGTATCGACGTGTTCACTCCGCGTACCCGGTCACCGGCCCAACAAACTGTTCCAATCGTCAAGGAATCGGGTGAGGCCGTACCGGGAGAGGGCGGCCGTGCGGGCGGCCTTGCCGTACTGGGCGGCCAGGGCGGGGTCGCCGACGAACGCCGACAGCGCCTCGACCAGCGCGGGGAGCCTGGTGGACAGCACGCCCGCCTCCGGGGGGACGGCCTCGACCGCCTCGGTGGCGGCGAGCGCGACGACGGGCAGGCCGATCATCATGGCCTCGATCAGCGAGAGGCCGAGCGAGGTCCAGCGGTAGGGGTGCAGGTAGGCGCGGCGCAGCGCGAGGGCCTGGTGGAGCTCGGCCTGGGGCAGGTCATAGGCCGGGTAGGGCAGCTCGGCGGCCTTCATCCCGAAGAGGTCGAGCGGCACGTCGAAGGCCGGCAGCAGGTCGGTGCCGGCCACCCGCGCGCGCCGGACCGGCTCGTTGACGACCACGGCGGCGCGCGGCAGCTCGCCGGTGTAGAGGTGGCCGGGGTCGACGACGCCGTGCTCGATGACGTGCACGGGCGCGATGCCGTTGTCCCAGTAGAGGGCGTTGAAGTGGGTGACGTGCACCAGCGGGACGGCCGACTGCCCGGCCAGCGGGTGGCGGGTGGCCGGCACCTCGCCCTTGGGCGTGTTGTGCTCGACGTAGACGCCGGGCACCGTCCTGCCGAGCCAGTCCCTGGCCAGCTCGATCTCGTGCGGGCGCTGGTAGACGACGAGATCGACGTGCTCGGCGGCGAGCCTGTCCCAGGGCACCTCGCGCACCGAGGCCGGCCAGTCGAAGGTCTGCGCCCTGCCCCGCCCGTCGGCGTCGCGTCCCGGCGTGAGCGGGACGAGGTAGGTGTGGCGGCCCTGCACGAAGGAGGTGGTCCACGAGCCGTGGACGTGCCAGAGCAGGATGTTCATGCGCGCACCCGTTCCACCGCTTCGCGCAGGTCGCGGGCGACCTCGGGGGCGGCGGCGATCTCGCTCGGCCGGGTCCTCGGCGTCGGCACCATGATGGCGCGGGCGCCGGCGGCCCTGGCCGCCTCCATGTCCCTGCCGATGTCGCCGATGACCACGCAGTCGGCCGGGTCGACGCCGAGCGTGCCCGCCGCCTTCAGCACCAGGCCAGGGTTCGGCTTGCGGCAGGCGCAGCCGGCGTCCTCGCCGTGGACGCAGATGGCCCAGGCGTCGAACGGCCCGAGCAGTTCCTCGACCCGCTCGTTGACCTGATGGAGCTCGTCGGGCGAGATGAACCCTCTGGCCACACCTGACTGGTTCGTCACGACCGCCACGGGAATCCCAGCGGCCCTCAGCGCCCGCAGCGCCTCAACAGCACCGGGCATGGGCTCCACGAGCCGCGGATCATTGTTGTAAGGGACATCTTTTATCAGAGTGTCATCGCGGTCGAAAAGCACGGCCGCCGCTGGGCGTCGCGTGAACATGACCGGTCGCTACCCCGCCTACCTTGTGTTTAACAAGCGCTTCTCTCGGTAGCGGTTCTCCATGAGGTTCCTGGGGATAAACGCGGTCTTCCACGACCCGGCCGCCGCCCTCGTGGTCGACGGCACCGTGGTCGCGGCCGCGGAGGAGGAACGGTTCAGCCGCCGCAAGCACGGCAAGCGGCCCGTGCCGTTCGCGGCGTGGGAACTGCCCGAGCAGGCCGCCGCCTGGTGCCTGGCCGAGGCGGGGCTGCGGCCGGAGGATCTCGACGCGGTGGCCTACTCCTACGACCCCGCGCTGGTCCGGCCGGAGATGGGGGCTCCGTGGGAGGAACTGCGCACCATCTACGCGACCAGGGCGCCGAGCTTCCTGGCCACGGCCCTGCCCGGGCTCGACCCCGCCCAGGTGCGCTTCGTGCCGCACCACGTCGCGCACGCGGCGTCGGCGGGGCTGGCCGCGCCGTACGAGGAGTGCGCGGTCCTGGTGTGCGACGGCCGCGGGGAGGCCGTCTCCCACCTGGCCGGGCACTACCGGAACGGCCGGCTGACGACGCTGGCCACGCAGGAGCTGCCGCACTCGCTCGGCCTGATGTACGAGGAGGTGACCGAGCACCTCGGCTTCCTGCGCTCGAGCGACGAGTACAAGGTGATGGCGCTGGCCTCCTACGGCACGCCCCGCCACCTGGACGCGCTGCGCGAACTCGTCACGGCCACCGGCGACGGCGGTTTCCGCGTCGAGCCGATCGACTGGGGCGGCTTCGCCAAGCGTCTCGGACCGGGCGAGAGCTGGACCGCCGACCACGCCGACCTGGCCGCCAGCGTCCAGGCGCGGCTGGAGGAGGTGCTGCTGGAGCTGTCGTTCTGGCTGCACGGCAGGACGGGGGCGCGATGCCTGGCGATGGCCGGCGGGGTGGCGCTCAACTGCGTGGCCAACACCAGGCTGCTGGCCGAGGGGCCGTTCGAGGAGATCTGGGTGCAGCCGGCCGCCGGCGACTCGGGCACCGCGCTGGGCGGGGCCCTGCACCTGGCCCAAGAGCACGGCGAGCCCGCCGCGCCCATGCGGGGCGCCGACCTCGGGCGCGGCTGGAGCGAGGGAGACCTGGCGGCGTGGCTGCGGGTGGCGCGCGTGCCGTACACGCGGCCTGAGGATCTGGCCGGCGAGGTGGCCGCGGCGCTGGCCGACGACCGGATCGTGGCCTGGTTCCAGGGCCGCAGCGAGTACGGCCCGCGCGCGCTCGGCCGCCGCTCCCTGCTGGCCCATCCCGGGCACGCCCGCAACACCGAGCGGCTCAACGACGTCAAGGGGCGCGAGCAGTTCCGCCCGATCGCGCCGATGGTGCTGGAGTCGCGGGCGCGCGACATCTTCGGCCGGGGACCGGTGCCCTCGCCGTACATGCTGTTCGTCCACGACGTGCGGCCCGAGTGGCGGGAGCGGATCCCCGCCGTGGTGCACGTGGACGGGACGGCGCGCATCCAGACAGTCTCGAGGGAGCACGACCCGCTGATGGCCGAGGTGCTCGAACGGTTCGAGCGGCTGTCGGGGCTGCCCGTGGTGGTCAACACCAGCCTCAACACGGCAGGCAGGCCCATGGTCGACTCGCCGAGGGACGCGCTGGAGTGCTTCGGCTCCTCGCCGGTCGACGTGCTCGTGTTGGGGCCGTTCCTGGTGCGGAGGCCGGTGTGATCACCGTGGTGATCCCCACGGTCGGGCGGCCCTCCCTGGCGGACGCCATCCCGGACGGGGTGCCGGTGATCGTGGTGGAGGACACCGAGCGGCGGGGGCCCGCGGCCGCGCGCAACAGGGGATGGCGGCAGGCGCGCACGCCGTGGGTGGTATTCCTCGACGACGACGTGGTGCCCGGCGAAGGATGGCTGAAGGCGCTCACCGAGGATCTCGCGGACCTGCCGGAGGACGTGGGCGGCAGCCAGGGCAGGATCGAGGTGCCGCTGCCGGCCGGCCGCCGGCCCACCGACGCCGAGCGCAACACCGCGGGCCTGGCCGGCGCCGACTGGATCACCGCCGACATGGCCTACCGGCGCGACGTGCTGGAGCTGGTGGGCGGTTTCGACGAGCGCTTCCCCCGGGCCTACCGGGAGGACGCCGATCTCGCGCTGCGCGTGCGCGAGGCGGGCTTCCGGCTGGTGAGGGGCGAGCGGCTGACGCGCCATCCGGTGCGGGACGACGGGTTCTGGGCCAGCGTGCGCTTCCAGCGGGGCAACGCCGACGACGCGCTGATGCGCCGGATCCACGGGCCAGGCTGGCGGGCGCGGATCGGGGCGCGGGGGCTGCTGCCGCGCCACGCGGCCACGACCGCGCTGGGGTTGAGCGCGCTGGGGTTGAGCGCGCTGGGGTTGAGCGCGCTGGGCCTGGGCGCAATGGGCCTGGGCGCAATGGGCCTGGGTGCGCTCGGTCGGGGCGCGCTCGGTCTTGGCGCACTCGGTCGGGGCGCGCCGGGTCGGGGCGCGCCGGCTGTCCCGCTCGCCGGCGGCAGGCGCGCCGGGCTGGCCGCCGTGCCGGCCGCCGTGCCGGCCGCCGGGCTGGCCGCCGCGGCCGGGTGGGCGGCGCTCACCGCGAGGTTCGCCTGGGAACGCATCGCGCCGGGGCCGCGCACGCCCGTCGAGGTGGCCAGGATGGCGGTGACGAGCATCGCCATCCCGCCCGCCGCCTGCCTGCACCGGCTGCGCGGCGAGCTGAGGGTGCGCCGGTGACCGGCACCGTCCTGGTGGCCAGGCCGGACAGCGCGGGAGACGTTCTCCTCGCCGGTCCGGCCATCCGCGCGGTCGCCGCCCATGCCGGGCAGGTGGTGCTCCTGGCGGGGCCGCTGGGCCGGGCGGCGGCCGAGCTCCTGCCGGGCGTCGACCGGGTGATCGAGTGGCGGACCCCGTGGATCGACGCCGATCCGCCGCCCGTCACCCGGCGGCACGTGGCCCGTCTCATGGAGCTGCTGCCCGACGCCGACCAGGCGCTGATCCTCACCTCCTTCCACCAGTCGGCCCTGCCTCTCGCCCTGCTGCTGCGGCTGAGGGGCGTCCGGCGGATCGCCGCGATCAGCAACGACTATCCGGGGTCGCTGCTGGACGTCAGGGTCCAGGTCGACGAGACCAGGCACCTGCCGGAGGCCGAGCGGATGCTGGCCGTCGCGACGGCGGCGGGCTTCGGGCCCGGTGACGGCGCCGGGCTGGCCGTCAAGGCGCCGCCGCCGAGCATCGTCGGCCCGCCCGGCTACGTCGTCGTCCATCCGGGCACGACGGCGCCGGCCCGCGCGTGGCCGCCCGAGCGGCACGCGGAGGCGGTCGAGGCGCTGTCCTGCGAGGGCTTCACGGTGGTGGTCACCGGCGGCAGGGGCGAGCGTGAGCTGACGGCGCGGGTGGCCGGGCGGCACGGCGTCGACCTGGGCGGCATGACGAGCCTGCCCGAGCTGGCCGGGGTGCTCGCCGACGCGTGCGCGCTCGTGGCGGGCAACACCGGGCCCGCCCACCTGGCCGCGGCCGTCGGCACCCCCGTGGTCAGCCTCTTCGCGCCGGTGGTGCCGGCCGGGCGCTGGGCGCCGTACGGCGTGCCGTGCGTGCTGCTCGGCGACCAGCGGGCCGCCTGCAGGGACACGAGGGCACGCGTGTGCCCGGTCATCGGGCATCCATGCCTGTCGGGAGTGACGGCGGAACAGGTCGTCAAAGCAGTGAGGGGGCTGGTCCCATGAGAGTCGATCTCATCTCCGAGCACGCCGATCCGCTGGCGGCGATCGGCGGGGTCGATGCGGGCGGCCAGAACGTCCACGTGGCCGCGCTGGCCGCCGCGCTGGCGGAACGCGGTCACGAGGTCGTGGTGCACACCAGGCGAAGCTCGCCGGACCAGCCGCGGAGCGTGCCGATGACCGCGGGGGTGCGGGTGGAGTACATCGCCGCGGGGCCCGCCGTGCCGGTGCCGAAGGACGAGCTGCCGCCGTACATGCCGGCCTTCGCCAGGGAGCTGGCGCGCCGGTGGGCGGCACGGCCGCCGGACGTGGCGCACGCGCACTTCTGGATGAGCGGCAGGGCCGCGCTGCTGGCCGCGCGGGGGCGGCCGGTGGTGCAGACCTTCCACGCGCTGGGCACGGTGAAGCGGCGCTGGCAGGGCAGGGCCGACACCAGCCCGCCCGGCCGGATCGCCGTGGAGACGCAGATCGGGCAGCGGGCGGCGGCCGTCCTGGCGACCTGCGCCGACGAGGTGACCGAGTTGCGCGCCATGGGCGTGCCCGACCACCGGGTGACGGTCGTGCCCTGCGGCGTCGACCTTCACCACTTCACCCCCGACGGGCCGCCGGCCGACAGGGGCACGGCCAGGCGGGTGCTGAGCATCGGCAGGCTGGTGCCGCGCAAGGGCGTCGACACGCTGCTGCGGGCGCTGCGCGAGGTGCCCGACGCGGAGCTGGTGATCGCCGGCGGCTCGGCCGACGACCCCGAGGCGGTCAGGCTGTCGGAGCTGGCGACCGCCTACGGCCTGGCCGGCCGGGTGCGGGTGATCGGCAGCGTCCCCCGCGACGAGGTGCCCGCGCTGATGCGCTCGGCCGACGTCGTGGTGACGGTGCCCTGGTACGAGCCGTTCGGCATGGTGCCGCTCGAGGCGATGGCCTGCGGCGTGCCGGTGATCGCCTCCGCGGTCGGCGGCCACCTCGACACCGTCGCGGGCTGCGGCGTGCTGGTTCCGCCGCGCCGCCCGCAGGCGCTGGCCCGCGCCCTGCGCGACGTGCTCGACCATCCGGACCGGGCGGCCCAGATCGGCGCGGCGGGCGCGCGCAGGGCCAGGGAGCGCTACGGCTGGCCGCACGTGGCCGAGCAGACGGAGGCGGTCTACCTCAGCGTGCTGGGGGACAGGGTGAGGGGGATGATATGCACAGGCACCTGACCAGGCTGCGCGACGCGCTGTCGATGAGCGCCGACCTGGCGCCGACGGTCGAGGCGTGGGGGCACAAGCTCGCCGACATCCTCGGCTGCGGCGGCAGGCTGCTGGTGTGCGGCAACGGCGGCTCGGCCGCCGAGGCCCAGCACCTGACGGCCGAGCTGGTGGGCAGGTACAGGGGGGAGCGGCGGCCGTTCGCCGCGATCGCGCTGCACGCCGACACCTCGTCGGTGACCGCCATCGCCAACGACTTCGGCGCCGACGCGGTCTACGCCCGCCAGGTCCGCGCGCACGGCCGCCAGGGCGACGTGCTCATCTGCCTGTCGACCAGCGGCGCCAGCGGCAACGTGCTGGCCGCGGCGCGGGCCGCGCGCGAGTGCGGCCTCACCACCTGGTCCATGACCGGCAGGGCGCCCAACCCGCTGGCCGAGCTGAGCGACGAGGTCGTCGCCGTGCCCGAGTCCGACACGGCGACCGTCCAGGAGGTGCACCTGGCGATGATCCACCTGCTGTGCGACTCGATCGAGGAGGCGTGCGCGTGAAGACAGGACCGCTCGTCGTCATCGGCGACACGCTGCTGGACGTCGACATCGAGGGGACGGCCGAGCGCCTCGCACCCGACGCGCCCGTGCCGGTCGTCGACGTCGAGGAGGAACACCGGCGTCCGGGAGGGGCGGGACTGGCGGCGCTGCTGGCGGCCCGCGACGGCGCGCAGGTGGTGCTGGTCACCGCGCTGGCCGACGACCAGCAGGGCCGTACGCTGCGCTCGCTGCTCAACGGCCATCTCGAGGTGGTCAGGCTGCCCCTGCACGGCTCCACCGTGTGCAAGACCAGGCTCAGGGCCCGCGGGCAGACGCTGGCCCGGATCGACACCGGCGACGGGCGCGCGGCCGGGCCCGTGACCGCGGCCGTCCGGGCGGCGGTGCTGGCCGCCGGCGCCGTGCTCGTCTCCGACTACGGCAGGGGCGTGGCCGCCACGCTGGCCGGTCTGCTGGGCGAGGTCGCCGTGCCGATCGTGTGGGACCCGCACCCCAAGGGCACGCCGCCTGTGCCGGGGTGCACGCTCATCACGCCGAGCGAGGCGGAGGCCAGGCAGCTGTGCCCGCTGCCGTACGCCGGCCCGGACCAGGCGGCCCGCCACCTGACCAAGGCCCTGCACGCGCAGGCCGTCGCGGTGACGCTGGGCCCGCACGGCGCGGCGCTGGCCCACGCGGGCGGGCACCACCGCAGGATCCCGCCGCCGACGTTCACCCAGGGCCACGACGTGTGCGGCGCGGGCGACAGGTTCGCGGGCGCGGCGGCGCTGGCCCTGCGCGACAGGCTGCCGGTGGAGGACGCGGTCGCCGTCGGCGTCGGCGAGGCCTCCAGGTTCGTCGAGGGCGGCGGCGCGGCGGCCGTCCGGCTGCAGCACCACGAGATGGGCGACCGGCCGCGCACGCCGCTGGAGGTCGCCGAGCTGGTCAGGGCGAGCGGCGGACGGCTGATCGCCACCGGCGGGTGTTTCGACCTGCTGCACGCGGGGCACGTGAGCCTCCTGCGCCGGGCCAGGGCGCTCGGTGACGCGCTGATCGTGTGCGTCAACTCCGACGCCTCGGCCAAGCGGCTCAAGGGGCCCGGCAGGCCCGTGGTCGGGCAGCGCGACCGCGTGGAGGTGCTGAGGGCGCTGGGCTGCGTGGACGCCGTCATGGTGTTCGACGAGGACACCCCGAGCGCGGCCATCGAACGGCTGCGGCCGCACGTGTGGGTGAAGGGCGGCGACTACTCCGGGCGCCGGCTGCCCGAGGCGGCGGCGCTGCGCCGTGTCGGCGCCGAGACCGTGGTGCTGGCCAGCGTTCCGGGCCGGTCCACGACCGGGCTCATCGCCGCCATGCAGGAGGCATGAGCCGCCACGCGGCAGGCATGAGCCACAGGAAGCACGAGTCGCCACGCGGCAGCACGAGGAGGAATCGATGCTGGGAAACATCCTGATCACCGGAGGGGCCTCCGGACTCGGCCTGGCGGTCGCCGAGGCGGTCGCGAAGGCGGGAGGCAGGCCGCTGGTGATCGACGTCCGCGCCGGGAACGGCTTCGACCAGGCGCCGGCCGACGTGTCCGACCGGGAACAGGCCGAGCGGGCGGTGGCCGAGCTGGCCGAGCGCGCGGGCGGGCTCGACGGGGTGGTCACCGCGGCCGGGATCGACGCCTGCGGCCGGCTGGAGGACGTGCCCGCCGCCGACTGGGAGCGCGTGATCAGGGTCAACCTGCTGGGCACGGCCACGGTCGTGCGGGCGGCGCTGCCGTACCTGCGGCGGTCCTCGGGCCGGGTGGTGACCTGTGCCTCGACGCTGGGGCTGCGCGCGCTCAGCGACGCGACCGCCTACTGCGCGTCCAAGTTCGGCGTCGTCGGCTTCACCAGGGCGCTGGCCGCCGAGCTGGCGGGGCAGGTGGGGGTGACGATGCTGGTGCCGGGCGGGATGTCGACGCACTTCTTCGACGACCGGCCCGAGCAGTACAAGCCGGGCCCGGACGCCAGGCTCAACCGGGCCGAGGACGTGGCGCAGACGGTGGTGTTCGCGCTGTCGCAGCCGCCCGGCTGCGAGGTGCGGGAGCTGGTGGTCTGCCCGTCCACGGAGACCTCGTGGCCCTAGAGGTCCTGGTGCTGCGGGGGCTGGGGCTCGGAGACCTGCTGACGGCCGTGCCGGCGCTGCGGGCGTTGCGCCGTGCCTTCCCCCGCCACCGTCTCGTGCTGGCGGGGCCCTCGGCGTTGCGGCCGCTGCTGCCGGTGGACGAGGTGATCGAGGTGCGGGGGCCGGGGCCCGTCCCGTACGAGAAGCCTGAGATCGCGGTCAACCTGCACGGCAGGGGGCCGCAGAGCACGCGCGCGCTGCGCGCCACCGGGCCGCGGCGGCTGCTGGCCCACGGCGACGGCGGTCCGGCCTGGCGCGAGGGCGTGCACGAGGTGCGCCGCTGGTGCGAGCTGCTGGAGTGGTACGGCGTGCGGGCCGACCCGGGCGATCTGTACCTCGGGCGCGGCGACCGCGGCGGGCCCGTGGTCGTCCATCCAGGGGCGGCCGCCCCGTCCAGGAGGTGGCCGGCGGACCGGTTCGCGGCGGTGGTCGCCGCGCTGCGCGCCCGGGGCGAGCAGGTGGCCGTCACGGGAAGCGCGGCCGAGCGCCGGCTGGCCGAGCGGGTGGCCGGCGACTCGGGGGCCAGGGTGCTCGCCGGGCGCACCGGGGTGCGCGAGCTGGCCGCGCTGGTCCGCGACGCCCGGATGGTCGTGTGCGGCGACACGGGGGTCGCCCATCTGGCCACCGCCTACCGCACCCCGTCGGTGCTGCTGTTCGGTCCCGTCTCGCCGGCCGTGTGGGGGCCGCCCGCCGACGGGCCGCACACCGTGCTGTGGAAGGGCACGACCGGCGACCCGCACGGCGCCTCCCCCGATCCTGGCCTGCTGGCCATCCACGTCGACGAAGTGATCGAGGCGATGTCGCGATGAGAGCTGTGGTGACGGGAGGCGCCGGGTTCCTCGGCTCCTACCTGTGCGAGAAGCTGCTGGAGCGGGAGGCGGAGGTCATCTGCATGGACAGCTTCCTCACCGGCTCCCCCCGCAATCTGGAGCACCTGCTGGGCCGCCCGGGGCTGCACATCATCGAGTGCGACCTGACCGGGTTCGTGCACGTGCCGGGCGAGGTGGACCTCGTGCTGCACTTCGCGTCCGCGGCCTCGCCCACCGACTACCTGCGGCACCCGATCGAGACGCTCAAGGTCGGCAGCCTGGGCACGCTGCACGCCCTCGGCCTGGCCAAGGAGAAGGGCGCGCGGTTCGTGCTGGCCTCGACCAGCGAGGTGTACGGCGACCCGCTCGAGCACCCGCAGCGGGAGACGTACTGGGGCAACGTCAATCCCGTGGGGCCGCGCAGCGTCTACGACGAGGCCAAGCGTTTCGCCGAGTCGCTGACCACGGCCTACCGCAACTCGCACGGCACCGACACCGGCATCGTGCGGATCTTCAACACCTACGGCCCCCGCATGCGGCCCTTCGACGGCAGGGCCATCCCCACGTTCGTCAGGCAGGCGCTGGTGGGCGAGCCGATCACGGTGACGGGCGACGGCAGCCAGACCCGTTCCATCTGCTACGTCGACGACACCGTGGACGGCGTCCTGCGCATGGCGGACACCGACTTCGCCGGCCCGGTGAACATCGGCAACCCCGACGAGCTGACCATGATCCGGCTCGCCGAGCTGATCCGCGACCTGGCGGGCTCGTCCTCGCCGATCCGCTTCATCGACCGGCCCGTCGACGACCCGAAGGTCCGCAGGCCCGACACCGGTCTGGCAGCCGCGAAGCTGGGCTGGCGGCCACGCGTCGGAGCCGAGGAGGGACTGCGCCGTACGGTGGCGTGGTTCTCACAGCTCGATTCGCTTGAGCGGCTCGGTGGCGGGTCCCTGGAGGATCGTGCCGTCCAGCGCGAAGCGTGACCCGTGGCAGGGGCACTCCCAGGTCCGCTCGGCGTCGTTGAAGCCGACGACGCAGCCCAGGTGGGTGCACACGGCCGACACGGCGTGGACCCGCCCGTCGGCATCGCGGTAGGCGGCGCACCGCTCCCCGCCGACCTTCACCACCGCGGCCTGGCCGGGCAGCAGGCGGGCCAGGTCCTCCTCGCCGCCGGCGCCGAACCGGTCGCCGACGAAGTGGGCGGCCACCGAGGCCTGCGCCTTCAGCAGCGCGCCCGCCTCGCGCAGCGGGTGGATCCTGCGCGGGTCGTACAGGCCCGCCCACGGCCGCTCCTCGCCGGCGATGAGCGCGGCGAGGAGCAGCCCGGCCATGACGCCGTTGCTCATGCCCCAGCCGCCGAAGCCGGTGGCCACGTAGGCGTGGCGGGCGCCCGCGTGCAGCGGGCCGACGAACGGCAGGCCGTCGGTGGTGTGGTTGTCCTGGGCGGCCCACCGGTAGACGGGCGCCGCGCCGAACCTCTCCCGCGCCCAGGCGGCCAGTCGGTCCAGCCGGGCGCCGACCCCGCCTTCGCCCGGCTGGTACTGCTCGCCGGTCACCAGCAGCAGCCTGCCGCCGTCGCGGGGCGCCGTCCTGACCGACCGGATGCCGTGCTCGGGGGTGATGTACATGCCGTGCGGGTCGTCGTCCTCGGCGATCGGCACGGCCACGACCAGTTCCCTGCGCGGGACCATGCGGGCGAACAGCAGCGCCCGGTCGAAGATCGGGTAGTGGGTGGCGACCACGACGTCGGTGGCCGTCACGACGCGGCCGTCGGCGGTGCTCACCTTGCCGTCGGCCAGCCGGACGGCGCGGGTCCGCTCGTAGATGCGCGCGCCGCGCGCCTCCATCGCCGCGGCCAGCCCGAGCAGGTACTTGCGGGGGTGGAACTGCGCCTGTGCGCGCACCCTGACCGCGCCCACGACCGGGTACGGCAGCGCCGTCTCGGTGACGTACTCGGCGGGCAGGCCCGCCTGCCTGGCCGCCTCCGCCTCGTCCCTGATCCGGCGCAGTCCCTCGGTGGTGTCGGTGTAGGTGTAGGCGGCGGCCCGTTCCAGCTCGCAGTCGAGGTCGAGCTCCGCGCACGTGCGGGCCACGTGCTCGACGGCCTCCGTCTGCGAGCGGGCGTACAGCCTGCCGTCCTCGGCGTTCAGGGACGAGTAGACGAGCGTGTGCAGGGCCGACAGCTTGGCGGTGGTGTGGCCGGTGACGCCGGAGGCGATCCGGCCGGCCTCCAGCACCACCACCGAGCGGCCGGCCCTGGTCAGCTCCCACGCGATGCTCAGCCCGGCGATGCCGCCGCCGAGCACGGCGACGTCCGCGCGGACGTCGCCGGTCAGCGGCGGCCGGTCGGGCTGGGCCGCGCTGTCCATCCAGTAGGAGGCCATGGACGGCCCTGGGGCCTGCTCCATCGCGCTCAGTCGCTGGTGAGCGCGTCGAGCAGGTCGCCCACCTTGGCGTCCGGCAGCGCCTTCGCCACTTCGGCCAGCGCGACGATGCCGACCAGCCGGTGACCGTCGATGACCGGCAGGCGGCGGACCTTGTGCGTGGCCATCGTGCGCAGGATCTCCCTGGCGTCATGGTCGGCGCCGATGGTGACGGCCTCGCCCTGGGCAAGCTCACCGGCCAGGCAGGACTTCGGGTCCTTGCCCTTGGCCAGCACCTTCACCACGATGTCGCGGTCGGTGAGCATGCCCTTGAGCCGGTCGTCGGTGCCGCAGATGGGCAGCGATCCGACGTCGAGCCTGGCCATCTTCTCCGCGGCTTCCTGGATCGACTCGTCGGCGTTCACGCACTCCGGGTCCGGGGTCATGATCTCCCGTGCGCTCGGCATGATCTGTCTCCCTTCGTCATGCGCCCGCTGCCCGCGGAATCGCCGCCGAAACGGGGACGGATCGGTTACGCGCTCCGGAGGTCGACGCCGAGCAGCGCGTCGGCCAGGTCGCGTACCAGGCCGGGCGCGGCGGCGTCCTGGCCGTCTCCGGCCAGCGCCGCGGCGGCCCACGCGTCGACGGCGGCCAGCGCGCCCGGCGCGTCGAGGTCGTCGGCCATCCGCTCGCGCACCGTGGCCAGCAGCTCGCCGGCGGGCGGCGCGGCGGGCAGCGCCACGGCCGCACGCCACCGCTGCAGCCTGGCCTCGGCCGCCTCGATCTGGTCGCCGGTGTACTCCCAGTCGGCGCGGTAGTGGTGGGCCAGCAGCACGAGCCTGACGGCCATCGGGTCGTGCTCGGTGCGCAGCTTGGAGACGAAGACCAGGTTGCCGCGCGACTTCGACATCTTCTCCCCGTCGAGGGCGACCATGCCGGCGTGCGTGTAGAACTTGGCGAACGGCCACTCGCCGCTGGCCGCGTAGCCCTCGGAGGCGCCGCACTCGTGGTGGGGGAAGATCAGGTCGGAGCCGCCGCCCGCGACGTCGAAGCCGGCGCCGAGGTTGGCCAGGGCGATCGCCGTACACTCCACGTGCCAGCCGGGACGTCCGGGCCCGAGCGGCGAGGGCCACGACGGCTCGCCGGGCCGCTCGGCCCGCCACAGCAGCCAGTCGAGCGGGTCGCGCTTGCCCTGACGGCCGGGGTCGCCGCCGCGCTCGCCGAACAGCGCCAGCATCTGTTCGCGGCTGTAGCCCGACACCTCGCCGAACTTGGGCGCGTCGGCGACGCTGAAGTAGACGTCGCCGTCGAGGGTGTAGGTGACGCCCTTGGCGGCCAGCTGCGCGATCAGCTCAGCGACCTGGTCGACCACCTCGGTCACGCCGACGTACTCGCGCGGCGGCAGGATGCGCAGCGCCCGCATGTCCGTCCTGAACAGCTCGATCTCGCGCTCGGCCAGCTCGCGCCAGTCCTGCCCGGTCTGCTCGGCCCGCTCCAGCAGCGGGTCGTCGACGTCGGTGGCGTTCTGGGTGAAGTGGACCTCGTGGCCGCCGTCCCGCCACACCCTGCTCACCAGGTCGAAGGCGAGGTAGGTGTTGGCGTGGCCGAGGTGGGTGGCGTCGTAGGGGGTGATCCCGCACACGTACATCCTGGCGGTCGCCCCCGGCTCGGTGAGCCGCACCTGGCGTGCCGCGGTGTCATAAAGCCTCAGGGGTACGGCTCCGCCGGGCAGGCTGGGAACGTCAGGGGCAGACCATGATCGCATGCTTTGACCTTATCCGTCTCGGGAAACACCACGATCAACGCGGGGCAGCGGCACCGCATTCCAGCTGCTGAGATCGGAGAAGTCGTACTCCAGCCGCGCGCCGATGGTGATCAGCGTGGCCGACAGCGAGGCGTGGACGCGGCCGTCGGGCAGCTCGTGCCGTACGGTGGCCGCCCCCACCAGGTCGTGCCAGTCGGCCGCGGCGGCGAACAGCGGCAGCAGCTCGACCGCCTTGGGGTCGTCGGCGCGGCCGCTGTTGACGATGACGCTGGTGCCCTCGGGCAGGTCGGCGGTCCTCAGCCGCTCGCCGTCCCACGACCACACGCGGGCGCGGGAGCGGTCGGCGACCACCAGGTGGAAGGGGTCGTAGCGGGGCAGCTCGGCCTCGGGCATCCCGCCGGCGACCACGGCGCGCAGCGGCAGCTCGCCCCGGGAGATCTTGGTGCGCTCGTCGGCCGGCAGGCCGTACCCGTTGAGCACCGCGGCGACGCGGGCGCGGGCGGGCAGGGCGGCCAGCCACGTGCCGCCCGCCTTGAGGTCGCGCCCGCCGACGACGCCTGGATACTCGGGCCAGTACTCGCCGGGACCCTCCCACGGCCGATCGGCGAACTCGTCGCGCACACCCAGCAGGCTCAGCGGCTCACCCGTCCGCACGATGACCGTACACACGGGCACAGACTACCTAGATGGGCGGCCAGGGAATCGCGGGCCAGTCCTCCGAGGGGTAGGGGTGCACGCCGGTGTCGAGCAGCCGCCTGACCCGCATCCAGGTGGCCTCCACCTCCGCGAGGGTGAGCAGCTCGCGCAGGCGGCGGCCGAGCGGCCCCGACTCCAGCTCGCGTTCGAGCCTGGCCAGCACGCCGACGGCCTCGCGCGGCAGCGTCTTGCCCCGCCACTGCCACAGCACGGTGCGGAGCTTGTCCTCGGCGGAGAAGCAGACGCCGTGGTCGACGCCGTAGATGGTCTCGCCGTCGGGCAGCGGCAGCAGGTGGCCGCCCTTGCGGTCGGCGTTGTTGACGACGGCGTCGAAGACGGCCATCTTCCGCAGCGCGGGGTGACGGCTGCGGATCAGGCTCATCAGGTCGATGTTCTCGTCGGTGTCGATCCACAGCTGGCACATGCCGGGGCCGAAGGGCCCTTCGCGGTAGACCGTGGGCGGCACGATGCGCCAGCCCGTGGCTCTGGACACCTCGTAGGCGGCCACCTCACGGGCGGCGAGCGTGCCGTCGGGGAAGTCCCACAGCGGGCGCTCGCCGCGCACCGGCTTGTAGACGCAGGCCGCCGAGCGGCCGTCGAGCGTGATGCCGCAGTAGAGGGTCATGTTCGTGGCCTCGACCAGGCGGCCCGCCACTTCCAGCCGACCGTCTCTGAGTAGCCTGAGGGCAGCGTCTTCGTCGTAGCGAAGGTCTTCAAGCTCGCGCTCGGGCACGCTCACGTAGTGACCTCACCTCCGCGGTAGCCGTTGAGGCGCACGCAGATGTGGCCTTCGGCGTCGAGTGGCTGACCACACAGCGGGCAGGGCGGGCGGCCCTGCGCCACGATCTTCAGCGCGCGCTGGGAGAAGGCCCTGGCGGCGCCCGCGCTGATGTGGACCCTCAGCATGGAGGGCTCCGGCGCTTCCAGGTCCTCTTCGTCGGTGATCTCCTGGGCCTCGACGATGACCTGGTCGCGGTCGGGGTCCCAGGCCAGCGCCATGGTGCCGACCCTGAAGTCCTCGGTGATCGGCTGGTCGAGCGGGGCGTTGTCGATGAGGTCGGTGGGGGCGACGGCCGGCACCTGCGCGCTGCCGCCGGTGCGCCTGAGCACCTCGTCGAGCAGTTCCTCGAGCTTGCCCGCGAGGGCGGCGACCTGCAGCTTCTCGAGAGCGACCGTGGTCAGTCTGCCCTCGGCTCGCGCCTGCAGGAAGAAGATCCGTGCCCCCGGCTGCCCCAGGGCACCCGCCACGAACCTCTCTGGTGGGTCGTAGTCGAAGACCGGCATAGCCCGACCTTACGTGGTTCCTGATCCGCCGCCGACGGCGGCATCGCTCCCGGTGATGTTTTCTCCCCCGTCTTTCTCCTCCGAACCCTCGGGGAGCCGCAATTCCCCCACATCGTTGAGGGTGAGGAGAAAGGGGCGCAAGGGGGTGTAGCGAATGATCGTCACGGAGGCCGGATCAGCCGTTATGCGCTGAAACTGATCGAGGTGGAGGCCGAGAGCGTCGGCGACGATCGCCTTGATCACGTCGCCGTGCGTGCACACCAGGTAGACGCCTTTCTCCCCCAGTCGCTCGTTCCAGTCGCGCACCGCGGCCACCGCGCGGCGCTGGACGTCGGCCATCGCCTCCCCGCCGGGGAAGACGGCCGCGCTGGGGTGGTACTGCACGACCTGCCAGAGCGGCTCCTTGGCCAGCTCCGCCAGGGGGCGTCCGGTCCACTGGCCGTAGCCGCACTCGCCGAACCTGTCGTCGGTCCGCACCTCCAGGCCCCGGTCCTCGGCCACGGCCCGCGCGGTCTCCTGGCAGCGGTCGAGCGGGCTGGAGACGAGGGCGTCCAGGCGCACCGCGGCCAGCCGTTCGGCCAGCGCCTTGGCCTGCGCGCCGCCGGCGTCGCTGAGGTGGACGTCAGGAGTCCAGCCGGCGAGGACGGGACCGGTCAGAGCGGTGAGGCCGTGTCTGGCCAGGAGGACGGTCGCCATGAGACAAGTCTTGCAGGCGTCGATCACGTTTGTTCGCCCGGGCGAGCGGTAGCCTGGCCGGATTCCCTGCCCTGATCGACAGATGGGAGCGCCGGAGCTTCATGGAACAACGCTATGTCGGTCGGAGCGGCCTTTCGGTGTCCCGTCTGGGCCTCGGCACGATGACCTGGGGCAGGGACACCGACGCCGAGGAGGCCGCGGCGCAGCTGCGCGCCTTCGCCGAGGCGGGCGGCAACCTGATCGACACGGCCGACGTCTACACCGGCGGCGACGCCGAGCGGCTGCTCGGGCGGCTGCTCAGGGACGCGGTGCCGCGTTCGGAGCTGGTCGTCTCCACCAAGGCCGTGCTCACCCCCGCCGGGCGGCGACCGCGCGACGCCTCGCGGCGCCATCTCATCGCCGCCGTCGACGCCTCGCTGGCCCGGCTCGGCCTCGACTACGTCGACCTGTGGCAGCTGCACACCTACGACCCCGAGGTGCCGCTGGAGGAGACGCTGGGCGCCCTCGACGCGATCGTCTCCTCCGGCAGGGCGGTCTACGCAGGCGTGTGCGACTACTCCGGCTGGCAGCTGGCCGCGGCGGCGGTGACGCAGCGCGCGACGCCCGGCCGGATCCCGATCACCGCCGCGCAGGTGGAGTACTCCCTGCTGGCCCGCGACCCCGAGCGGGAGGTCCTGCCCGCGGCTGAGCACGTGGGCGCCGGGGTGCTGGCCTGGTCGCCGCTGGGCAGAGGGGTGCTGACCGGCAAGTACCGCACCGGCATCCCCGCCGACTCCCGCGCCGCCACCCCGCACTTCGCCGACTTCGTCCGCCCCTACCTCGACGAGCGCTGCCGCAGGGTGGTCGAGTCGGTCACCACCGCCGCCGAGGGGCTCGGCGTCTCCCCCCTGGCGGTGGCCCTGTCGTGGGTGCGTGACCAGCCGGGCGTCTCGTCGGCGATCGTCGGCGCCCGCACCCACACCCAGCTGAAAGGCATCCTTCAGGCGGAGGACGTGGAGCTGCCCCGCGAGATCCGCGAGGCGCTGGACGACGTCTCCTCCCTCGACTGACGGCTCCGCCCGCGCGGCCGTGCGGGACATGCGCCGAGACGATCAACGTGAGTAGGCTGGGCCTGTCTTTCGCGCGTCCGGGTTCGTCGCGTATCCGGGCAGCCGAACGAGAGTCACCCTCGCGTATCACTAGTCGATATCGAATCGTAACTTTGCGTGGAAAACGGCTTCGCCTCAACAAAGCTGTCCATCGGGAGAACGACACAGGAGGGGTAGATGGGCGCAGGACGCCACAGAACCACGGTCTCGGCCGGCCTCCTCGCGCTGGCGCTGGCCGCGCTTCCGATCGGCGCCGGCTCCGCGCAGGCCCAGGCGCGCGACTGCGAGCGCGGCGGCGGGTTGCTGTCCGGCGTGACCAGCGGGGTGTGCGACCTGGTCGACGGGGTGACCGACGTGGTCGACGGCGTCACGGGCAACTCGCTGTCGCCGGTGACCGAGACCGTCGACAGGACGACGGACACCGTCCTCGCCCCGGTGGGCGAGGTGGCGCCCACCTCCAAGCCCGCTCCCACCTCCACCTCCACCCGCTCCCCCGGCACCCCGCCCGAGGAGCCCGACGGGCAGCGGCCCGGCCGCGGCGACGACCTGGTCTCCAGCACCCTGGAGGAGGTCTGCCTGCCGGTGCTGGCCTGCGAGGGTGAGGGCGCGCTGAGCCCCGTCGAACGGCCCGCGACCGAGCCGCCCGCCTCCGCCGAGCCCGCCGCGAGCCCTTCGCCCTCCCCCAGCGCCACGCCTGCCAGGCGGCGCAAGGACGCCGTGACGCCGCCCACCGCGGCAGCGGTGCCGCCCATGAGCAGGCCGCAGCTCAGGACCACCCGTGAGGTCGTGCCGCCCGAGCCCGCGCCCGTCGACCCCGACGACCCGCGGGTGGAGCTGCTGTGGCCGGGGCCCTTCTCCGAGAAGCTGTCCGACCGCATCGGCGGCCAGGTGGTCCGGCCGAGCGAGCCCGAGTCCGACGTGCTCGGCACCACGCTGACCGCGGTGCTGCTGGCCTCGGCGGTGCTGGCGGCCAGGGTGATGCAGTCGCGGCGGGGCCGCGAGGAGCGTCCCGAGTCGATCCCGTTCGAGCCGATGCGCGTCGGCGGCGGGCGCCACCGCCTGGCCTGACCCGGGGTCGGCGCCCTCCGGCGGGTGCCGTGGCCGCCCCGGGCCGCTCGCGGTGCCGGCGGAGCTAGGCGCCCATGGCGTGGACGCCGCCGTCGACGTGGACGATCTCGCCGGTGGTGGCGGGGAACCAGTCGGACATCAGCGCCACGCACGCCTTGGCGGCCGCCTCGGTGTCGGCCAGGTCCCAGCCGAGCGGCGCCTTCTCCGGCCAGCTGTCCTCGAACTCCTTGAAGCCGGGGATCGACTTGGCGGCCATCGTGCGCAGCGGGCCGGCGGCCACGAGGTTGACCCTGATGCCCTGCTTGCCGAGGTCGCGGGCCAGGTAGCGGTTGGCCGACTCCAGGCCCGCCTTGGCCACGCCCATCCAGTCGTAGACGGGCCACGCCTTGGTGGCGTCGAAGTCGAGTCCGACGACGGCGCCGCCCTCCTTCATCAACGGCAGGCAGGCGACCGCGAGCGACTTGTAGGAGTAGGTGGAGATGTGGAGGGCCGTGGAGACGTCCTCCCACGTGGTGTTGAGGAAGTTGCCGCCGAGCGCGGTCTGCGGGGCGAAGCCGATGGAGTGGACGACGCCGTCGAGGCCGTCGACGTGCTCGCCGACGCGGGCGGCCAGGGTGTCGAGGTGCTCGTCGTTCTGGACGTCGAGCTCGATCACCGGCGGCGTCTGCGGGAGCCGCTTGGCGATGCGCTCGACGAGCGACAGGCGGCCGAAGCCGGTCAGCACGACCGTGGCGCCCTGCTCCTGGGCCAGCTTGGCCACGGAGAAGGCGATGGAGGCGTCGGTGAGGACGCCGGTGACGAGGATGCGCTTGCCTTCGAGGATGCCCATGATCAGTGCCCCATTCCGAGTCCGCCGTCGACGGGGATCACTGCCCCGGTGATGTAGGAGGCGTCGTCGCCGGCCAGGAAGCGGACGACACGCGCGACCTCCGCGGGGGACGCCTGGCGGCCCAGCGGGATGTTCTTGACGATCGCCTCGTGGTCGAGGTCGGCGGTCATGTCGGTCTGGACGAAGCCGGGGGCGACGACGTTGACCGTGATGCCGCGCGAGCCGTACTCGCGGGCGAGGGAGCGGCCGAAGCCGATCAGGCCCGCTTTGGAGGCGGCGTAGTTGGACTGGCCGGCCTGGCCGAGCATCGCGATGACCGAGGAGATGAGGATGATGCGGCCGCGCTTGAGCTTCATCATCGGCCTGATCGCGCGCTTGGCGACGCGGTAGGCGCCGGTGAGGTTGGCGTCGATGACGTCGGTGAAGGTGTCTTCCTTCATCATCGCCAGCAGGGTGTCCTTGGTGATGCCGGCGTTGGAGACGAGCACCTCGACCGGACCCTGCTCGGCCTCCACCTTGGCGAAGGCCGCATCGACATCCTCCGCGCTGGTCACGTCGCAGCGGACGCCGAACAGGCCCTCGGGCGGCTCGCCCGATCGGTAGGTGACCGCGACGTTGTCGCCTGCCGCGGCGAGTTCGCGGGCGATCGCGAGGCCGATGCCGCGATTGCCGCCGGTGACGAGTACAGAGCGTGCCATGGCACCTGACGCTATCTCCTACCGGCCGGTATCCGCTTGTCCGGGTGGCACAAGATCACAGGGCTAGGATCGTTGACATGCGCCAGATCGATCCCGACTTCCTCGCCCTGCCGCTCAGGCAGCTCGCGGACGCCGCGCTCCAGCGCGCCCGCGACCTCGGCGCCTCCCACGCCGACTTCCGGCTCGAGCGCGTGCGCGCCGAGACGCTCGCCCTGTACGACGCCAGGCTCGAAGGGGCCATGGACGCCGACGACCTCGGCTACGCCGTACGGGTGGTCAAGAACGGCACGTGGGGCTTCGCGGCCGGCCTGGTGCTCACGCCCGAGGCGGCCGCCGAGGTGGCCGCGCAGGCCGTGGCGGTGGCCGAGGTGAGCGCCCCGATCAACAGGGAGCCCATCGAGCTGGCGCCCGAGCCGGTCCACGGCGATGTCACCTGGGTCTCCCCTTACGACATCGACCCGTTCTCGGTGCCGCAGAAGGAGAAGGTCGCGCTGCTGGCCGACTGGTCGGCCGGGCTGCTGAAGGGCGCCGACCACGTCAGCGCCCGGCTCCTGCAGGTCAAGGAGCAGAAGTTCTACGCCGACACCGCCGGCACGGTCACCACCCAGCAGCGGGTCAGGGTGCATCCCGAGCTGAACGCCATGAAGGCCGGCCCCGACGGCTTCGACGACATGTCGACGATCGCGCCGCCGGTCGGCCGCGGCTACGAGTACCTGACCGGCGGCTTCTACGACTGGCAGTCGGAGCTGGCCGCCCTTCCCGAGCTGCTGGCCGAGAAGCTGGCCGCGCCGTCGGTCGACGCCGGCGAGTACGACCTGGTGATCCACCCGTCGAACCTGTGGCTGACGATCCACGAGTCGATCGGCCACGCCACCGAGCTCGACCGGGCCCTCGGCTACGAGGCGGCCTACGCCGGCACCAGCTTCGCCACCTTCGACCAGCTCGGCTCGCTGGTGTACGGCTCGCCGGTGATGAACGTCACCGGCGACCGGACGGTCGAGCACGGCCTGTCGACGGTCGGCTACGACGACGAGGGGGTGGCCACCCGCGAGTTCGACATCGTCAGGGACGGCATCCTGGTCGGCTACCAGCTCGACCGCAGGATGGCGCTGATGAGGGGCCTCGGGGCGAGCAACGGCTGCGCCTTCGCCGACTCGCCCGGCCACATGCCGATCCAGCGCATGGCCAACGTCTCGCTGCGGCCCGAGCCCGACGGCCCCTCCACCGAGGAGCTGATCGGCCGCGTCGAGCGCGGCCTGTACATCGTCGGCGACAAGAGCTGGTCGATCGACATGCAGCGCTACAACTTCCAGTTCACCGGCCAGCGGGCCTTCCGCATCGAGCACGGCGCCGTCGTGGGCCAGGTCCGCGACTTCGCCTACCAGGCGACCACGACCGACTTCTGGGGCTCGATGGAGGCCGTGGGCGGGCCGCAGACCTACGTGCTCGGCGGCGCCTTCAACTGCGGCAAGGGCCAGCCGGGCCAGGTCGCCCCGGTCAGCCACGGCTGTCCCTCGGCGCTGTTCCGCCATGTCAGGATCCTCAACACCGTCCAGGAGGGTGGAAAGTGACGTCTCCTCAGGAAATGGTCGAGAGGGCGCTGGAGCTCTCCCAGGCCGACGACTGCGTCGTCATCGCGGACGAGGGGTCGACGGCCAACCTGCGTTTCGCGGGCAACACGCTGACCACCAACGGCGTGGCCAGGTCCGCCCAGCTGACCGTGATCTCGATCGTGGACGGGCGCGTCGGCGTGCTGTCGCGCGCGGCCGTACGGCCCGAGCAGCTGGCCGAGGTCGTGGCGGCGGCCGACGCGGCGGCGCGCGAGGCCCAGCCCGCCGAGGACGCCAGGCCGCTGGTCGAGGGCGCGGCGACGAGCGCCACCTGGGCCGACCCGGTACGGCCCACCTCGATCGGCGTGTTCGGCGACTTCGCGCCCGCGCTCGGCGAGACGTTCACCGCGGCCGAGGCGGGCGGCAGGAAGCTGTACGGCTTCGCCGAGCACACCCTGACCTCCACCTTCCTCGGCTCCTCCACGGGGCTGCGGCTGCGCCACGACCAGCCGACGGGCCGCCTGGAGCTGAACGCCAAGTCGGCCGACCTCAAGCGCTCGGCCTGGTCGGGGGTCGCCACCCGCGACTTCTCCGACGTCGACGTGGCCGGGCTCGACTCCTCGCTGGCCCAGCGCCTGGAGTGGGCCAAGAACAGGATCGACCTGCCGGCGGGCCGCTACGAGACACTGCTGCCGCCGAGCGCGGTCGCCGACCTGATGATCTACCTGCTGTGGTCGTCGGGCGCCCGCGACGCCCTCGACGGCCGCACCGTCTTCTCCAGGCCGGGCGGCGGCACCCGCGTCGGCGAGCGGCTGTCGCCGCTGCCGGTCACGCTCACCAGCGATCCTCTCGCGCCGGGCATCGAGTGCGCGCCGTTCGTCACCGCCCACGCCTCCAGCCGCCGCAGCTCGGTCTTCGACAACGGCCTGCCGCTGGCGGCCACCGACTGGGTGAAGGACGGCACGCTGTCGGCGCTGCTGCAGACCCGCCACTCGGCCGAGCTGAGCGGCCTGCCCGTGACGCCCGCGGTCGACAACCTGATCATGCGCGGCGGCGACGGCGGCCGGACGCTGGAGGAGATGATCGCCTCCACCGCGCGCGGGCTGCTGGTGACCTGCCTGTGGTACATCCGCGAGGTCGACCCGCAGACGCTGCTGCTGACCGGGCTCACCCGCGACGGCGTCTACCTGGTCGAGCACGGCGAGGTCGTCGGCGAGGTGAACAACTTCAGGTTCAACGAGAGCCCGGTCGACCTGCTCGGCCGCGTGAGCGAGATCGGCGAGAGCCGGCAGACGCTGCCGCGCGAGTGGAACGACTACTTCACCCGCGCGATCATGCCGCCGGTGCGGGTGCCCGACTTCAACATGTCGACGGTCAGCCAGGCCAACTGAGCGCCGGCCCGCCCGGAGGGCTCACTCCTGCGGGCGGGCCAGCGACAGCGTGTGCACCTTGCCCCAGCGCTTGCCGGTGACCAGCCTGGCCGTTCCCGCCGCGAGGTCGTAGACGACCGACCAGCGGGTGTGGCCCTGGGCGACGCTCTTGAGCAGCTCGAGGCCGTCGGTCTTGGAGTCGATGGTTCTGGTCAGCCTGGTGTGGCGGTCGTCGGGCGTGCCGCTGACGACGCTCCAGTTGGTCAGCACGCGGTCCTCGACCACGTTCATCCTGCCCTTGCCGTACTCGACGACGGCCGAGTCGCCGCTTTTGTCGACGATCAGGTAGTGCACCTGGGGCCCGCCGGTGAAGTCGACGTTGTAGGTGCGCATCAGGGCCAGCGCCTCCTTCACGGTGGCGGCCCGGTCGAGCAGCACCCGCATGATCCGCACGCTGCCGAGCGTGGGCCGGTCCGGCATGGGAGCGGGCAGCTCGGCGGTGGGCGTGGTGGCCAGGCCCACCGCCAGGCCCTTCTCGTTCATGCCGTCGAAGGGGGCCAGCACCGCGTGGCCGAGCCGCCGCCGCTGGACGGGGTCGGACAGGTCGGGGGCGGCGGACGAGCCGAGCAGGTAGGAGGCGTCGGCGATCGACAGGGAGGCGTAGCCGTCGGGCGGGTCGGCCCGTACGACGATCGCCGGGTTGGGGTCCCAGTCGAAGTTGCGGCCGAACTCGGTGCCGCGCAGGAACAGCGAGCACGCCCAGCCGTCGGCCTTGCGGGCGAGCTCGTCCTCGGTGAGCGGCGCCTCGGCGTCGTAGCCGCCGTCGAAGGTCATCTCGTACATGGGCAGGTCGTCGAGCTGCCTGATGCTGGCGGAGGTGCGGGCGATCTGGTCGGGCGTCTGGCGCAGGACGGGCGAGGACGTGGCCGCCCCCTTCTGCTCGCTCGGGTGCTGGGCGCTCGGTGCGGGGGAGGCGGCCCGGCCGGTCACGGGGACGCTGGAACAGCCCGTCGCCAGCGGTACGGCCAGCGCCAGCGCGGCCAGCAGCGAGCGGGCCCCGCGGCCCCTGTCACGGCCGGCCCTGACGCCGGTGCCCTGGCCGGTCCCGCGGCTGTAGCCGCGGGCGGCTGCCCGGCTGTCGTCGCGGACGGCTCCGTGACCCGCGCCCGGTAACGACCGCGAGCCGATGCGGAGGAGCGGTGCCATCACGTGATCCCTTCGCCGAGCCCTTTTGGTACCGCAGTGTGCCCCGCGAACCCGGCGAAGTCACGCCTCCCACGAAACGGTGACAGAGATCAGGCGTCCTCGAGCCGGAAGCCCACCTTCATGCCCACCTGGTAGTGGGCGATCTCCCCCTGGTCGATGTGTCCGCGGATCTCCGTCACCTCGAACCAGTCGAGGTGACGCAGCGTCTGCGAGGCCCTGCGGATGCCGTTGCGGATGGCGTCATCGAGGCTCTCCCCCGACGTGCCGACTATCTCGGTCACCCGATACGTTCGATCCGACATAGCTGCTCCTCCCTTACCTGAAAGCCATGATCGCATGACCAGCCGTACCGTTCATGGGGCTCATCGCGCCGGCGCCGTCCGAGGTCTACGGTGGAAGGTGTGAAGCGCTGGCGCCGCCAGAAGGACGTGCACAGGGTGACCGACGCCCGGCCGTCCCTGAGTGCGGACATCCACCGCCGGGAAAAGATCTACCTCATCCAGATGGGCATCCGGACGATCTGCCTGATCCTGGCGGTCGTGGTTCCTGTCCCGTGGCCGTACCGGCTGCTGTTCATCGCCGGGGCCGTCTTTTTGCCATACATAGCGGTTATAGGTGCCAATGAGCGGGGAAGAGATGCGCCGCCTCCGACCTTTTCCAACCCCTCCCATGACCAAGGCGAGATACCGCATCACCGACGCGAGATCGGGTCGTGACTAAGTCTTGACGCATCCCACGGGTAGTAGGTGTACGCTTTAGCCAAGCGCTCCGGTCCCCCGTCGGAGTGCTGGTGCCGGCGTTCCGGGCCCCCGTCGGAACGCCGATGAAGCGATGCCGGGTGGTTTGCCCCCGTAACCACCCGGCATCGCCCTTTTCTCCCCCAATTTCGTTGCGGCCCGCCGGTTGGATAGGCCTGCTTTCCCAAAATCGTTTGCCGGCGGGTTCACAGCAAATCTTCAGCTTGACCGGGATCTTCAGTCGTCGGTCAAGGTCTCTGTCGTGGCGCGTTCCCAGTTACGGGCCAGCGTCGTGATCCGTTCGACGGCGTCTTCCGGCGCGGTGCCCATGCCCTGGGCGAGGCCGAGCAGGTAGGCGGTGAGCGGGGCGGCGGGGCGGGCGACGCCGTGGGCGACCTCCTTGGTCAGCTCCAGGACGAGGTCCCTGTCGACCCGGGAAGGGTCGACGCCCAGTTCCTTGCAGGCCAGTGCGGTCCACTCGGCCAACACGTTCATCTGTGCCACCTTTCGAAGATCGTCCAATGTGTCGCAGTCGAGCCACGGGGTTCCCGGCAGGCGCAGCCGTACCGGGTCGAGGGGGGCCAGCAGGCCGTGCAGGGAGCGGCCCTCGTAGGCGGCGAGCGCCGCGCGCAGCGGCGCGGTGCGCCACGCCCCGGCCAGCCACTGCTCGCGCCCCTCGTCGTCGACCAGCACCGCGCCCACCCTCTGCCCGCCCGGCACGCGCCCCGGATCCGGAGCGGCGGGGGCGCGGTCGGGGGCGGCGGCCTGGAGGAGGGCGGTCACGCAGGCGGGCTCCATGAGCGGCAGGTCACCGGCCAGCAGCACCACCCACGGGGCCGCCACCAGGTCGAGGCCCGCCCGCAGCGCCGGCACAGGGCCGCCGCCCTCGGGCTCCTCGCGGGTGAACAGCACGCCGGGCAGATCGCGCGGCGGGCCCACCACCACGACGCGCTCCGCCTCCGGCACGGCGGCGGCGACCCGTTCGAGCAGCGTCCTGCCGCCGAGCCGCAGGCCCGGCTTGTCCCTGCCGCCCATCCGGCGCGCCGCGCCGCCCGCGAGAATGATCGCGTCATGCCCCATGTGCACACCGTACGGCGTCCGCCGGGGTGATCACACGGTCCCCGCCGGGGACCGTCAGGCGAAGGCCGCGTGGCCGGTCAGCGCCTTGCCCAGGACGAGGGAGTGGATCTCCGAGGTGCCCTCGTAGGTGAGCACCGACTCCAGGTTCACCGCGTGCCGGATCACCGGGTACTCCAGGGTGATGCCGCTGGCCCCCAGGATGGTCCGGCACGTCCTGGCGATCTCCAGCGCCTCGCGCACGTTGTTGAGCTTGCCCGCGCTCACCTGCTCGGGGGTGATCGTGCCCGCCTCCTTCAGCCGTCCGAGGTGGACGGCGAGCAGCAGCCCCTTGCCGAGCTCGAGGGCCATGTCGGCGAGCTTGTCCTGGGTGAGCTGGAAGGCGGCCAGCGGCCTGGCGAAGACCTCCCGCTCGCCCGCGTAGGCCAGCGCCGTCTCCAGGCAGTCGAGCGCCGCGCCCATCGCGCCGAACACGATGCCGAACCTGGCCTCGTTCAGGCACCGCAGCGGTCCCGACAGGCCGCGGGCGCCCGGCAGCACGGCCTCGCGCGGCAGCCGTACCTCGTCGAGGACCAGTTCGCTGGTGACGCTCGCGCGCAGGGACACCTTGTGCTTCAGGTCCCTGGTGGTGAAGCCGGGCGTGCCGGCGGGGACGAGGAAGCCGCGGATGCCCTCCTCGGTCTGCGCCCACACGACGGCCACGTCGGCGACCGAGCCGTTGGTGATCCACATCTTGGTGCCGTTCAGCACCCAGTCGCCGCCGTCGCGCCTGGCGCCGGCGCGCATGCGGGCCGGGTCGGAGCCGAAGTCGGGCTCGGTCAGGCCGAAGCAGCCGATACGCTCGCCCGCCGCCATGGCGGGCAGCCACGCGTTCTTCTGCTCCTCGCTGCCGTAGCGCCAGATGGCGTACATGGCGAGGGAGCCCTGGACCGACACCAGGCTGCGCAGGCCGGAGTCGGCGGCCTCGAGCTCCAGGCAGGCCAGGCCGTAGGAGACCGCGCCGAGACCCGGGCAGCCGTACCCTTCCAGGTGCATGCCGAGCAGCCCCAGTCCGCCGAACGTGCGGGCCAGCTCGCGCGCGGGGATGGCGCCGTCCTCGAACCACTGGGTCAGGTGCGGGCGCAGCTCGCGGTCGCACAGGCGGCGGACCGTGCTCCTGATCTCGCGCTCCTCCTCGGTCAGCAGTCCGTCGACGGCGAACAGGGCGGTGGGGTGCATGGCGGAGCCTCCAGATTGGATCCAATATTGAATATCCAACATGGCACAGCATAGGCTGCCCTGCCTATGGAGACTTCAGGAGCGCTGTCCGGACTGCTGGTGGCCGACTTCAGCAGGGTGCTGGCCGGCCCGTACGCCACGATGCTGCTCGGCGACATGGGCGCCGACGTGGTGAAGGTGGAGCGGCCCGAGGGCGGCGACGACACCAGGGCATGGGGCCCGCCGTACGCCGACGGGCAGGCGACCTACTTCCTCGGCGTCAACCGCAACAAGCGCTCGATCGCCCTCGACCTGCGCGACGCGGACGACCTGGAGGTGGCGCGGGCGCTGGTGGCCAGGGCGGACGTGCTGGTGGAGAACTTCAGGCCGGGCACGATGGAGCGCATGGGGCTGGGCTACGAGGCGGTCCGCGAGCTCAACCCCGGCCTGGTCTACTGCTCGGTCACCGGGTTCGGCGCGGGCAAGGGGGCCGACCTGCCCGGCTACGACCTGGTCGTCCAGGCGGTCGGCGGGCTGATGAGCGTGACGGGCGAGCCCGAGGGCCAGGGCACCAAGACCGGCGTCGCGCTGGTCGACGTGATCACCGGGCTGCACGCGGCCTTCGGGATCCTGGCCGCGCTGCGCCACAGGGACCGGACGGCGCAGGGCCAGCGCGTCGAGGTGACGCTGCTGACCTCGCTGCTGTCGGCGCTGGCCAACCACGCCTCGGCCTACGCCGCGGCGGGCGTGGTGCCGCACGCGATGGGCAACAGGCATCCCAGCATCGTGCCGTACGAGGTGTTCGAGGCCGCCGACCGGCCGATCGTCATCGCCGCCGGCAACGACCGGCAGTTCCGCGCGCTGTGCGCGGTGCTCGGCCGCGACGACCTGGCCGCCGACGCCCGCTACGCCACCAACGACGCCCGGGTGCGGGCCCGTGACCTTCTGGTGCCCGAACTGTCGGCGGCGCTGGCCGGGCGGAGCGCCGACGAGTGGTTCGCGGCGCTCACCGCGGCGGGCGTGCCGTGCGGGCCCATCAACGACGTGGCCGGCGCCTTCGAGCTGGCCGCCTCGCTCGGGTTCGAGCCGGTGGTCGACGGGCAGGTGGCCAACCCGGTGGGACTCGGGGCCACGCCCGCCGCCTACCGGCTGCGGCCGCCCGCGCTCGGGCAGGACTCCGACTGGGTCCGTGAGATATTGGGGCGATGAGCCCGCTCGAGGAAGAACGCCGCCGGCCGCCCACGGCCCAGCAGTTCGTGCTCGGCGAGCTCCGCAGGGCCATCACCACGGGCAGGCTGCGCCCCGGCAGCCCGATCAGGCAGGACGCGCTGGCCGAGGAGTTCGACGTCAGCAGGGTGCCGCTGCGGGAGGCGCTGAAGACGCTCCACGGCGAGGGCCTGGTCACCTACCAGGCGCATCGCGGCTACTTCGTCGAGACGCTCTCGCTCGACGACCTGCGCGAGGTCTACCGCATCAGGGAACTGCTGGAGGAGGAGGCGGTACGGCGGGCCGTCCCCCGCCTGACCGCCGGCGATCTGGCGCGGCTCGAACGGGCGCAGGACGAGGTGGAGCGGGCCGCCGCCGCGGGCGAGGTGCAGGAGATGGCGGCGGCCAACAGGGTCTTCCATCTGACGCTCTTCGAGTGCGCCGGGATGCCCCGGCTGGTGCGGCTGATCAGGACGCTGTGGGACACCACCGACGCCTACCGGTCGATGTACTACGGCGACGGGGGCAACAGGGAGCGGGTCGTGAGCGAGCACCGCGCGGTGCTCGGCGCGCTGCGGGCCGCCGACGCCGACACCGCGGTGCGCCTGCTCGACGAGCACCGCGCGCACGCGGTCGCCGCCCTGTCGGCGGTCCTCGACGGCTGACACCGGCGGCGACTCCTACCGGCGGCTGATCAGCCTCCGATGGCCGACATCGGCCTGACCGGCTGCAGGAACGACGGGTCGTCGATGCCGTGGCCGGCGCGCTTGCCGCGGACCGCGGCGATCCAGCGCTCGGCCAGTTCCTCGTCGGTGGCGCCGTCGCGCAGCGCCGCCTTGAGGTCGGACTCCTCCCTGGCGAACAGGCAGTTGCGGATCTGGCCGTCGGCGGTCAGCCGTACCCTGTCGCAGGCTCCGCAGAACGGGCGCGTCACCGAGCCGATCACGCCCACCCGCGCCGGGCCGCCGTCGACGAGGAAGCGTTCGGCGGGCGCGCTGCCCCGCTCCTCCAGGTCGTCGGGGCACAGGTCGAAGTCGGCGGCGAGCAGGGCGAGGATCTCGTCGGCCGTGACCATGTCGGCCCGGCTCCAGCCGTGCTGGGCATCCAGCGGCATCTGCTCGATGAAGCGCAGTTCGTAGCCGCGCTCGAGGCAGAAGCGCAGCAGCGGCACGGCCTCGTGCTCGTTGACGCCGCGCATGAGCACCGTGTTGACCTTGACCGGCCGCAGCCCCGCCCGCTCGGCCGCCTCGAGGCCCGCGATGACGTCCGCGAACCTGTCGCGATGGGCCAGGCGCTTGAACGTCTCGCGGTCGAGGGTGTCGAGGGAGACGTTGACCCGGTCGAGGCCCACCTCGGCCAGCGGGGTGGCGAGCCTGGCCAGGCCGATGCCGTTCGTGGTGACGGAGATCTGCGGCCTGGGCGCCAGCGCCGAGGTGCGGGCGACGATGTCGACCAGCTCGCGGCGCAGCAGCGGCTCTCCCCCCGTGTAGCGCACCTCGGTGATGCCGAGGCGTTCGACCCCGATGGTGACCAGGCGGACGATCTCGTCGGCGGTCAGCAACTGGGCGTTGGGCATCCAGTCGAGGCCTTCGGGCGGCATGCAGTAGGAGCAGCGCAGGTTGCACTTGTCCGTGAGGGACACCCGAAGGTCGGTCGCCACCCGGCCGAACGAGTCCTTCAGCACTGGGCGGTCACCTCCTAGCTCATCGAGGGGAACACGTGTTCAGCCTATTCCATGGCGCCACGTGGAACCGAGCCCGCCCCGTCCGTGCGTCGGCCATGACCCCGGGTACGGCCGGCTCGGCCATGCGGTTTCGGGCGTACCCGCACCGGTGCCGAATATCGTCGGCGGAGTGAGCGTCGGCGAAAAGATAAAATGAGTGGGATTTCCTTTCTGGTCACGCCACACTGATCAAGAACCAGTAAGGAGATTGTTCTCATGTCGCCGAACCAGCCCGCACCCAACCTGCTGTCGTGGGCCAGCGAGATCGACGAAGGCGCGATCATGCAGGCCGCTCGTGCCGCTCGCCTGCCAATCGTCTCCGGCCACGTCGCTCTCATGCCGGACGCCCATGTCGGCATCGGTGCGACCGTCGGCTCGGTGATCCCCACCAAGAACGCGATCATCCCGGCGGCCGTCGGCGTGGACATCGGCTGCGGCATGGTGGCCACGGAGACGACGCTCACCGCCGCCGACCTGCCCGACACCCTGGCCGCGCTGATGCCGATGGTGGAGCGCCGCATCCCCGCCGGCGTCGGCAAGGGCCACGACGACCCGTCAGTGGACCTTGCCCTCGGCGACCTCGGCCTGCCCCACACCGACCTCGACCAGCGGCTGACCAAGAAGGTGTCCGACCAGTTCGGGACCCTCGGCTCCGGCAACCACTTCGTCGAGGTCTGCCTCGACGAGCGTGACCGGGTCTGGACGGTGCTGCACTCGGGCTCGCGTGGCATCGGCAACCAGCTGGCCACGATGCACATCGTGGGCGCCAAGAAGCTGATGAAGAAGCAGGAGATCGGCCTGGAGGACCCGGACCTGGCCTACCTGGTCCAGAACACTCCGGAGTTCACCGCCTACATCGAGGACATGCTGTGGGCCCAGCGCTACGCCATGGCCTCGCGCGCCCGGATGGACAAGGTCCTGATCAACGCCCTGTTCAGGGTCGTCGGCATGGGTCAGCGGGTGCGCACGATCAACTGCCACCACAACTTCACCCAGCAGGAGACCCACTACGGCAAGTCGCTGTGGATCACCCGTAAGGGCGCCATCAAGGCCGACAGGGGCGACGAAGGCGTCATCCCCGGCTCGATGGGGACGCGCTCGTACATCGTGCGCGGCCGTGGGAACCCCGAGTCGTACAACTCCTGCTCCCACGGCGCGGGCCGCCGCATGTCGCGCACCAAGGCGAAGCGGGAGCTGTCGGCGGCGTCCCTGACGGCGGCGATGAGCGGCCGCACCTGGAACGCGGACCGGGCCGCCGCGCTGGTGGACGAGCACCCTGACGCCTACAAGTCCATCGACCAGGTGATGGCGGACCAGAAGGATCTGGTGGAGGTGCAGCACACGTTGCGGCAAATCTTCAACTACAAGGGATGACATTCCTGAACGGGACGCCCTCGCCCATTATCGCGGCGGGGGCGTCTTTTCGGCTTTTACGCTGTCGAAATCGAACTTCACGGGAAAGATCTTCTCCTCGCCATGATCACGCATCCCGAGCGCCTGGAGCGTGGGCATCCGTTCCGGCAGTGGAAGACGTGGACGCTGCCCGGCACCCGGCTGACCCTGACCGGCTATTCGCGCGCCAACGACAAGACCTTCTCCAGAGGCCGGACATCCCGGGCAACCCTTTGACCCCGTCCACCTCCGTCGTGGGTCCCGGCCGGGGGCGCGTCGGCGGGGTTCAGGACCCGGGGGCGGCCGAGGTGACCGGTAACGCGACGGGACGGTAGGTCAGCCCGTCGCTCCACTCGACCGCCTCGGCCGGGACCGCCAGCCGCAGCGTGGGACGTTTGACCGCCAGGGCCCGGACCGCCTCGGTGAGCTCCACCCTGGCCAGCGCGGCGGCCAGGCAGCGGTGCGGGCCGTACCCGAAGGCCAGGTGCGGGTGGGGCGGCTGCGCTCCGAAGCGGTGGATGTCGAAGCGCTCCGGGTCGGGGAAGGCGCTCGGGTCGTGGTTGGCGGCGTTGAGGTTCGGCAGCACGACGGAGCCGGCCGGCAGGGTGCCGCAGGACACCTCGACGTCCTTCGTCATCCTGCGCATGAACGCGCTGGCCGGCGGCCCGTCGTAGCGCAGGATCTCCTCGGCCGCGCCGGCCGCCAGGTCCGGCCGGGCGACAAGTTCCTCCCACTGCGCGCGGTGCAGCATGAGGCGGAAGGCGCCGCGGGAGACCATCGAGGCGGTCGTCTCGTGCCCGGCGGTGATCAGCGAGAAGACCGTGTTGACCAGCTCCCCCTCGGTCAGCCGGTCCTCGTCGTCCCTGGCCTGGACGAGCAGGTCGATGAGATCGTCGCCGGGTCGCGCGCGATGCCGGGCGACCAGGTCGGCGGCGTAGGCCATGAACTCGGTGTAGGCGCGGTGGCGGGCCTGCCCGGTCGCCGTGGAGGTGGTGAGGAACATGTCCGTCCACGTCACGAACCGGTCGTAGTCGGCGTGGGGCACGCCGAGCAGCCGGCAGACGACCTGGCCGGGCAGCCGCACGGCGAAGGCGGCCACCAGGTCGAACTCCTCGCCCAGCTCGTCGAGCAGTTCTCCGGCGATCCTCGCGATCCGGGGCCGCCACGGCTCGGTGCGGCGGGGGGTGAAGGCCGCGTGCATGATCCGCCGGTAGCGGGTGTGCTCCGGCGGATCCTGGTTGATCAGCGCGTCCGGGTCGTCGTCGATGCCCATGCCGCTCACCAGCCGAGGCAGCCCCGGCAGGCGCAGGTTGCGGCTGGAGGCAGCCGACCCCAGCAGGGTGCGCACGTCCTCGTACCGCACGGCGACGGGGACCAGGTCGCCGCTGGGCATCGCGGCCGGGTCCAGCGGTCCCTCCGCGCGGCGGCGGGCGAACTCCGGCGGGGGCGTGCCCAGCGGTCCGGGCACGATGTCGGGCCAGGTCTGCCGGTGCGGGTCGGGTTCGGCGGTCATCGCATTCCCTCCGGTCCGGGCGGCGCGAAGGCGGCCCATGCGGAACGTATGCGGGGCGATGCCCACGGTCAACGGCCGAGGCGGGCCAGTTCGTCCGGCGTCAGGGTCAGGTCGGCGGCGGCCGCCGAGTCGAGGATGCTCTCCGGACGGCTGGCGCCCGGGATGGGGATGACGGCGGGGCTGCGGGCCAGTTCCCACGCCAGGCACACCCGCTGCGGCGAGATCCCGCGCTCGGCCGCCACCTCGTTGAAGGCGGCGTGCGCGGCGCCCAGCCCGGCGGCGGCCGAGATGCCGCCGAGGGGCGACCACGGCAGGAACGCCACCCCCAGCTCGGCGCACACGTCGATCTCCGGCTCGCTGGTGCGGAAGCGGGGCGAGTACTCGTTCTGCACGCTCGCCAGCCGTCCGCCGAGGATGTCGTGGGCCTGCCTGATCTGCGCGGGGTCGGCGTTGGAGATGCCCGCCAGGCGGATCTTGCCCTCGTCGAGCAGGTCGCGCAGCGCCCCGATGCTCTCCTCGTACGGCACGGCCGGGTCGGGCCGGTGGTGCTGGTAGAGCCCGATGGCCTCCACACCGAGGGCCTTCAGCGACCGCTCGCACGCCTGGCGCAGGTAGGCGCGGCTGCCGTTCAGGCCCCAGCCGTCGCCGGGTGTGCGGGTGTGGCCGCCCTTGGTGGCCACCAGGACGGCGTCGCGGTCGCCGCTCCACAACGCCAGGGCCTTGGCCACGAGCCGCTCGTTGTGGCCGAGCTCCGCGGTGGTGGGCGCGTACGCGTCGGCGGTGTCGATCAGCGTGACGCCCGCGTCGAGGGCGGCGTGGATGGTCCTGATGGAGCGCGCCTCGTCGGGCATGTGGTCGGCGACCGACATGGGCATGGCGCCCAGGCCGATGGCGCTGACGGTGACGTCGGCGATGGATCGGTTCCTCATGGGCACCATCCTCGCGGCTGGAGTTCGGTCCAGGGCAAGCGCAGGATGGTGATTCATGAGCTTCGACGTGACTCGGGTACGCGCGCTGTACCCCGCTCTCTCCGACGGGCACGCATGGCTGGACGCCGCGGCCGGCACCCAGGTGCCGCGGACGGTGATCGACGCGATCGCGGGCGCCTACCGGGCCGGCATCGGCAACGCGCACGGCGCGTTCGACGCGAGCGCCCGCTCCGACGCGATCGTGGCCGGGGCCCGCGCCGCGGTGGCCGACCTGGTGGGCGGCGAGGCCGGCGGCGTGGTGTTCGGCGCCAACATGACCACGCTGACCTATCGTTTCGCCGCCACGCTCGCCAGAACCTGGGCCGAGGGCGACGAGGTGGTCGTCTCCCGGCTCGACCACGACGCCAACGTGCGCCCGTGGGTGCAGGCGGCCGAGCGCGCGGGCGCCGTGGTGAGGTACGCGGACATCGTGGTGCCGTCGGGCGAGCTGCCCGCCGAGCAGTACCGGCGGCTGGTCACCGAGCGGACCAGGCTGGTGGCGGTGACGGCGGCCAGCAACGTGCTCGGCACGATCCCGGACGTGGCCGAGATCGCCGCCGTCGCCCACGGCGCGGGCGCGCTGGTCTACGTGGACGGCGTGCACGCCACCCCGCACGGTCCCGTCGACATGGCGGCTCTCGGCGCCGACTTCTACGCCACCAGCGCCTACAAGTGGTGCGGCCCCCACGTCGGAGCGGTGGTCGCCGCCCCGTCGCTGCTCGACTCGCTACGGCCGGACAAGCTCGCCTGCTCGCCCGACGAGGTGCCCGCCAGGTTCGAGACGGGCACGCTGCCCTTCGCCGACCTGGCGGGCGTGCGCGCGGCCGTGGAGCACTTGGCCGCCCTCGACCCTGACACCGCGGGCCCGCGCAGAGCGCGGATCCTCGCCTCGATGTCGGCCGTCGCCGCCTACGAGCAGGCCGAGCTCGCCCACCTGCTCAAGGGCCTGGCCGCGCTGCCCCTGGTACGGCTGGTCGGCGCCCCGCGGCGGCGCACCGCCACCGCCTACTTCACCGTGGCGGGCCACTCACCGCGCCGGGTGGCCGAGCACCTGGCCGCGCGGAAGGTCAACGTGTGGGACGGCCACTGTTACGCGTGGGAGCCCACGAAGGCGCTGGGCATCAGGGACACCGGGTCGGCGGTGCGGGCGGGGCTGGTCCACTACAACGACCGGGCGGAGATCGACCGGCTGCTGGAGGCCCTGGACGAGCTGTCCCGCCCGTGATAGCGGGGCGGGAGGAACTTCACCGGCGAGGACACCTGACCGGAAGGGACTCCGCGGGAAAGACAAGAGCCCCGGCCGGGGCCGGGGCTCCTGCGATCACCGGCTAGTGGCCGACGACCTTCACCCAGTCGGTGGCCTCGGCCGGCTCGAGGTACCAGGCGCCCTCGAACACCGCGCGCCACGTGCCCGAGGTCCAGGCGCGCTCGCGCGTGTAGAAGTAGCCGTCGCGCCCGGTCCTGACCGTGTCGACGTGCTCCCAGCGGCCGGAGCCGTCCGGCCTGAACAGGATCTCGATGTTCTTGCCGCCCAGCCGCTTCCAGCCGCCCGCCTGCTTGCAGTGGTCGGCGTGGCGGACCACGACGAAGCCGTCGATGTAGTCCTCCTCGCACTCGACCGAGAGCTTGCCCTCGATCGAGATGCCGCGGCCCTTCCACGCGGGCTCAGGACCGACGTCGAGCGACAGCCTGGTGTGGCCGCCGTCCCAGTCGGGGTCGCGGTCGTAGCCGGGATCGGCGAGCGCGGTGCCCGTGGTCGCGAGCACCGAGGCGCCGAGCGCGGCGGCCACCGCGCCGGCGGCGAGTCGTCGCATCATCTGAACTTCCTCTCCCCGTTGAAGACGCGCTCGGGACGGAGTGCGTCACCACCACCGACGAGTCAAGGTAAAGAAAAGTTGCAGTAAAGAAGCTAACGATCGGGTAACGCCGGCTCAGCGCTGGGTTCTGGCCTGCTCGGCCGCGTAGGTGTCGGTTCCCCCGTAGCGGACCCGCCACATGCCGCGCTCCCGGCCCGGCAGGCGCCGGTCGAAGCGTCCGGTCTCGCCGGTGGTCACGACTCCGACGGGACGCCAGTCTGCGTCGGCGTCCTGGCGGTAGAGGATCTCCAGCCGCTGCCTGGCGAACGGCGCGAAGTCCGAGACGCCGCTGGGGTCGACCCGGTGCAGCGACCCGCTCAGCCGTACGCCCCGCGCCGGGCCCGCGTCGCTCACGCGCACCGAGCTGAGCTTGGTCTCGCGGCGCAGGTTGAAGGTGGCGTAGGCGGTGACGCTGGTGCCGTCGTCCGCCGTGGCGGTGGCCGTGATGGTCCAGGCGCCCGCGGGATAGAAGCGGTTCAGAGGCTGGGTGGGCAGGAAGCGCCAGGTCTCCCACCTCCCGTCACGGTCGACGGGCTCTCCGTCCGGACCGGCGGACGGCGCGGGCTCCTGCTCCGGTGCCGGCTCGGACGAGGGGTCCGGCGCCCCCGCGAGGTCACCCGCGGACCCACTCGTGGAATCGGTCGCGGTGTCGGTCGCGGCGTCGGTCGCCGGGTCGGCTGCAGTGTCGGCCGCGGCGTCGGCCGCGGCGTCGGTTGTGGCATCGGTTGTGGCGTCGGCGGCTACGGAGTCGGCCGTGGAGTCTGCTGCGGGCTCGACCGTGGAATCGGCCGTGGAGTCGGCCGCAGGTTCAGCCGCAGAATCAGCCGCGGCGTCGGTCGCGGAGTCAGTCGCGGCGTCGGTCGTGGAGTCGGTCGCGGCCGAGGGCTCGAACCAGGGCTCTCCCGGGTGCGGGGGTGGCGGCTCGCCCGGCCAGGAGATCGCCCCTCCTATCACGCCCTCGGTGGACGGGCGCTTCGCGCGCGGGAGTTGGACGCGGCCCTCGCCCCCCTCGTCGGCGGGCGGTGGCGCCACGGGGGGCTTCGGTGCCGCGAACGCGGGAGAGACCTCCTCCGGCGACAGGACACCTGCCGCGGGCTGGTGGACGTTCAGGGGTACCAGCGCCAGCCTCGCCACCGGCGCCTGGGACACGGGGCCGGGGAGCCTGCCGCCCCCGACGGGCTTACGGCCGAGTACCGGGCCCGGCGGAGCGCCCGGCTCGACCTTGATGGTCACGCCGTTCTCCTCGGCTCCGCTGGCCACGACGTCGATCACCAGCTTCACCGAGCCGTGCGGCCCCACCACGGGGTCGCCGGGACGGATCGTGATTTCCTTGATCGCGAGGGGGGCAGGCGCCTCGACCAGAGCGGGACCGGTCAGTGTCCCCGCCACCAGCGATGTGAGCAGGACTGTCTTGGTCATGAGTTGGACGGTAGGAACCGCCCGGCAATGCCCAGGGGCGAGACACACGCCCCTGTTGGCAAAGGTGTCACCCGGAGTAGAGGCCCTCGATCACTTCGGCGTACTTCGCGTGGATCACCCTGCGCTTGAGCTTGAGGCTCGGGGTCAGCTCGGCGGTCTCGGCCGTCCACTCGTGAGGCAGCAGCGCCCACTTCTTGACCTGCTGCACCCTGGCCAGCTTCGCGTTGGCCGCCTCGACGGCCGTCTCGACCGTCTTGACCACGTCGGGGTGCTCGGCCAGCTCGGCCAGCGTGGTGAACGCGATGCCCTGGGCCTGCGCCCAGCCGGGGGCCACCTCGCCGTCGAGGGTGAGGACGGCCACGGGGTAGGGCCGGTTGTCGCCGTAGGCGAGCGCCTGGCCGATGAGCGGGTGCTCCTTGAGGTGGTTCTCGATCGCGGCGGGCGAGATGTTCTCGCCGCCGGCGGTGATGATGAGCTCCTTCTTGCGGTCGACCACCCGGTAGAAGCCGTCGTCGTCGACGGTGCCGATGTCGCCGGTGTGCAGCCAGCCGTCCTCGTCGATCAGCTCTTCGGCCGCCCTGCCGAGGTAGCCGCCGGTGTTGAGCGGGCTGCGGGTGAGGATCTCGCCGTCCTCGGCGATGCGCACCTCGACGCCCGGTTCGGGCCTGCCGACGGTGCCCAGCTTGTAGCAGGCGGGACTGTTGGCGGTGAAGGCGCCGGTGGTCTCGGTCATGCCGTACACGTCGATGACGCGCAGACCGAGCCCGGCGAAGAAGCCCTGCACGTCGTCGGGCAGGGGGGCCGCGCCGGTGGCGGTCCACTCGGCGCGGTCGAAGCCGATCATGCCGCGGACGACCGACAGTAACGCGGCGTCGGCGGCCTCGAAGGCGGCCTGGATCTCGGGGGTGACGGCCCGGCCGTACTGGCCGGCCTCGATGTAGGCGCGGCCCGCGGCCATGGCCTGGCGTGCCTTCTGCTGCTGCTCCTCGGGCTGGGTGGCCAGCAGGGCCTGGAGCTTGGCCATCATCTTCTCCCACACCCGTGGCACCCCGAAGAACATCATCGGCCGCACCTGGCCGAGCGTGGCGCCGAGGGCGGCCAGGTCGGTGCAGAAGTGCACGTGGGAGACCTTGGTCAGCGGCAGGTAGAGGCTGAGGACGCGCTCGGCGATGTGGGCGTAGGTGAGGTAGGAGATCTGGGTGCCCTGCAGGGGCAGGGCGGTCATGCGGTCGGTGGCGGCGCACTCGTAGAAGACGTTGGCGTGGGTGAGCGGCACGCCCTTGGGCATGCCGGTGGTGCCGGAGGTGTACAGGACGGTGAGCACGTCGTCGGCGCCGACCGCCTGCCAGCGGGCCTCGACGGCCGCGGGGTCGACGGCGAGCCTGGCCCGGCCGAGCTCGAGGAAGTCGTCCCAGCTCAGGAAGCGGTCGGTGGAGGACGTGCCGTCCAGCAGGATGATCCTGCGCAGGTCCGGCAGCCGGTCGAGGACGGGCTCCCAGCGGGCCAGGTCGGCGGGGCCGCCGAGGACGGCGTACCTGGCGCCCACGTTGTCGGCGACGAAGGCGATCTGGTCGGGGGCGAAGGTCGAGTAGACCGAGCAGGACGTGCCGCCCGCGTGGACCGCGCCGAGGTCGGCCAGCACGTGCTCGCTGCGGTTGACCATCATCAGCGCCACCGCGTCGCCTGGCTCCATGCCGAGCGCGAGGAAGCCGGCGGCGATCTCCAGGACCCGCTGCCTGGCCCGGCCGTAGGTGAGCGTGCTCCAGCCGCCCTCGACGGGGTCGGAGTAGGCGGGTGAGTCCGGGTACCGCTCGGCGATCTGCTTGAGCTGCTCACATACCGTACGGCCGGCGATCTCCCGCAGGATCTCGGCCTGTACCTCAAGGACATCGGCCATGACGCGCGCCCTCCATGTCAGTGCCCACTTGCATGAGTGGCATGCATCGCATCACACGGCGTTACCCACCGACAAGACCTGGGCAGGGGACAAGAACGCGCCATCACCACCAGTTGTCGACCACATGCGCCGCGTCACCGGGGGGACGGGATGAGGACGGCAGACAAGACCTTTTTCGGACATCCGTGGGGCTTGGCCACGCTGTTCGGCACCGAGATGTGGGAGCGCTTCAGCTTCTACGGCATGCGCGCCATCCTGGCCGCCTTCCTCATGGCCCCGCCCGTCCGCAACGGCCTCGGCCTGCCCGAGGCCACGGCGTTCGCGATCCTCGGCGTCTACCAGGGCATGGTGTACCTGACCGCGCTGCCCGGCGGCTGGGTGGCCGACCGGGTGCTCGGCGCGCGCAGGGCCGTGCTGCTGGGTGGCGTCATCATCATGTGCGGCCACATCAGCATGGCCCTGCCGGTGAGGGGTCCCTTCTTCGTCTACCTCGGCCTGCTGCTCATCGTCTCCGGCACCGGCCTGCTCAAGCCGAACGTCTCCGGCATGGTCGGCTACCTCTACCGGGAGGACGAGGACGCCCGCCGCGACTCCGGCTTCTCGCTGTTCTACATGGGCATCAACATCGGCGCGCTGGCGGGCATCAGCCTCACCCCCGTCCTGGCCGGCGACTCCCACTGGCACCTGGCCTTCGGCGCGGCCGCGGTCGGCATGGCCTTCGGCCTGACCTGGTACGTCCTGGGCAAGCGGAGCCTGCACGGCGCGGGCGAGCGGGTGCCGCAGCCGCTGACGCCGGCCGAGCGGCGGGTGGCCGTCAGGTGGGTGCTGGCCGCCATCGCCGCGCTCGCCGTCATCGCGGCGCTGCTGAGCGCGGCGGGCCTGTTCACCGAGGACGGCATCACCTGGACGGTGACCGCGATCATCGCGTTGGTCACGATCTTCTACCTCAGCTACATCATCCACGGCGGCCACGGCATCACCCCGCTGGAGCGGCGCAGGTTCGGCGCCTACATCTGGCTGTTCTGCGCCGCCGTCATCTTCTGGATGATCTTCGACCTGGCCCCCGGGCCGGTGACCAACTTCGCCATGAAGAGCGTGGACCTGGAGTTCTTCGGGTTCACGATTCCCGCGGGCTGGACCCAGAACCTCAACTCGCTGTTCGTGATCGTCTTCTCGCCGATCTTCGCGGCGCTCTGGCTGACCCGGTGGGGAAGCAGGGTGAGCAGCCCGATGAAGTTCACCTTCGCCCTGTTCATGGCGGGCCTGAGCTTCGTGGTGCTCGCCTCGGCCGCCACCGTCGCCGCCGCCGGGGTCAAGGTCTCCATCCTGTGGCTGGTCGTCATGTACCTCATGCAGACGATCGGCGAGCTGACGCTCAGCCCGGTGGGCCTGTCGGTGTCCACCAAACTCGCCCCCCACCACTTCAAGGGCCAGATCCTCGGCGTGTGGTTCCTGGCGGCCGCGCTCGGCGACGCCATCGGCGGCCAGACCTACCGGCTGACCGCCTTCCTGACGCTCCCGCAGTACTACCTGGTGCTGGGCGGCATCGCCCTGGCCGCCGGCCTGTTCCTGCTGATGTTCGTGGGCAGGCTGAAGGCGTTGATGGGTGACGAGGACGTGGCACCGGGGCAGGCACTGACACACTGACCTTTGTGTCTGAACTGCTCGATCTCGCCGGAATCTTTGTCTTCGCCCTGTCCGGCGCGCTCATGGGCGTCCGCAAGCGCCTCGACGTCGTCGGCATGGCGGTGCTGGCGTCGATGACCGCACTGGGCGGCGGGATCATGCGCGACCTGATCCTCAACGTCCCGCCCGCCGCCTTCCAGAGCCTCGGGTACGTGCTGGTGCCCATCGCCGCGACCGTGATCGTCTTCTTCTGGCATCCGCAGGTCACCCGGATCATGCCGGTCCTGCTGGTGCTCGACGCGGCGGGCCTCGGCCTGTTCTGCGCCGTCGGCACGGAGAAGGCGCTGCTGTACGACCTGTCGCCGCTGCACGCGACCCTGCTCGGCGTCACCACCGCCGTCGGCGGGGGCGTGCTGCGCGACATGCTGGCCGGCGAGATCCCCACCCTGCTCTACGACCGCCAGCTGTACGCCGTGCCCGCGACGCTCGGCTCGGCCGTGATGGCCGCGCTGTTCGAGCTCGACCTGCACGGCTGGCCCGCCGTGCTGGCCTCCGCCGTGCTGGCCTTCGGGCTGCGGATGCTGGCCATGAAGTACGGCTGGCGGGCGCCGCTGGCCAGCGGCGTCAAACCATCCGAATGAGCGGGTCCCTCGGACGGGCGCCGACCGGTCCCCTGGCCCTGGCCGTCGCCAGCCTGGCGACCGCCTCGGTGATCACCTGCGGCGGCTGGGTGTACGGCAGGCGCAGGTAGCCCTCGAGGGTGCCGCTCACGCCGAACCACGGGCCGGGCGCGAGCCTGACCCCGTGGCAGGCGGCGCTCTCGGCCAGCGGGGTGGCGCCCTCGCCGGCCAGCCGTACCCACAGGGTGCCGCCGCCGCGCGGCACGGTGAAGCTCCACTCGGGCAGGTGCTCGCGCAGCGCGGTGACCAGCGCCGCGCGGGAGGCGCCGAGCGAGCGGCGGCGCTCGGCGCGAGCCTCCTCGATGCGGTCGAACAGCCGGGCGACGATGAGCTGCTCGAGCACGGGGCTGGCGATGTCGACGGCCGCGCGGTGCACGGCCAGGCCGCGCGCCAGGGCCGCGCTGGCGCGGATCCAGCCGATGCGCAGCCCGCCCCACCACAGCTTGGACGCGGAGCCGATGGTGATCACCCTGCTGTCGGTGTCGAAGGCGGCCATCGGCGCGGCTCTCGGCACCTCGTCGACCGCCAGCTCCGCCCATGTCTCGTCGACCAGCAGTGTGGTGTCCATACGCCTGGCGTGGCCGACGACGGCGGCGCGGGTGGCGTCGTCCATGAGCGCGCCCGTCGGGTTGTGGAAGTCGGGCATGAGGTAGGCCAGCCGGGCCGCCGACTGCCGCATGGCGCCGGCCAGCAGGTCCACCTGCCAGCCCTCGGCCGAGACGCCGACGGGCACGATGCGGGCCGACCTGTGGCGGGCGGCGTCGATGGCGTGCGGGTAGGTGGGCGACTCGACCACGACCGGGTCGCCGGCACCGACCAGCAGGCTCATGACGAGCTGGAGGGCGTGCTGGGAGCCGGTCGTCACCAGGATCTGCTCGGGGCGGGTGGCCAGGCCGCGGGCGGTGTAGTGGGCGGCGATGCGCTCACGCAGCTCGGGCAGGCCCATGGGGTCGTAGCCGGTGCCCATGCCGTACCTGGGCAGGTCGTGGACGGCCTCGGCGACGGCCTCCGGCAGCAGCGTGGTGGCGGCGGGGGCGGCGCAGTGCAACTGGAGCAGGCCGTCGTCGTCCACCGACAGCCAGGGGTTGTCGGCGCACACCGAGGGGTCGGGCAGCGCCGTCCAGCTGCCCGCGCCCTGGCGGCTGTCGAGGTAGCCCTGCTCGCGCAGCAGGTCGTAGGCGGCGGTCACGGTGGTACGGCTGACGCCGAGTTCCTGGGCCAGGTGTCGTTCGGCGGGCATCCGCATCCGCACCGGCACCCTGCCGTCCCGCACCAGGGCGCGCACCTCCTGGGCCAGCGCCCGGTAGTACGGCCGGGCCGACCGGTCGGCGTCGAGGAGGCGTCCGAGCTGATGGGCGGACAGGTGGCGATCCGACATAAGGCCACTTTCGCTGATTGGCCCTTTTAGCGCAAGCCATTGGCCTTGGAGGATAGCGGCCATTATGAGCGAGATATCCGTACCGTCCCTTGGCTCTCTTCCGTCCCGCCTGGTCCGCCTCTACGGCGGCCTGGCCCTGTACGGCATCGGCATCGGCCTGCAGGTCGAGTCGAACCTCGGCAACGACCCCTGGGACGTCTTCCACGAGGGCCTGGCGATCAGGACCGGCCTGACCATCGGCACCTGGATCATCGCGGTCGGCGCGCTGGTCATGCTGCTGTGGATCCCGCTGCGGCAGAAGCCCGGCATCGGCACGATCAGCAACATCGTCTTCCTGGGCCTGTTCGCCGACGCGGCGATGTTCGTGCTGCCGGCACCCGGCCACTGGGCCCTGGCGTGGACCTACCTGCTGGTGGCGATCGTGGCCGTCGCGCTGGCGACCGTCCTGTACATCGGCGCGGGGATGGGCCCGGGGCCGCGCGACGGCATCATGACCGGCCTGATCAAGCTCGGCCTGTCGGTCCGGCTGTCCCGCTTCCTCATCGAGATCACCGTCGTGGCCGTCGGCTGGCTGCTCGGCGGGACCGTCGGCATCGGCACGCTGCTCTTCGCCGTGGCGATCGGCCCGATCACGCAGTTGTTCACCCGGCGCTTCCCGCTGCCGTCCTGAGCGCGAAGCGGGCCGACACCACGAAATCCACCTGTCTGCCCATGCCTGGCGGTCAAGGTCGCTGTACCGTCGGGTTCATGCGGATCGAGGACTACGCCCTCATCGGAGACATGCAGTCGGCGGCGCTGGTGGCTCGCGACGGGTCGATCGACTGGCTCTGCCTGCCCAGGTTCGACTCGCCGGCCTGCTTCGCGGCGCTGCTCGGCAAGGAGAGCAACGGGCACTGGTGGCTCGGACCCACCGGCCGGCCGGCGGCCGACCGGCGCCGCTACCGGGGCGAGACCCTGATCCTGGAATCGGAGTACGACACCCCCACCGGCACCGTCAGGGTGATCGACTTCATGCCGCCCCGCGACCGCAACCCCGACGTGGTGCGCATCGTCGAGGGTGTGTCCGGCACGGTGGAGATGTCCACCCAGATCAGGATCCGCTTCGACTACGGGAGGATCGTCCCGTGGGTGCGCCGCAGCGACGGCCACCTGCAGGCAATCGGCGGCCCCGACTCCATCTGGCTGCACTCCCCCGTCCCGCTCAAGGGCGGCGACTACGCCCACCGCGCCACCTTCCACGTCAAGGAGGGCGAGCGGCACGCCTTCGTCTTCACCTGGCACCCCTCCCACCAGCCGATGCCGCGGCTGATCTCGGCCGACGAGCACCTCACGCAGACCGAGGAGCTGTGGGGCGAGTGGGTGAGCCAGTGCACCTACAAGGGCCCGTGGCGCGACGCCGTGATCCGCTCGCTCATCACGCTGAAGGCGCTGACCTACGACCCCACCGGCGGCATCGTCGCCGCCCCCACCACCTCGCTGCCCGAGGACCTGGGCGGCGTGCGCAACTGGGACTACCGCTACTGCTGGCTGCGCGACGCCACCATGACGCTCGACGCGCTCATCGGCTCCGGATACCTCGACGAGGCGGCCTCCTGGCGGGCCTGGCTGCTGCGGGCCATCGCGGGCAGGCCGCAGGACCTGCAGATCATGTACGGCGTGGCGGGCGAGCGCCGCCTGCCCGAGATGGAGCTCGGCTGGCTCGACGGCTACGAGGACTCCCGCCCGGTGCGCATCGGCAACGGCGCGGTCAACCAGCTGCAGCTCGACGTCTACGGCGAGGTGCTCAACTGCCTCTACCACTCGCGCACCTCGGGCCTGGCCCCCAGCGACAGGGCGTGGTCCATCCAGCGGGAGCTGCTCGACTACGTCGAGGAACACTGGGACGAGCCCGACGAGGGCCTGTGGGAGGTGCGCGGCCCGCGCCGGCACTTCACGCACTCCAAGGTGATGTGCTGGGTGGCGATGGACCGGGCGATCAAGCAGGTGGAGAACTTCGGCCGCACCGGCCCCGTCGAGCGGTGGCGCGAGGTGCGACAGCGCATCCATGACGAGATCTGCTCCAAGGGCTACGACCCGGTCCGCAACACCTTCACCCAGTCCTACGGCTCCGTCGAGGTCGACGCGTCGCTGCTGCTGCTCCCGGTCGTCGGCTTCCTGCCGGTCGACGACCCCAGGGTGAGCGGCACGGTGAGCGCGATCGAGCGGGAACTGCTGACGGACGGGTTCGTGCTGCGCTACCCGGTCGCCGCCGACAACGACATCGACGGCCTGCCGGGCGGCGAGGGCGCGTTCCTGGCGTGCAGCTTCTGGCTGGTGGAGGTCATGGCCATGCAGGGCCGTACCGAGGAGGCGCGCGAGCTGTTCGAACGGCTGCTGACCCTGCGCAACGACGTGGGGCTGCTGGCCGAGGAGTACGATCCGCGCTACGGCCGCCTGGTCGGCAACTTCCCCCAGGCCTTCTCCCACGTGCCCCTCGTCCACGCGGCCCGCGCCCTGTCATAGCCAGCCCGTCCTGGGCTTGCCTGGGGCCGTCCTGAGGCCCGTTCTGGGTGCTGCCGGGCGCGCTCCCCCGGTCAGGCGGCCAGGCGGGCCAGCACCCTGGCGAACTCGGGCGGCGGGGCCACGACGAGCCGGGTCTGGCCGTCCTGCAGGACGATGTCGGCGCGGATCAGCGTCAGCATGCCGGCGTGCCACCAGTAGACCTGCTGGCTCAGCCCCCCGGCGCGCTCGGCGTGCAGGCGCAGCCGCTCGATGGCGCGCACGACGCCGATGCCGTCGACCGGGTAGAGCAGCAGCGTGGCGGGATCGGGCAGGATGACCAGCACCCCGTCCTCCGGCACGGCGACGTACTGCTCGAGCCAGCGCAGGTGCGCGGCCGCGGCCACGGTACGGCCCGACAGCCGCCAGGCCTGCAGCCCGGCGAGGTCGAGGTGCGAGAGCGTCAGCCGCTCGTCCTGCCGGACGTTGCCCAGCGCCAGGTCCAGCGCCTGGCCCGACGGGATGGGCCAGCATCCGGCCTCCTCGGGCCGCACGAAGCGGGTCCCGACGGTCAGCAGCTCGACCAGGTCGCCGTTGAGTGAGCGGCCGACCACCCTGGTGAGGTCCTCGACCGCGTCGACCGACTCGACCCTGGTGCGCAGCAGCGGCCTGACCTGGTCGAGGTCGCACACGTCGAGCAGGTCGTCGGCGGCGGCCACCGCGTGGCTCAGGTGCTCGGAGACCAGCACGGGCCAGTCCTCGCGGGAGCGGCGGCCCGCCTCGCGGCGCAGGCCCGCCAGCCGTACCAGGATCTCCCTGCCGCCGCCGAGGGTGAGCGAGCCGCCGTCAGGGGCGAACGTGCAGGTGTAGCCGAGGGAGTCGGCGACGAGCGCGAGGAGGGAGTCGAGATCGATGTCCTCGACGGATCTCCGGGAGGGCTCCCGGTCGCGCCTGAAGAACTTCACGCGTCCCCGACCTCCGGAATCGTCGCTTTTCTCCCTATGCGTCTTACACTGCCTGCTCCATGCCACCAAGCAGACCAGTAAGGGAGCACGATTCGGTATCGATAACACCAAGCGCTCCGAGCCACACAGACCTCTGTGGTGTGCCGTGCCCCACGGTCAACCCCCCGATGATCGGCACGCCCAGCGGCCCGAGCCGTTCGGCCAGCACAGGGTAGGGGTCGCCGCACTCCACCCAGGAGCCGAGCGCGATTCCGCGCACGCCGTCGAAGGCGCCGGCCTGCAGCAGCTGGGTGAGCATCCGGTCGATCCGGTACGGCTGCTCGCCGACGTCCTCCAGCAGCACCAGCCTGCCCGCGAAGGACGGCTGGTAGCGGGTGCCGCACAGCGAGGCCAGCAGCGCCAGGTTCCCGCCCGCGAGCACGCCCTGGGCGCGGCCCTCGCGCAGGACCCTGTCGCCCGTGACGGGCGGCGGGGCCGTGGCGAAGAGCGCGGCCCGCAGGTGGTCCCACGTCACCGGCTCCGGCTCGGCCTCGAAGGAGAGCGGACGGCAGGCGGGCATCGGACCGTGGAGCGTGGGCAGGCCGAGCTCGACGCCGAAGACGTGGTGCAGGGCGGTGATGTCGCTGGAGCCGAGCAGGATCTTGGGGCTCGCGGCGCGCATCTCCCGCCAGTCGAGCAGGTCGAGGATCCTGGCCGCGCCGTACCCTCCGCGCGAGCAGAACACCGCCGAGACGGCCGGGTCGCACCAGGCGGCCTGGAGGTCGGCGGCGCGGTCGGCGTCGGTGCCTGCCAGGTAGCCCTCGCGGTCGAGCACGTGCCGGCCCAGGACGACCTTCAGCCCCAGCCCTTCCAGCAGCTTCACCCCCCGCTGCAGCAGCGCCGCGTTCGGCGGCCCTGACGGCGAGACGATGGCGACCGTGTCACCCGCGCCCAGGCGGAGCGGTCCTGATCCGGAGCCGGCGCCCGCTCCCGGGGTCGCCGTGGCCGATGTTGGCGTGGCCGGTTCGTTCACCCGGCAAACGGTGTCACACTTACCTGACGTATGCGACCTCCGCCCCACATTCTCGTGGTCAACGGCATCAAGGTCCGCAGGCCGGTCTTCCTGCTGGGAGCTCCTCATTCCGGCGCGGACCTGCTCGCGCGTGCCCTGAAGCGCTCCCCCGGCTTCCACATGACCATGGGCCGCCAGTCGGTGGCGCACGTGGTGCGCGCCTTCGCCCGCCGCCCGTCCATCGGGCGCAGCTCGGGCGCGGTCAGGGTGCTGCGCGACTCCCTCGCCGAGTCGTGGCAGGTGCTGCCCGGCTCGTGCGGCCAGTGCGCGCTGCCGTGCCGGGAGGCGGGCGGCGTGACCGGCAGCGGTCCCTGCGTCGCCACCGCCACCGTGACACGCTTCGGCGACGCGAGCCCCGACCTGCTCTACAGTGCCGAGGTCCTGCTGCAGGCCTTCCCCGACGCCCGCTTCGTGCAGCTGATCCGCGACGGCCGCGACGTCGCCTGCGACATGGCCGCCGACCCCGACTGCCTGGCCTGGTTCAAGCCGCCGATGATGGCCGACGACACCGAGTTCCCCAACGCCTTCCTCGGGATCAACCGCGACGAGCACCTCGACCGGTGGAAGACCATGCCGACGGCGGGCAAGTGCGCCCTCCGCTGGCGCAGCGCGGTGCGGCTCAGCGCCGCCCTGCGCCGGCAGCTGCCGGCCGAGCAGCTGCTCACCGTCCGCTACGAGGACCTGGTCCACTCCACCGGCGAGAGCGTCGCGGCGCTGTCGGGCTTCCTGGAGACGCGGGTGTCGAAGGTCGCGCTGTACGGCACGCGCATCCCGGAGGTGGGCGGGTGGCGCACCCGGCTGCGTCCCGACGACCGCGAGCTGGTGGAGAAGGTCGCCCGCGAGGAGCTGACCAGGCTCGGCTACCTGTAGGGGGTCGGGCTCGGCTGCCTGTAGGGGCCGGCTCGGCGCGGTGCGGGAGGCGCGGCCGGTGGGGCGCGGGGCGCGGGGTTCAGGACCGCTCGCGCGCCTCGGCGGCGAACTGGGTGCGGTAGAGCTCGGCGTAGGCGCCGCCGCGGGCCAGCAGCTCCTCGTGCCTGCCGCGCTCGGCGATCGTGCCGTCCTGGACGACGAGGATCTCGTCGGCCTCGCGGATCGTCGACAGCCGGTGCGCGATGACCAGCGAGGTGCGCCCCGCCAGCGCCGTCTTCAGCGCCCGCTGCACCGCCGCCTCCGACTCGGAGTCGAGGTGGGCGGTGGCCTCGTCGAGCACGACCACGCTGGGCGCCTTCAGCAGCAGCCGGGCCAGGGCGAGCCGCTGCTTCTCCCCTCCCGACAGCCGGTAGCCGCGGTCGCCGACCACGGTGTCGAGCCGGTCGGGCAGGCCCTCGACCAGGTCGGCGATCTGCGCGGCGCGCAGCGCCTCCCAGATCTCCTCGTCGTCGGCGCCGGGCTTGGCGTAGCGCAGGTTGGCGCCGATGGTGTCGTGGAACAGGTGGGCGTCCTGCATGACGACGCCCACGGTGTCGCGGATGGAGGCGAGAGTGGCGTCGCGCACGTCGAGCCCGTTGAGCCGGACCGCGCCCTCGCCGACGTCGTACAGGCGCGAGACCAGCGAGGTGATGGTGGTCTTGCCCGCCCCTGACGGCCCGACGAGCGCCACCAGCCGCCCCGGCCGGGCGGCGAACGAGACGCCCTTGAGGACGGGATTCGAGGGGCTCGTGTCCTGCCTGGCCACCGACTCCAGGGAGGCCAGCGAGACCTCCTCGGCGGCGGGGTAGCGGAAGTGCACGTCGTCGAACTCGATCGTCACCGGGCCGGCCGGCACCGGACGCGCTTCCTCCTTCTCGGCGACCATGGGCCGCAGGTCGAGCACCTCGAAGACGCGGTCGAAGCTGACCAGCGCGGTCATCACGTCGACGTGGACGTTCGACAGCGAGGTCAGCGGGCCGTACAGGCGCATCAGCAGCGCCGTGAGAGCGACCAGGGTGCCGAGCTCGAAGTAGTCGCCCACGGCCAGGACCCCGCCGATGCCGTAGACCAGGGCCGTGGCCAGGGCGGCGACCAGGCCGAGCGCGACCCTGAAGACGGTGCCGTACATGCCCACGGTGACGCCCACGTCGCGGACCCGGGCGGCGCGCCTGCCGAAGGTGTCGGCCTCCTCCTCCGGCCTGCCGTACAGCTTGGCGACCATGGCGCCGGCCACGTTGAAGCGCTCGGTCATCACCGAGCTCATCTCGGCGTCGAGCTGCATCTGCTCGCGCGTGAGCGCGGACATGCGCCGCCCCACCCACTTGGCGGGGAAGATGAAGATCGGCAGCAGGACCAGGGCGACCAGCGTGACCTGCCACGAGAGCACGAACATCGCGCCCAGCACGAGGACCAGGCTGATGACGTTGGAGACGACCGACGACAGCGTGCTGGTCAGCGCGCGCTGCGCGCCGATGACGTCGGTGTTGAGCCTGGAGACCAGCGCGCCCGTCTGGGCGCGCATGAAGAAGGCCACCGGCATGCGCTGGACGTGGTCGAAGACCTCGGTGCGCAGGTTGTAGATGAGGCCCTCGCCGATGCGGGCGGAGAACCACCGCTGGGCCAGCGTCAGCCCGGCGTCCAGCGCGGCCAGCGCCGCGATCGCGACGGCGAGCCAGACGACGACGTCCGGCCGCTTGGGCAGGATGCCGTCGTCGATGATGGCCTTCATCAGCAGCGGGTTGGCGACCACGATGACCGCGCCGGCGACCACCAGCACCAGGAAGGCGGTGATCAGACCGCCGAAAGGCCGGGCATGGCCGGCTATCCGCCTGACCGTGCCAGGCCGGAGCCGCTGCTTCATGACCGACTCGTCACGGCGCAGCGATCGCATCGTCTGGGGCGCGAAGCCCCCACCCATCATCGTCATCGGCAATCTCAGCACCCGCTGGGCGGCACCGATTCCCTGATCAGCTCCCGGCGAACAGTGTCCTGATCCTGACCTGCTGCTCGGCCCGCTCGGCCGCCGCCTGCTCCTCCAGGGTGCGCCCCGCCGCGCCCTGGAGCAGCCGCTTGGTGGCCGTGGCCGCGTCGCGGTTGGTCGAAAGCAGCTCGGCCGCCTTGTCCTGTACGGCCTGCGCCAGCCCTTCCCTGCTGACGACCCGTTCGGCCAGCCCGATCCTGAACGCCTCCTCGGCGCCCACGACCCTGGCCGTGAGACAGATGTCGATCGCCTTGGCCGTGCCGACCAGATCGACAAGGGGCTTAGTCCCCGTCAGGTCGGGCACGAGCCCGAGCGCGGGTTCCTTCATGCAGAACTTGACGTCTTCGGCCACGATCCGCAGGTCACAGGCGAGCGCCAGCTGGAATCCGGCGCCGATGGCGTGACCGTGAACCGCGGCGATGGAGACGATCTCCGGACGGCGCAGCCACAGGAAACCCTGCTGGGCCTGTTCGATCCGCTGCTCGAAAGACTTCTCGTCGAGTTGTGCCGTCGAGCTGAACGAGCCCTGTCCTGGCACCCCCTCGGGTGTGAACATCCGCAGGTCGATCCCTGCTGAGAAGGACGGTCCCTCACCTTGGACCACGACGATTCGAACCTGCTCGGGCAGGTCGTCACCGATCCGAGCCAGAGCCGACCAGGTAGCGAACGTCTGTGCGTTCCGCTTGTCCGGCCGATCCAGCGTGATCGTCGCGATCTCACCGTCCACCTCGTAGCGCAGACCGGCCTCCTCGAAGGAGACGTCCGCCGCACTCCCCCCAAGCGTCGCTTCCGCCATCGCTCACTCCCGCGTGGTCACGGGTAGCGTCCCGACCTGTGACGGTCGGGTCCGCTCCCTCGCTGGTCCGTCGCGCCCGAGCCTACCGATTCCCTAGAATGAGGTTCTAGTAGGGCCCGGGCGGGACGGCACGCTGACTGGGAGACGAGCGGCTGCGGTCGCGCGTATCCGAGGCGGCCTCAGCGCTTGGACTTGCCTCGGGTGGCCCCGCCGCGTCCGCGCAGAGTCACACCGGACTCGCTGAGGATGCGGTGGATGAACCCGTATGACCGGCCGGTCGAAGCGGCCAGGGCGCGGATGCTCTCACCCGCGGCGTAGCGCTTCTTCAGATCGCCGGCCAGTTTCTCACGGTCGGCCCCGGTGACCCGGGTGCCTTTCTTCAGAGTCTCGGCCACGAGTACCTCCTGTAGTGCCAGACTTCCGCAGCGTTACTCCGCCATGATCAGTCATTTCAGCGGGATCGGCTACCTACTCCAGGGGAAAAGATCCCTACCCGCTCAAATTAAGATCAGGCAAGTGCCACAAGATCGGAAAATTCAGCGCTCCAAGCGTCTTCAGTTCCGTCAGGTAGCAAGATCACCCTATCGGGTTGCAGCGCCTCAACAGCACCCTCGTCGTGCGTAACCAGGACGATCGCCCCAGAATAGGACCTAAGTGCCGAAAGTACCTGCTCTCTGCTGACGGGGTCGAGGTTGTTCGTGGGCTCGTCGAGAAGGAGGACGTTGGCGCTCGAGAGCACCAGGATGGCCAGGGCGAGACGGGTCTTCTCGCCGCCCGACAGCACGCCGGCCGGCTTGTCGACGTCGTCGCCGGTGAACAGGAACGAGCCGAGCACCTTGCGCAGCTCGGTGTCGGTGAACGTGCCGCCCGCCGACTGCATGTTCTCCAGCAGCGTGCGATCGCCGTCGAGGGTCTCGTGCTCCTGGGCGTAGTAGCCGACCTTGAGGCCGTGACCCGGCTTGACCTCGCCGGTGTCGGGCTTCTCGATGCCGCCGAGCAGCCGTAGCAGCGTGGTCTTGCCGGCGCCGTTCAGGCCGAGGATGACGACCCTGCTGCCCCGGTCGACGGCCATGCTGACATCGGTGAAGATCTCCAGCGAGCCGTACGACTTGGACAGGTCCTCGGCCGTCAGCGGCGTCTTGCCGCAGGGCAGCGGGTCGGGGAAGCGCAGCTTGGCGACCTTGTCGCTCTTGCGCACCTCCTCGGTGCCCGACAGCAGGCGGTTGGCGCGGCGCATCATGTCCTGGGCGGCCTTGGCCTTGGTGGCCTTGGCGCGCATCTTGTCGGCCTGCGACAGCAGGGCGTTGGCCTGCTTCTCGGCGTTGGCGCGCTCGCGCTTGCGACGCTTCTCGTCGGTCTCGCGCTGGGCGAGATAGGCCGTCCAGCCGACGTTGTAGATGTCGATCACGCTGCGGTTGGCGTCGAGGTGGAGGACCTTGTTGACCGTCGCTTCAAGTAGACCAACGTCGTGGCTGATGATCACCAAGCCTCCCTGATGGGAGCGCAAAAAATCCCGAAGCCACCCAATTGAGTCGGCATCTAGGTGGTTTGTCGGTTCGTCCAGAAGGAGAGTTTCTGCACCGCTGAAGAGAATTCGGGAGAGTTCGACCCTTCTGCGCTGGCCGCCGGACAGGGTCTCCAGCGGCTGCTTGAGCACCCGGTCGGGCAGCCCGAGGCTGGAGGCGATGGAGGCCGCCTCCGACTCGGCCGCGTAGCCGCCGAGGACGTGCATCTGGTCCTCGAGCCTGCCGTAGCGCTTGACCGCCCGGTCGCGCACCTTCGGGTCGTCGCTGGTCATGCCCTCCTCGGCGGCGCGCAGCTTGCGCAGCACCTCGTCGAGGCCGCGGGCCGACAGGATGCGGTCGCGGGCCAGCACCTGGAGGTCGCCCGCACGGGGGTCCTGGGGGAGGTAGCCGATGCTGCCGGAGGCGGTGACCGTGCCCGCGGCGGGGACACCCTCACCCGCGAGCACCTTGGTCAGGGTGGTCTTGCCCGCACCGTTGCGGCCGACAAGGCCGATCTTGTCACCGGGGTTGACGCGGAACGTCGCGTTCTCGATGAGCAGGCGCGCTCCCGCGCGCAGCTCGATATCACTGGCGATGATCATGGTTAGGAGGACACTCCCGGGCTAGGAAAGTCGGTCAGGCGGCGGGGGCCGGTCAATCGGGAGTGTGCATGGGGATCAGTGTACGGGCCGGGGCACGCCTCCTCCCCTTGTTAACGGGCTGGGCGGGGCAGGGCTTCCCGTGACGGCGAGAAGGGCGGCCCGCGGGCCGCCCTTCTCCTCGATCTTCGGTTCTCCCCCGAGGGGACTCAGCGGGCCGGACCGGCCGCCCGTCCATGGACCGGGCCGGTCCCGGTGAACCGGCGCGGAGTTTCGGGTGTGCCGACCCCGGGACCCCGGTTCCGGCCGGGTGGGCTGGGTCGGGGTCCCGGGTTCCGGCCGGGTGAGCCGGGTCAGGGTCCGGGGGCCGGGGGCGTTTCGGTGCTGGTCGGTCAGAGGCGGGTGATGCGGACGGCGTCGGCTATGACGTAGCCGGTGCCGGAGGTCCAGCGGCTGACGCCGACGACGTCGCGATCACCGGCGTTGAGCGTGAAGGTGCCGATGCTGCGCCAGCCGCCGCCGCCCGACCGCTGGTCGACGTAGACCGTCTGGTTGCCGCTGGAGGTGGCCACGATGTAGGGGGCCGAGCTGTTGTAGCCCGGGTCGGAGGGGTACCAGACCTCGACCCGGTAGCTGCCCATGCTGGGCAGGTTGGCCCGGTACCATGCGGGGTCGCTGGCCGCCACGGGGTTGGCGAAGCGGTAGTCGGCGCCGTAGCGCTGGGCGGAGTAGCTGGAGGTGCCCCAGTTGCCGCTGGCGGTGAACGCGCCGGTGTTGTCGATCGTGGTGGACCACGAGCCGCCGCCACCGCCGGTCACGTACGACATGTAGGTGGTCCAGTTCCAGTACTGGCCCGGGTCGGTGTGCGTGGCGCCGGGGACCTCGTTGTGGCCGATGATGTGGGCGCGGTCCTTAGGGATGCCGTACTTGTCGCAGATGTTGCGGGTCAGGGCGGCCGAGGCCCGGTACATCGCGTCGGTGAACCACGAGGCGTCGCTGATGAAGCCCTCGTGCTCGATGCCGATGGAGCGGGTGTTGTAGGACCAGTTGCCCGCGTGCCAGGCGACGTCCTTCTCGCGGACCATCTGGGTGATGGCGCCGTCGGAGGAGCGGACCACGTAGTGCGCCGAGACCTGGGCGCTCGGGTTCTGGAACCAGGAGATCGTCCCGGCGTAGGAGCCCTGGGTCACGTGGATGACCACCCGGTCGATGGCGTAGCTCGACGGACGGCTCGACGCGGTGTAGTTGCTGGAGCTGGCGGGCACCCAGCTGGCGTTCGGGTAGTCGGGGCTGGCGGCGGCCACGGCGTTCGTGTCCTTGGCGTTCAGGTCCTTGACCGTGGCGTACCGTCCACGCTCGGCGGTGACCTCCCGGGGCGCCACGCGCAGGCCCTTGGCCTTGAAGCCGAGGCCGAGCATCTCGTAGACGGCGTCGGCGTAGAGGCGGGCGAGCTCGGGCGAGGTGGCGTTGCCGTACGCGGCGACGGCCTCGTACCAGCGGCCCTCCTCCTTCCTGGCGGCCTCGTCGAGGCCGAGGCCGTCGGCGAGGGAGCGCAGGACCGCGGCGCCGCCGAGGATGTTGGCCTCGGTGTCGGCGCGCAGCTTCTCCACCGGCAGGCCGGTGAGTTCGGCGGCCTTCTCCAGCGTGTGCGTGGTGGGGTTGCTGACCAGGTGCATCACGCCGTAGCCGCCGCTGGCGCTCGGCTCGCCGTTGTGGCCGTCGAGGTGGGTCTCGGCGTAGGCGATGGCGGCGAGCAGGTCGCGGGGGACGTCGTGGGCGGCGGCGGCCTTGTCGAAGGCGGCGCCGAGGGGTGTCGCCCGGTCGGCGACGGCAGGCTGACCGGTAAGGACGAGGAGGGCGGAGAGGGCAGAGGCGACAAGAGCGGCTAATCGGGTCATGAGCGCTCCTCGAGCAGGGGGTGTGGCTGCACATTAAGGGCTCTTCATGACAGATGTCGATAATTGACATTACCGCGATTGTGGATGAAAATTTCCGTCCTTCGCCGAGGAGGGGATGACCGCCGGGCGCCGGCCACGCGCCACCCGTCGCCGCTTCGCCCGGCGATCGGGATGAAGACTATTGCGTTCGTCGGCATCTTGGATGAAAAATTCCTTCTGTGACCCGATTAGCGGCGCTCTTCGCCCTCGTGCTCACCTTCCTCGTCAACCCCGCCGCCGTCCCGACAGCCGCCTCCGCAGCCGCCGCTCCCGCCACCACTCTCGCCACGGCGGCCTGCGTCCCCGATCCCGCCACGCCCAAGCGGCAGCTCAGGGCCATGTGGATCTCCTCGGTCGCCAACATCGACTGGCCCAGCAGGACGGGCCTGTCCGTCTCCGCCCAGCAGGCCGAGTTCCGCTCGTGGCTCGACCTGGCCGTCCAGAAGCGCCTGAACGCCGTCGTCGTCCAGGTGCGCCCCACCGCCGACGCGTTCTGGCCCTCGCCGTACGAGCCGTGGTCGCAGTGGCTGACCGGCACCCAGGGCACCGACCCCGGCTACGACCCGCTCGCGTTCATGGTCGCCGAGGCGCACGCCCGCAACCTGGAGTTCCACGCGTGGTTCAACCCCTACCGGGTGGCCAACCACGACGACCTCACCAAGCTCGTCGCGACCCATCCCGCCCGCCAGAACCCGGGCTGGCGCTTCGCCTACGGCGGCAAGCTGTACTACAACCCGGGCATCCCCGCCGTCCGCGCCTTCATCCAGGACGCCATCATGGACGCCGTCACGCGCTACGACGTGGACGGCGTGCACCTCGACGACTACTTCTACCCCTATCCGGTCAGCGGCCAGACCATCCCCGACGCGGCCACCTTCGCCCAGTACGGCGGCGCCTTCACCGACATCGCCGACTGGCGCCGCGACAACGTCAACCTCCTGGTGCGCGAGCTCGGCCAGCGCATCCACGCCGCCAAGGCGCACGTCGCCTTCGGCATCAGCCCGTTCGGCATCTGGCGCAACGCCTCCACCGACCCGCTCGGCTCGCGTACGTCGGGCCTGCAGTCCTACGACGCCATCTACGCCGACAGCCGGCGCTGGGTGAAGCAGGGCTGGATCGACTACCTGACGCCGCAGCTCTACTGGCACATCGGCTTCGCCGCCGCCGACTACGCGGTGCTCACCGCCTGGTGGTCGGAGGTGGTGCGGGGCACGAACGTGCAGCTTTTCATCGGACAGGCCGCCTACCGCGCGGGCGCCTCCGGCCAGGATCCCGCCTGGCAGGACCCCGCCGAGCTCAGCGACCACCTGCGCGACAACCGCGGCCACCCCGAGGTGCAGGGCGACGTCTACTTCAGCGCCAAGGACGTGCGGGCCGACAGGATCGGCTCCTTCTCCCTGGTCGTCTCCGACCACTACCGCAGGCCCGCCCTGATCCCGCCCAGAGGTACGGCCTCCGCCCCGCCGTCCCCGACCGGCGTCTCGGCGACGCCGGTGTCCGGCGGGGTGAAGGTGTCGTGGCAGGGCAGCGGCACCGCCTACGCCGTCTACCGGGGCGACCCCGCCGACCCCTGCCTGTTCACCGACGCCCGCAACCTGATCGGCACCACCCGGGGCACCTCCTTCACCGACACCTCGCCCGGGCCCGGCACGTACCACGTGACCGCGCTCGGCAGGACCCACCAGGAGAGCGCCGCGAGCTCGGGCGGCGGCGGCCCGTTCAGCGTGATCGTCGACGGGCCGGCCGCCGGGTCGGCGTGGGGCACCTCGGCGTACTCCACGCAGCGCTACGGGGCCGACTACCGGTTCGCCGACCCCGTCGCCGCCAGTGACCCGGCCTGGTTCAGGACCACCGTCCCCCAGGCGGGCGCCTACCGGGTGGAGGTCTGGTATCCGGCCAACGCCGGGTACAACAGCGCGACCCCGCACCTCGTGGCCGCCGCGAGCGGGACCCAGACCGTGACGGTCGACCAGCGCGCGGGCGGCGGGCAATGGCGCTCGCTGGGCACCTTCACGCTGAACGCGGGCACATACAACGTGGTCGGGGTGAGCAGATGGACCTCGGCCACCGGCTACGTCATCGCCGACGCCGTCCGGATCACGGCGACCGGCTGAGGCGGCCGTGCGGAGTGGCCCGCAGCTCCGGACGGCGGGTCACTCCGGATCGGCGACATGGATCCAGACGGCAGGTCACTCCGGATCATGGATCCGGACGGCGGGTCACTCCGGATCGGTGACGTGGATCCGGACGGCGCGGAACAGCGCGGGGGTCTCCCGCAGGACGGCGAGTCTGGGGTCGGGCACGGTGAGGAACGGCTCGGTCTCCAGCGCGAACAACGGCGCGAGGCGCCGGTCGGCACGCATCGCGTCGACCGCCTTCCTGTCGCCGCCGAACACCACCCCCGCCAGCGCCTCCAGGTGCGGCGACAGCACCTGGAGCGCGGTGTCGGCGGCGGCCTGCCAGACCTGGTCGGCCTGGTTCTGCCTGCGCCTGGCGAAGCGCTGCTGGGACCAGCCGCCGGCCGCCGTGCGGCCCTGCACGTAGCGGGAGCCGACCTTGGAGGCGACCAGTTCCGAGCCGTGGAAGACGCCCGCCGCGTAGCCGCCCAGGCGGACGAGCACCACCCCGACGAGCCGGTCGGCGCGGGCGTGCGTCACCAGCCGGGCCACCCTCGGCGGGCCCTGCGGCAGCGGCGGGAACGGGGCGTGGCACGCGGCGATCGCGCCGTCGGCGGCGGCCAGCCGTACGACGTGGGTGTCACCTGTCGCCTCGAAGGGGCCGTGCCGGTCGGCGAAGCCGTCGATCCAGCGCTGGACGCGCTCGGGGGGCACCGACACCCACCGTCCCCCGCCCTTCGCCGGTCGCGCCTTCACCCTGGCAGCGTACCGGTGCCGGGGTGAAGATCCGCGAAGTCGGCCGGCGAAGATCATCCAGTGGCTACGCTGGGTGGCTTCACGACCCAGGGGGACGCATGGCGACAGTCGTGGCATTCCACGCGCATCCGGACGACGAGGCCATCCTGACCGGCGGCGCGCTGGCCCGTGCCGCCGCCGAAGGCCACCGCGTGGTGATCGCCGTCGCCACCGACCACATGGGGGCCGCCGCCGACGGCGACACGACGCGCATGGACGAGCTGCGCGCGAGCGCCGCCGTCCTGGGCGTCCACCGGGTCGTCCACCTCGGCTACGCCGACAGCGGCCACGGCGCGATCCTCTACCCCGATCCGCCGGACCGCGCCCGTTTCGTCGCCGCCGACCCGGCCGAGGCCGCGGGCAGGCTCGCGGCGATCCTCACCGAGGAGCGGGCCGACATCCTGCTCAGCTACGACGCCAACGGCGGGTACGGCCACCGCGACCACGTCAGGGTGCACGAGGTCGGCAAGCTCGCCGCCGCCGAGGCGGGGGTGCCGCGCCTGCTGGAGGCGACCCTCCCCCGCGACATCGTCGCCCGGCTGATGACCGCGGCGCGCGTCCTGCGGCTGCCGCTCCGCTACGACCCCGACGCGCTCAGCCGCGCCTACAGCCCCCGCGAGGCCATCACCCACCGCATCGACGTACGCCGCTTCGCCAGGCAGAAGCGCGACGCGATCGCCGCCCACCATTCGCAGGTGGCGGGCCGCGGCAGGCTGGCGCCCGTCATGCGGGCGCTCCTCCGGCTTCCTGTCCCCGTCTTCGGGTGGGTGCTCGGCAGGGAGTGGTACGCCGAACCCGCCGCGGGAGCGGGACCGGGGCGCGTCCTCGACGACCTGTTCACCCCGGCCGCGCCACGCTGACCCTTCAGCAGCCGCGAACTCCTGCTTCGGCGCGCGCTTCGGATGTGACCGGCGGGAACACGATCTCCGTCACCCGTGCGGATGAGGGCGCGGATCATCCGCCCGCGCGACGCGCCGGGCGCGGTCCCCGGCCGACCATGGCGGGCATGAATCGTCTTCTCCTCCTGATGCTCACCGCGCTGTCGGCCGTCCTGCTGGCGTTCGGGACGGGGCTCACGCCGGTGTGGTGGTGCGCGTGGATCGCGGCCCTTCCCGTGCTGGCCGTGGCCGTCAGATCGGGCCCATGGACCCGCACGGCCGCGGGCACGGCCGCCTGGCTCGGCGGCCAGACGCCGATGTGGGGCTACTACCTCGATGTGCTCGAGCTGCCGCCCGCGCTCGGGGCGGCGCTGATCGTCGGGACCTCGCTGCTGTTCGGTCTGGCGGTGCTCGCCTTCGGGGCGATCGCACGGCGCGGCAGGCCGCTCGTCGCCGCGCTGGCGTTCGGCTCGTCCTGGGTGGCGGCGGAGTTCGCCGTGTCGCTCACGCTGCCGCACGGCGCCTGGTGGAGCATGGTCTACTCGCAGGCCGACGTCCTGCCGGTGCTCCAGCTGGTGTCGCTGACCGGCCCGTGGGGCGTCACCTTCCTGCTGCTGGGCGTCCAGGCCGTCCTGGCCGGCCTGCCGTGGACGGCGGGCGGGCTGCTGCGGGCCGCCGGAGCGGCGGTCGTCGTGGCACTCGTGACCGGCTACGGCGCCGCACGGCTGGCCGCCGCGCCCGGCGCGGCCGGCGGTACGACGCGGGTGGCGCTGCTGGCCACCGACGAGCCGAACGACACCGTCCCCGTCGGCACCCCGCAGGGCAGGACGCTGGTCGCGCGCTACGTCGGCGCGCTGCGCAAGCTGCGCGCCGACGTCGTCGTCCTGCCCGAGAACACCTTCGCCGCCGACGCCGCCACCCTGCCGGCGCTCGCCCGGCCGCTGGGCGCGCTGGCCGCCGAGCGCCACGCCACCATCCTGGTCGGCCTCACCCTCGCCGACGGCGACGTACGCGGCAACAGCGCGCTCGCCTTCCCCGGCAAGGCCGCCCCGGTCCGCTACGACAAGCGCCATCTCATCCCCGGCATCGAGTCGGCGTACCAGCCGGGACCCGCGGACGCGGTGGCCTTCCTCCCGGGATCCGGCGGCCGGTGGGCCATCGCCATCTGCAAGGACCTCGACTTCACCGCGCTCGTGCGCGACTACCGGCGGCGCGGCGCGACCGCCGTCTTCGCCCCCGCGTGGGACTTCCCCGGCGACGCGTGGATCCACAGCAGGATGGCGCTGGTGCGCGGGGTGGAGAACGGCATGACCGTCGTGCGCGCGCCCAGGGCGGGCATCCTGCTGGCCAGCGACGCCTACGGGCGGGTGCTCGCCGAGGCGCGCACCGGGCCCGGCTTCGCCTCCGCCGTCTTCACGCTTCCCGCGCCCGTGGCGGCCACGCCGTACAGCGTGCTCGGCGATTGGCTAGGCTGGGCCGGCCTCCTGCTGCTGCCCCCGACCGTGCTCGTCGGGCTGCGGGCCGCAGGGGACGGAAGGGATGGCGATGGTGCGCGCGGCCGGCTCGGCTCCGACCGTTCCGCGAAGCGGGCTCATGCGGTTCGCCCGTAGCCTGCCCACACCGCCCGCCGGGCTGGTCGACGCCGTGCTGGCAGGGGCGGTCACCGTCGCGACCGTGGCGCCCACGCTCATGCCCACGCCCGCGCCGTGGTGGGTGGTCCTGTCCGCGGTGGCCTCCGGCGTGCCGCTGCTGTGGCGGCGGCGCGCCCCCGTGCCGGTCTCCGTCGTCTCCGGACTGGCCATGACCGCGATGGTGCTGTGGGAGAAGCCGTTCCTGCCGTGGGGGCCGCTGCTGGGCGTCTACACCGTCGCCGAGCTGAGCGGCACCACCGTACGGCTGCTCGCCGCGCCCGTCGTCGGGATCGCCGTCTACGTGTCGCTGGCCGTACCGCACGAGGAGAGCGAGGTCTACCGGATGGTCGGCACCGCGTTCGTGGCCGCCTGGGCGCTCGGCGCCGGGGCGCGGGCGCGGGCCGCGCGGCTGGCCGAGCGGGCCGAGCGCGGCAGGAGGGTGGAGCTGGAGCGCGCCGCCGCGGCCGCGCTGGAGCGCACCCGCATCGCCCGCGACGTGCACGACGTCGTCACCCACTCGGTCGGGCTCATGGTCGTGCAGGCCGAGGCGGGCTCGGCCGTCCTCGGCTCGGACCCGCGGCAGGCGCAGGCGGCGCTCGACGCGGTCGCCGACACCGGCAGGACCGCGCTGGTCCAGCTGCGCGGCCTGCTCGACACGCTGCGCCGCGACGACCGCCACGACGCCGACCCGCCGGGACACCCGCCCCCCGGCCTCGACACCCTTCCCGGCCTGATCGACAGGACCCGCCGGGCGGGCCTCGAGGTGACGCTGGAGACCGGCGACGGTCCTCACCCGGTGCCCCGCGAGACGGCCGTCGCCGCCTACCGGATCGTCCAGGAGGCGCTGACCAACGTCATCAGGCACGCCCGAGCCCGCCATGCCCACGTGGCGGTGACCTGCGCGGACGACCTGCTCACCGTCACCGTCACCGACGACGGCGCGGGCGCGGGCCCCGGCGGGCCCGGCGGCCACGGCCTGGCAGGGATGCGGGAGCGGGTCGCCGCCTGCGGCGGCACGCTGCGGGCGGGAACCGCGCCCGGCGGTACCGGGTTCGTCGTCCACGCCGAGCTTCCCCTCCCCTAGGAGTCGCGTGATCAGCGTCCTCATCGCAGACGACCAGGATCTGTTCCGCGCCGGCTTCGCCATGATCCTGGGCGTCCACCCCGACATCACCGTTGTCGGCGAGGCCGCCGACGGCGCCGCCGCCGTCGCGGCGGCCGAACGGCTGCGGCCCGATGTGGTGCTCATGGACGTGCGGATGCCCGGCATGGACGGCCTGGAGGCCACCGCGCGCATCTGCGCCACCACGAGCGCCAAGGTCCTCGTGCTGACCATGTTCGACCTGGACGACTACGTCTACGACGCGCTGCGGGCCGGGGCGAGCGGATTCCTGCTGAAGGACATCCGCCGCCAGGAGCTGGCCGAGGCGGTCAGGGTCGTGGCCGCCGGCGAGGCGCTGCTGGCGCCCTCCGTGACCCGACGGCTGGTGGAGAGCCTGGTCCGCCGCCCTGGGCACGGCGTCGCCCCGCGGCTGGCGGCCAGGCTGGAGCGGCTGACCGACCGCGAGAGCCAGACGCTGAGACTGCTGGCGCGTGGGCTGTCCAACGTGGAGCTGGCCGCCGAGCTCGTGGTCAGCGAGAACACCGCCAAGACGCACATCAGCCGGATCCTCACCAAGCTGGGGCTGCGCGACCGGGCCCAGGCCGTGGTGTTCGCCTACGAGTCGGGGCTGGTCGTCCCCGGCGCCCCTGCCGACGGCGGCGGGTGGCCGCTCTAGACGGCCCCAGGGCCGTGCCGGCCCGGAGACCCGGTGTGGCGTCCCAGGAACCGGGAGCGAAATGTCGGTGAATTTCCCCGCACCGGGCTTCTGGGCTGCCGGGAGCGGCCCCAGAATTTGGACGTGTCTCCCCAGACTCCCCTGCTTCCCCAGTACGACCAGGAAGCTTCCGCCGCGGTCTCCCCTGTGGTCGACCTCGAGACCGGCGGTGTCATCGCGTTGCACGTGTCCCCTGACGCCGCCGAGATCGGTGCAGGAACCCTTCCCGTCATCCTCGACCTTCCCACCCACATGGTCATCGGCGGCTCGGCCGCGCTCTCGCCGCTGCACGAGGCCCTCAGGAGGTCCGGCAGGCGGCCGAGGGAGGTGATCCTCCAGGTGCACGGCCCGTGCGTGGACGCGGACAGGAAGGCGCTGCTCGTCGGGCTGGACGGCCTGCGGGCGATCGGTTACCTGGTCGCCTTCGGCGGCCTGGGCGTCGGCAGCCTCCCGATGGAGCTGATCATCGAGGCCGCGCCGTACCTCATCGTGCTCGCCCCCGAGCTGCTCGCCCGCGTTCCGCAGGATCCCAGGAGGTCGGCGGCGGGCGAGGCGCTGGCGACGCTGGCGCGCGGGATCGGCGCGCACGTGCTGGCCCCCGCCATCGCGCAGGAGGCGCAGCTGGCGGCCGTGCGCTCGTGGGGCACCCGGCTGGCGGAGGGACCGCTGCTGCGGCCGGGACCGGACGGCCGGGTGCGGGTGCCGCTGCCGGTGCGCAAGCCGTCGCAGGCCGACATGATGCTCGGCCCGCGCGTGCACGAGCTGCTGATGCCGGCTGTGTCGCTGCCCGCCGGGGCGACGGCCGAGGAGGCGGTGGAGGCGTTCGGCACCGAACCCTCGATCACCAGCGTGATTTTGGTGGACGAGTACCAGCGTCCCGAGGGCAGCCTGGACCGCAGCAGGTTCCTGCTGTCGATCGCGGGGAGGTACGGCCACGCCCTGTACGGCAAGAAACCGGCGCTGCGGCTGGCCGACCCGCCCAGGACCGTTCCCAAGACCACCCCTGCCATCGCCGCGATGCAGGTCGCGGGGCGCGACACCGCCCGCGTCTACGACGACCTGGTGGTGACCGACGAGGTGGGCAGGTGCATGGGGATCGTCAGGGTCAGCGACCTCATGCGGGTGGCCAGCGGGCCGTACCGGTGACCCGCGCGGGGCCGGCCGCGCCTGGTCTCAGAGATCGTTCTCCAGGATGACGGCCAGGGCGGCCACCTCGGCCAGCCGTACGGCCGCATCCGGTACGGCCCGCCCCTCGAGCACGTGCCGCCGCGCGGCCGCCACGGGCACGTCGACGAGCGCGAACGTGACCCGCTCCAGCCCGTCGGCGCCCGGCACCCGCTCCGCCAGCTCGCGCAGCGCCGCCATGACGTCGGTGTTGAGCGCGTCGAGCTGCGCACCCAGCTCGGCCGGCCAGCGCTCGCGCAGTTCGGCCACGTTGTGCGCGAGCAGCAGCCGCGCCTCGTCGGGGTGCTCGGCCGACCAGCGCACCACGTGCGCGGCCGCGGCGCGCACCGCCTCGGCCAGGTCGGGCCTGCGCACGGCGCGCAGGAAGCCCTCCTGGAAGCGCCGCACGGCCCTGATCCACAGGTGTGCCAGCAGCAGGTCGCGCGAGCCGTAGCGGTGGTAGATGGATCCGCTCGGCGCGCCCAGGCGCGCGGCGACGGCGGTGACGGTGACGGCCTCGTGGCCGCCTTCCGCGGCGAGCGCCGCGGCGGTGTCGAGGATCTGGTCGGCGCCGAACTTGGCTGGTCTTCCCACATCGGCACGTTAGCGTGCTAGGAAGGAAGTCGTGCTGAACAGGCGGACGTTGCTGGTGGGCGGAGCGGGCGCGACGCTGGCGGGCTGCACCGCGCCCGCCGAGGGCCCGAGGCCGGTGACGGACGACTGGGCCTCGGTGCGCGCGCAGTTCGCCCTCGACGCGAAGGTGGCCAACTTCGCCGCGTACGTGCTGGCCGCCCACCCGGCCGTGGTTCGCGCGGCGATCCAGCGCCACCGCGACGGGCTCGACGGCGACACCGCCGGATACCTGGAGGCCGATGACCGCGACGCCGCGGTCCGGGCGGCCGCCGAGCGCTACCTCGGCGCCGAGGCGGGCCAGGTCGCGCTCACCGACAGCACGACGATGGGCCTGAGCGTGATCTACTCGGGCTTCCGCCTGCGCCCAGGCCAGCACGTGCTGACCACCGAGCACGACTTCTACGCCACGCACGAGAACCTCAGGATGCTGGCCGAGCGCACCGGCGCCCGGGTCACGCGCGTGCGGCTGTACGACGACCCGGCCAAGGCCGACGCCGGGCGGATCGTGGCGGCGCTGAAGGCGGGGCTCACCCCGCGCACCCGGATCGTCGCGGTCACCTGGGTCCACTCCGGCACCGGCGTCAGGCTGCCGATCCGCGCCATCGCCGACATGCTCGCCGAGGCCAACCGCGACCGCGACGAGGCCGACAGGGCGCTGCTGTGCGTCGACGGCGTCCACGGCTTCGGCGCGCTGGCCGACTCCGTCACCGACCTCGGCTGCGACTTCCTGGCCTCCGGCACCCACAAGTGGCTGTTCGGCCCGCGCGGCACCGGCATCGTGTACGGCAGGGCCTGGGAGCACGTCGCCCCCATCATCCCGAGCTTCAGCGGTCCGGGCTTCAGGGCCTGGTTCGGCCGTACCGCGCCCACCGGGCCTGGCGGCCTGGTCAACACCCCCGGCGGCTACCAGACCTTCGAGCATCGCTGGGCGATGGCCGAGGCCTTCGCCTTCCAGACCTCGATCGGCAAGCAGCGCGTGCACGAACGGACGATCGAGCTGGCCACCCGCCTCAAGCAGGGCCTGGCCGCCGACCGCCGGGTGCGGCTCATCACGCCGATGGATCCGGCGCTGTCGGCGGGGCTGGTGTGCTGCGAGATCGACGGCGTGACGCCCTTCCAGGCGACAGAACGCCTGCGCGCCCGGCGCATCCTGACCAGCACCACCCCCTACCAGCAGGTCTACCTGCGCTTCGGCACCTCCATCCTGGTCAGCCCCGAACAGGTCGACCAGGCCGTCAAGGCGGTCGCCGCGCTCTAGCGCGGCCTCACAGCCACCCCTGCTCCCTGGCCCGCCGAACGGCCTCCATGCGGTTGCGGGCGTGGGTCTTGCCGATGGCCGACGACAGGTAATTGCGCACCGTGCCCTCCGACAGGTGCAGGCGGCGGGCGATGTCGCCGATCGTGGCGCCGTCGACGGCCGCCGCCAGGACGTCGCGCTCGCGGGGCGACAGCGGGTTGGGCCCCGCGCTGAGCGCGGCGGCGGCCAGAGCCGGGTCGATGACCCGCTCCCCCTCGTGGACCCGGCGGATGGCGGCCGCCAGCTCGCGCGCGGGGCTGTCCTTCACCAGGAACGCCACGGCGCCCGCCTCCATGGCCCTGCGCAGGTAACCCGGCCTGCCGAACGTGGTCAGGATCATCACCCTGCATCCGGTGGCGGCGATGGTCGCGCCCGCGGTGATGCCGTCGACGCCGCCCGGCATCTCGATGTCCAGCAGGGCGATGTCGGGCCGTACGGCTGCCACCACGGCGACGGCCTCCTGCCCGTTGGCCGCCTCCCCCACCACCTCGATGTCGGGCTCCAGGTTGAGCAGCGAGGCCAGGGCGCCGCGGACCATGCTCTGGTCCTCCGCCAGCATGACCCTGATCACGCTGGTACCGCCACCCACAGCCGGAAGCCCCCGGCCTCGCGGGGGCCCGCCTCGATCGAGCCGCCCGCCGCCCTGACCCGTTCGGCCAGGCCGGCCAGGCCGCTGCCGGTCGACTCGGGCGGACCGCCACGCCCGTTGTCCACGATCTCCAGCGTGGCCGCCGTCCCGTCGTAGGTGACGTCGATCTGGCAGCGGGTGGCGTCCGCGTGCCGTACGACGTTGGTGACGCCCTCGCGGGCCGCCCACCCGAGCAGGCCGTCCAGGGCCTCGGGCAGCGGGGTGCCCGTGACGCGCACCACCGGCTCGGCCCCCGCGGCCCGCAGCACGGCGCGCGCCGGCGGCGGCCTGCCACCGGTCAGCCGGCCGTCACCGGCGCCGTGACCGGTTCCGCCAGGTCCGTGACCTGTTCCGCTAGATCCGGCAGGCGTAGATGTCGGTGACCAGGATGGCGCGCGCGCCGATCTGCCAGAGCTGGTCCATCACCTGCTGGTGACCCTTGCGCGGCACCATCGTGCGGACGGCGACCCAGCCCTCGCGGTGCAGCGGCGAGATGGTGGGCCCCTCCATGCCGGGCGTGATCGCGCTGGCCTGCTCGATCTGCTCGGCGCGGATGTCGTAGTCCATCATCACGTAGTCGCGGGCGTGGATGACGCCCTGCAGCCGGCGCACGAGCTGCTGCATGCCCTGCGTCTCCGCCGAGCCCTCGCGCCTGATCAGCACCGCCTCCGAGCGCATGATCGGCTCGCCGAAGACCTCGAGGCCGACGTTGCGCAGCGTGGTGCCGGTCTCGACCACGTCGGCGACGGCGTCGGCGACGCCCAGCCGGATGGCGGTCTCGACGGCGCCGTCGAGCTTGATGACGCGGGCGTCGACGCCGCTGTCGGACAGGTACTTCTCCAGCAACCCCGCGTAGGAGGTGGCGATGCGCAGGCCGTTGAGGTCCTGCACGGCCGACATGGTGCCCGACTTCGCCGCCAGGCGGAAGGTCGAGCCGCCGAAGCCCAGCGGCAGCACCTCCTCCACCGGCGCGCCCGAGTCGAACAGCATGTCGCGACCGGTGATCCCGGCGTCGAGCGTGCCCTCGCCGACGTAGACGGCGATGTCGCGCGGACGCAGGAAGAACAGCTCGCAGGAGTTGTCGGCGTCGACGACGACCAGCTCCTTGCTGTCCTTCCTGGTGCGGTATCCGGCTTCCTTCAGCATCGTGGCGGCGGCCTCGTTGAGGGCGCCCTTGTTGGGTACGGCCAGCCGTAGCATCGTGGACGAACCTTTCAGAGGTACTTGTAGACCTGGTCAAGCCCGATGCCGCGGGCGATCATGAGGCACTGCACGTGGTAGAGCAGCTGCGAGATCTCCTCGGCGGCACGGTCGTCGGATTCGTGCTCGGCGGCCATCCAGCTCTCGGCGGCCTCCTCGACGACCTTCTTGCCGATGGCATGGACCCCGGCGTCCAGCGCGGCCACGGTCCCCGACCCCGCGGGCCGGGTGCGCGCCTTCTCGGACAGCTCGGTGAACAGCTCATCGAAGGTCTTCATGATCTCTCTCGGTGCTCGGTCGATGTGGTCTTCCAGCCTATCGGCCCTCAGACACCGGTAGCGGGGGCGTCCGCCTCCCGAGACGGCTGCGCCCAGAAGACGGTGCCGGAGCCGCGCACCTGGACGGCGGCCTGGAAACCCGGCACGAACGCGGACTCGCCCGGCCGCAGCGTCCGCCCGTCGACGGCGACCTCGCCCTCGACGCAGACGAACACGCGCGGCACGCCGCCCTCCAGCGTGACGTCGGGCGCCTGCGCGCGGCCCAGCGCGAACTCGGGGACGGGCACGGTGTAGAGCCCGTCCACCGGCTCGACCCGCAGCGGCTGGGCGGCGAAGTCGGTGATGCGCAGCAGCTCGTCGACGTCGACCGGCTTGGGGGTCAGCCCCGCGCGCAGCACGTTGTCCGAGCCGCCCATGATCTCCACCCCGAACCCGCTCAGGTAGCAGTGGAGCACCCCCGCACCCAGGAACAGCGCCTCGCCCGGCATCAGGTCGTGCCGGTTCATCAGCAGCGGCGCCAGCACGGCGGGGTCGTCGGGATACTGCTCGGCCAGGCGCGTGACGAGGTCGTGGCCACGCCGCCCGGCCGCCGCCGCGACGGCTTCGACCAGCGCCTTGCGCTCCGGCCACTCCAGCAGCAGCCGCAGCGCGCCCGCCGAGTCGCCCGCCTCCAGCAGGCCGACGACCGGCCTGAGCTCCGGCAGTTCGAGCTCGGCCAGCAGCCGCGCCGCCTCACCCGGCGCCCGGAAGCCCGCCAGGCCGCTGAACGGGGTCAGCGCGCAGACCAGCTCCGGCTTGGGGTGGGCGTCGACGTAGGCGCCGCGCGCGTGGCCCGCCTCGGCCTGCTCGGCCGAGGGATGCACCTGCAGCGACAGCACCCGCTCGACCGCGATCAGCTTCAGCAGGTACGGCAGGCGCGCCCCGAACCTGGCCACCGTCCCGGCGCCGAGCTCCGCCTGCGGGTCGGCGGCGATCGCCTGGTCGAGGGTGATGCCGCGCTCCACGAGCAGGGAGGGCCCTGACGGGTGGGCGCCGAGCCACATCTCCGCCTCGGGGTCGGGCGAGGGCGACGGCCGGCCCGTCAGCGTGGCGATGGCGGTGCGGGAACCCCAGTCGTAGTGCTTGACGGGGTTGGAAAGCAGCTCAGTCACGAGATCTCCGATGATGCCCAGAATGCGGCCTGATCGAGACTATCGCGCCCGCGTGAACGGCGACGGAACCCCAGGAAACGGCACCACCCGCGCACGTCGCCCACCTCGCGGAACGACACCGCGGGCACTCCTGCGCGTCCCACCGGCTCTCCCCCGTGCTTCCGGACGAGGGTGGCGTCGTGCTTCTGGACGGGGTGCCGTCGTCACCTGGGGACCGGGTGAACGTCACAGGGGACCGGGTGAGACGGCGCTGCCCGCCGTACCGCGCCAGCAGGCGGGTACGGCGGGCAGCCGGGAAGGTGGGTCAGCGGCCGAAGCGACGGCCCGGGTTGCCGCGGTCGGAGCGGTAGCCGCCGTTGCCGCGCTCGTCGGAACGGTAGCCGCCGGAGCGGGGGCCCCGGTCGTCACGTCCGGCCGAGAACGGGCGGCCCCGGTGCTCGCCGCGGTCGTCCGAGCGGTAGCCGCCGGAGCGAGGACCCCGGTCGCCGGAGAAGGGACGGCCGCGTTCGTCCGAGCGGAACCCGCCACGGGGGCCCCTGTCGTCGCGGTAGCCGCCGGAGCGGGGCGCGCGGTCATCGGTACCGAAGCCGCCGGAACGGGGCGCGCGGTCGTCGGAGCCGAAGCCGCCGGAGCGGAACCCGCCACGGGCACCACGGTCGTCGGAGCGGAACCCGCCGCGCGGCCCGCGGTCGTCCGACCGGTTGCCGCCGCGCTCGCCGGAGCGGAAGTCGCCGCGGTCGTCGGAGCGGTAGCCGCCCTGGCGCCGGTCGCGGTAGGGCGCCCTGTCCTCGCCGAACGTGCGCGGCTCGGTCGAGCCGCCCTCGTGCTGGCGGGACCGGCGCTCGCCGTCGAAGGAGCGGTGCGGGCGCCGCTCGCCACCGAAGTCGCCGCGCGAACCGCGGTCGCCACCGACGTCGCCACGGGAGCCGCGGTCGCCACCGAAGTCACGCTGGGGGCGGCGGTCCTCGTCGTCGTGGCGGCGGGGGCGGCGGTCGTCGCCGAACCCGTCGGCCGTACGGCGCGGGCGCCGGTCGTCGCCGAAGTCGCGGCGGCGGCCACGGCGCTCACCGCCGTGTCCCGCGCCCTCGCGGCGCGGACGCAGCGGCTTGCGCACGTCGGGCTCCCACACCGGGATGGACTCCCCGCTGGGGACGCGGGCGCCCGTCACCTCGGCGACACGGTCGTTGCCCGGCGCGGCCTTGAGCCGGAACGGGTGGATGCCCGCCCGGCGGGTCAGCGCGTCGGTGGAGCGGCGCTCGTTCGGCAGGACCAGGGTCACCACGGTGCCCTTCTCCCCCGCGCGGGCCGTGCGGCCACCCCTGTGCAGGTAGCTCTTGTGGTCCTGCGGCGGGTCGACGTGCAGCACCAGGCTGATGCCGTCGACGTGGATGCCGCGGGCCGCGACGTCGGTGCAGACCAGGACGTCGACCTGGCCCTCCTTGAACTCCGACAGGATGCGGGTGCGCTGGTTCTGGCGCTTGCCGCCGTGCAGGCCGCCGGCCTTGACGCCGACACGGGCCAACTGCTTGCACAGCCGGTCGACGCCGTGCTGGGTGCGCACGAAGATGATCGTGCGGCCCTCGCGGTTGGCGATCTCGGCGGTGACGTCGAACTTGTCGTCCCGGCTGACCTGGATCACGTGGTGCTCCATCGTGTCGACCGGCGAGGTCGCGGGCGCGATGGAGTGGGTGATCGGGTCCTTGAGGAAGCGCTGCACCAGCTTGTCGACGTCGCCGTCGAGGGTGGCGGAGAACAGCAGCCGCTGGCCGTCGGCGGGGGTCTGGGCGAGCAGGTCCGACACGACGGGGAAGAAGCCGAGGTCACACATGTGGTCGGCCTCGTCGAGCACGCTGACCTCGACGGCGTCCAGCGAGCACTCGCCCTGGCGCATCAGGTCGCCCAGGCGGCCGGGCGTGGCGATGATGACGTCGACGCCGCGGCGCAGCGCCTCGATCTGCTTGCCCATGGACATGCCGCCGACGACGACCTTCATGCGCAGGCCGAGGCCGCGGCCGAGGGGCTCGAGCGCGTCGTGCACCTGCAGGGCCAGCTCGCGGGTGGGAACGAGGATCATCGCGCGCGGGCGCTTGGGAGCCGGCTTGACGCCGGCGATGCGCGCCATCGTGGGCAGGCCGAAGGCGAGGGTCTTGCCGGAGCCGGTCTGGCCGCGGCCGAGAACGTCAGCGCCGGTCAGCACGTCGGGGATCGTGGCGCGCTGGATGGGGAACGGGCTGTCGATGCCCTGCCGGGACAGGCCGGTCACGAGCGGCTTGGGCAGGCCAAGCAGTTCGAACTCCGGAATGCCGTGCTCCTCGGCGGAGGTTTCGGGCATGGCAGCGTCAAGCATGGTCACGAAGTCGTGCCTTTCAGTCAGAGTGGCCGCGTCACTTCTGCGAAAGGACGAGCCATGTGCGCGGGCGTCTCTCACGCCCGCCTGGGAAGGACGGGGCCGCTGTGTCCGGCCCGTCTGCGCGCATCCCATCTGCCGGCCGCAGGCGGCGTTCACGCACAGTGGTGCGTCAGATGCACGTGTTGCCTAACACGCGAGAGGATTGGGGTATTCCCGCGCGGGACGCCGGACCTTCCGGAGCCCTGGCATACTGAAACGGTCGGCGCCGATATTCGCCGACCGTCGCAGCAAAAAAGATCAGACGTTGAATCCTAGCATACGCAGCTGGTCACGCCCGTCGTCGGTGATCTTGTCGGGGCCCCATGGCGGCAGCCACACCCAGTTGATCTTCACGTCGGAGACCATGCCGTCGAGGGCCGAGTGAGCCTGGTCCTCGATGACGTCGGTCAGCGGGCAGGCCGCGCTGGTCAGCGTCATGTCGATGGTGGCCACCGGCTGGCCGCCCTCGACCGGGTCGAGGTTGAGGCCGTAGACCAGGCCCAGGTCGACGACGTTGATCCCGAGCTCGGGGTCGACGACGTCCCTGAGCGCCTCCATGACCTCCTCGACGGTCGCCTCGCCGTCGAACGCCGACGTAGGCGTCTCCACCGGCTTGCTCATATCTATGCGCTCCTCACAACAGCGTCCTTGTAGGCCATCCAGGACAGCAGCGCGCACTTGACACGCGCGGGGAACTTGGCCACGCCCGCGAAGGCCACCGCGTCGCCGAGCACGTCCTCGTCGGCCTCCACCTGGCCCCTGCCCTGCATCAGCCGGGTGAACTCGTCCACGACCGACAGCGACTCCTCGACCGTCGAGCCGGTGGCCAGCTCGTGGAGCACCGAAGCCGCGGCCTGGCTGATGGAGCAGCCCTGCCCGTCGTAGGAGACGTCCTCGATCTTGCCGCCGTCGCCGAGCTTGACCCTGAGCGTGATCTCGTCGCCACAGGTCGGGTTCACGTGGTGGACCTCGGCGTCGTACGGCTCACGCAGCCCCCGCCCCTGCGGGTGCTTGTAGTGCTCCAGGATCAGCTCCTGGTACATCGACTCGGCGATCATCTCAGGCGAACACCTTCTGCACGTGGTGGAGACCCCTGACCAGGGCGTCTATCTCGCTCGTGGTGTTGTACAGGTAGAACGACGCCCGCGTGGTCGCGGGTATTCCGAACCTCAGGTGGAGCGGCCGCGCGCAGTGGTGCCCCACCCGGACGGCGACGCCGAACCGGTCGTCAAGGATCTGCCCCACGTCGTGCGGATGTATGCCGTCGAGGGTGAACGACACCGTGGCGCCCCTGCCCTCGGTGGAGGCGGGACCGATGATCCGCAGCGTCGGCACCTCGGCGAGGGCCTGCAGCGCGTAGGCCGCCAGCTCCCGCTCGTGCGCCTCGATGGCCGCCATGCCGACGCCCTCGAGGTAGTCGACCGCCGCGCCGAGCCCGATGGCCTCGACGATCGGCGGCGTGCCCGCCTCGAACTTGTGCGGGATGGGCGCGTAGGTCGAGCGGTCCATCCAGACCGCCTCGATCATCTCGCCGCCGCCGAGGAACGGCGGCATGGCCTCGAGCAGCTCCGCGCGCCCCCACAGCACGCCGATCCCCGAAGGGCCGAGCATCTTGTGGCCGGTGAAGGCCACGAAGTCGGCCCCGAGCCCGGCCAGGTCGACCGGGTGGTGCGGCACCGACTGGGAGGCGTCGAGCATCAGCAGCGCCCCGGCCGCGTGGGCGCGGCGGGCGATCTCGGCGACCGGGTTGACGGTGCCGAGCACGTTCGACTGGTGGGCGACGGAGACGATCTTCGTGCGCTCGGTGATGACGTCGTCGGCCAGGTCGAGCCGGCCGTCGTCGGTGACGCCGAACCACTTGAGCGTCGCGCCCGTCCGCTGCACCAGCATCTGCCACGGCACGATGTTGGAGTGGTGCTCCATCTCCGAGATGACGATCTCGTCGCCGGGGCCGAGCGTGAAACGGGGGTCGGTGTTGGTGCGGTTGCCGAAGGAGTAGGCCACCAGGTTGAGCGCCTCGGAGGCGTTCTTGGTGAACACGATCTCGTCACGGCTCGGCGCCCTGACGAAGGCGGCGACCTTGTCACGCGCCGCCTCGTACGCCTCGGTCGACTCGGTGCCGAGCGCGTGGTGAGCCCGCCCCACGTTGCTGTAGTGCATCGCGAAGTGCTCGCGCATGGTCTCGATGACCTGCGCCGGCTTCTGCGAGGAGTTGCCCGAGTCGAGGTAGACGAGCGGGCGCCCGCCGGACAGCTCGCGGGACAGGACAGGGAAGTCTTTCCTGACCCTCTCCACGTCGAATGCTCCGTTCATCGGTCGCTCACCCCTCCCCGCTCACTACGCCGGGCTCGCTCCGTGCCCATCGGTCGCTCACCACTTCTCAGGCCGACGCCTTGGTGTACTGCTCGTAGCCCTCGGCTTCGAGCTTCTCGGCCAGCTCAGGGCCACCCTCCTCGACGATCTTGCCGCCCGCGAAGACGTGCACGAAGTCGGGCTTCACGTAGCGCAGGATGCGGGTGTAGTGGGTGATCAGCAGGACGCCGGTCTCGCCCGAGGCCCGGAAGCGGTTGATGCCCTCGGAGACGACGCGCAGGGCGTCGACGTCGAGGCCGGAGTCGGTCTCGTCGAGGACGGCGATCTTCGGCTTGAGCAGCTCGAGCTGGAGGATCTCGTGGCGCTTCTTCTCACCGCCGGAGAAGCCCTCGTTGACGTTGCGGGTGGCGAAGGCCGGGTCGATGGCCAGGGAGTCCATGCCCGTCTTGAGGTCCTTGCTGAACTCGCGCAGCTTCGGCGCCTCGCCGCGGACGGCGGTGACGGCCGAGCGCAGGAAGTTGGAGACGCTGACGCCCGGCACCTCGACCGGGTACTGCATGGCGAGGAACAGACCGGCGCGGGCGCGCTCGTCGACCGACATCTCCAGCAGGTCGACGCCGTCGAGCAGGACCTGCCCGCCGGTGATCGTGTACTTGGGGTGACCGGCGATCGCGTAGGCGAGGGTGGACTTGCCCGAGCCGTTCGGACCCATGATGGCGTGGGTCTCGCCGGCCTTCACGGTCAGGTTGACCCCGCGCAGGATCTCCTTGTCGGCGACGGAGACCTGCAGGTCACGAATCTCAAGGGTGGACACTGTTATGACTCCTTCGAGAGCGAGACGAGGACGTCGTCGCCGTCGATCTTCACTCGGTAAACGTTCACGGGCTTGGTGGCGGGCGGGCCGGTGGGCTTGCCCGAGCGCACGTCGAAGCATGAGCCGTGCAGCCAGCACTCGAGGGTCCCGTCGTAGACCTCACCCTCGCTGAGCCTGACTTCCGCGTGCGAGCAGACGTCGTGCAGGGCGAAGACCTCCTCGCCCTTGCGGACCAGCGCCACGGGGGTCTCGTCGACCTCGAGGCCGACGACCCCGCCGTCGGGGATGTCGCTGACCTTGCAGACCTTCTGGAATGTCACTTCTCGAGCTCCGCCTCCACCTTGGCGAACACGCGCTCGCGCAGCTCAGGCACGGAGATCTTCTCCACCAGCTGGCCGAGGAAGCCCCTGATGACCAGGCGGCGGGCCTCGTCGTAGGGGATGCCGCGAGCCTGGAGGTAGAAGATGTGCTCGTCGTCCAGACGGCCCGAGGCGGAGGCGTGGCCCGCGCCGGCCACCTCGCCGGTGAGGATCTCGAGGTTGGGCACCGAGTCGGCGCGCGCGCCGTCGGTGAGGATGAGGTTGCGGTTGAGCTCGTAGGTGTCGGTGCCCTCGGCCTCGACCCTGATGATCACGTCGCCGATCCAGACGGCGTGCGCGTCCTCGCCCTGCAGCGCGCCGCGGTAGTCGACGTTGCTCTTGCAGTTGGGCTGCGAGTGGTCGACCAGCAGGCGGTGCTCCAGGTGCTGGCCGGCGTCGACGAAGTAGATGCCCGACAGGTCGGCGTCGCCGCCGGGGGCGGTGTAGGCGACGCTGGGCGACAGCCGGACGAGGTCGCCGCCCAGGGTGACCACGAAGCTGCGGAAGGTCGCGTCCTTGGCCAGCTGGGCGTGGTGGTGGGAGACGTGGACGGCGTCGTCGGCCCAGTCCTGCAGGCTGATGACCTTGAGGGTGGCGCCGTCACCCACGACGAACTCGACGTTGTCGGCGTACACCGCGCTGCCCTGGTGGTCGATGACGACCACGGCCTCGGCCATCGGCTCGACCTTGACCACGATGTGGCCGTAGGCCGCACCCGCCAGGCCGCCGCCGCGGACCTCGATCTGGATCGGCTCGCCGGGGACGGCCTCCTGCGGCACGGTGACGACCAGCGCCTTCTCGAAGGAGGTGTAGGCCTGGGCACTGACCCTGTCGACGGGCGCGTACGCCTTGCCGACCCGCGCGTCGTCACGGCCGACCCACTCGGCGGTGACGCCGGCGGGCGTGTAGGCCTGGGTGACGACCTGCCCGGTCACCTCGGCGGCGCCGTTGTGCAGGCCCTTCAGCCGCGAGATCGGCGTGAAGCGCCAGGCCTCCTCGCGCCCGGTCGGCACCGGGAAGTCGGCCAGATCGTAGGACGACTTCTCGTGCAGGGTCGACAGGGGCTTCTCGTTCAGGCCCATCAGCCGACGGCTCCTTCCATCTGCAGCTCGATCAGGCGGTTCAGCTCGAGGGCGTACTCCATGGGCAGCTCGCGCGCGATCGGCTCGACGAAGCCGCGCACGATCATCGCCATCGCCTCGTCCTCGTCGAGCCCGCGGCTCATGAGGTAGAACAGCTGGTCCTCGCTGACCTTGGAGACCGTGGCCTCGTGACCCATCGAGACGTCGTCCTCGCGGACGTCGACGTAGGGGTAGGTGTCGGAGCGGCTGATCTGGTCGACCAGGAGCGCGTCGCACTTGACGGTCGAGGCCGAGCCGTGGGCGCCCTCCTCGATCTGGACCAGGCCGCGGTAGGAGGTGCGGCCGCCGCCGCGCGCCACCGACTTGGAGATGACGCTGGAGGAGGTGTTGGGCGCCAGGTGGACCATCTTGGACCCGGCGTCCTGGTGCTGGCCCTCGCCGGCGAAGGCGACGCTCAGCGTCTCGCCCTTGGCGTGCTCGCCCATCAGGTAGACGGCCGGGTACTTCATCGTGACCTTGGAGCCGATGTTGCCGTCGATCCACTCCATGGTCGCGCCCTCGTAGGCCACGGCGCGCTTGGTGACCAGGTTGTAGACGTTGTTCGACCAGTTCTGGATGGTCGTGTAACGGCAGCGGGCGTTCTTCTTCACGATGATCTCGACGACCGCCGAGTGGAGCGAGTCGCTGGAGTAGATCGGCGCGGTGCAGCCCTCGACGTAGTGGACGTAGCTGTTCTCGTCCACGACGATCAGGGTCCGCTCGAACTGGCCCATGTTCTCGGTGTTGATCCGGAAGTAGGCCTGCAGCGGGATCTCGACCTCGACGTTCGGCGGCACGTAGATGAACGAGCCACCGGACCACACAGAGGTGTTGAGCGCGGCGAACTTGTTGTCGCCCACGGGGATGACCGAGCCGAAGTACTCCTTGAAGAGCTCCTCGTGCTCCTTCAGGCCCGTGTCGGTGTCGACGAAGATGACGCCCTTCTCCTCGAGGTCCTCACGGATCTTGTGGTAGACGACCTCGGACTCGTACTGGGCGGCGACACCGGCGATGAGGCGCTGCTTCTCCGCCTCCGGGATGCCGAGCTTGTCGTAGGTGTTCTTGATGTCGGCGGGCAGTTCGTCCCAGGAAGCGGCCTGCTTCTCGGTCGAGCGCACGAAGTACTTGATGTTGTCGAAGTCGATGCCCGAGAGGTCGGAACCCCAGGTGGGCAGCGGCTTCTTGGCGAACAGCCGGAGGCCCTTCAGGCGAAGGTCGAGCATCCACTCCGGCTCGTTCTTGAGCGCGGAGATGTTGCGGACGACCTCCTCGGACAGGCCGCGCTTGGCCGCCGCTCCCGCGGCGTCAGGGTCGGACCAGCCGAACTTGTAATTCCCGAGGCCTTCCAGCTCCGGGCGGTCGGTGACAGTCACCTTCCGGTCTCCTTGCTTTCTCTTATCCGAACGGGGCTCACGTGGGTGGTACAGACCCCGTCGCCGTGTGCGATGGTGGCCAGGCGTTGCACGGGGACACCGAGCAGTTGCCCGAAGGCCTCTGTCTCGGCTTCACACAGCTGCGGGAACTCCGCCGCCGCGTGTGCCACCGGGCAGTGATGCTGGCAGAGCTGGTCGCCGCCGGACTTGGCCTTGCTGGCCGAGGCGGCGTAACCGTCCGCCGACAGCGCCTCGGCCAGCACCTGAACGCGCTGGTCTTCGGGCACTGTCCGCATGACCGGCTCGAGCCGCTGCAACAGGCCCTTGACCTGCGAGCGGGCGAACTCGGTCACCGCTTCCTCGCCCATGCGCTCGGCCAGGAAGCGCAGCGCGCTCCCCGCGAGATCGTCATAGGCGTGCTCGAAAGCACTGCGCCCCGCATCGGTGATGGCGAACAGCTTGGCCGGTCGTCCACGTCCACGCTGACCCCGGGGCCGGGTCGTGCGCGGCTCGATCATCCCGTCGGCCAGCAGCGCGTCGAGGTGACGGCGGACGGCTGCGGGGGTGAGCCCGAGCCGCTCGCCGAGAGCCGCGGCCGCGACGGGACCGTGCTCCAGGATCAGCCGGGCCACGCGGGCGCGGGTGCTGCGCTCGTGTCCAGGCTCAATCGACGGGGGCACGTTTTTCACAACATCAGTGTGCCGTAATTCCTTCCCGGTTCTCAAATGAACGGGGATGCAATTTCTCACGCAGGCAAGGCTTACCTAACTGCGAAGACGCGTCCCCGGCCGAGGAGCACGAAGACCAGGAAGGAGGTGATGACGAGCGCCAGCATGACGACGGCCATCGGCACCGCCGTACCGGAGCCGGCCAGGCCCACGAGAGGCGCGGCGACCGCGCCGAAGGCGAACTGCAGGACGCCGAGCAACGCCGAGGCGCTTCCGGCCACCTGCGGGGGCTGCCCGGCCAGCGCCAGCGCGCCGGTGCCCGGCAGGACCAGACCCGCGCCGCACATCATGACGAACAGCGCGGCCACCACGCCGCCCAGGCCCGCGCCCGTGCCGGGCGAGCCGGCGGTCGTGGCGGTGACCAGCAGCGCCGCGCCCACGAGGCTGACGAGCATGCCGGCCAGCACCAGGCGGGCGGGCGAGACGCGACCCGAGAGCCTGCCGCCGAGCTGGGCCATGACCGTGAGGCCGAGGGCGTTGAGCCCGAAGATGAGCGAGAACTGCTGCGGCGAGGCGCCGTACACCTCCTGCAGCACGAACGGCGAGCCGGAGATGTAGGCGAACATGCCGGCGAAAGCCAGCCCTGCGGCCAGCGAACAGGCCATGAACGACCGGTCGCCGAGCAGCCGCCAGAAGGTGGCGACGGTGTTCCCGAGCCCGCCGCGCTCCCTCTGGTCGGCGGGGAGGGTCTCCTTGACGCCCGGCAGGACGGCCAGCAGCAGCACCACGCCGGCCACGCTGAGCGCGACGAAGATGCCGCGCCAGGAGGTGAAGGACAGCAGCTGGGCGCCCGCGATGGGGGCCAGGATCGGCGCCAGACCGCTGACCAGCATGAGGGTGGCGAAGATGCGGGCGATGGCGGCGCCTTCGTACAGGTCGCGGACCACAGCCCGGACGATCACCAGCGCGGCGCCGCCCATGACGCCCTGGGCCAGCCGCGTGGCGATGAGCGCGGGTACGGAGGGCGCGAAGGCGCACAGCAGTGAGGCCAGCGTGTAGCCGGCGACGCCGACGATGAGCGGGAACCTGCGTCCTCTGACGTCGCTCAGCGGGCCCGCGAGGACCTGGCCGAGGCTGATGCCGACGAGACACGCGGTCAGCGTGAGCTGGACCTGCGCGGGCGCCGAGAGCATCTCCCCGGTGATGGCGGGCAGCGCGGGCAGGTACATGTCGATCGAGAGAGGACCGATGGCCGAGAGCGCGCCCAGGATCAGCAGCAACAGCCCGCGGCGGCCGCTCCCGGTCCCCCCTGCCTCCCCGGCGACGTCCGGCGCGGCGGCTGCCACGGACATGGTGAAACCCCTCTCCCTCGTAGGCCGTGGCCCACGAGGGCCGAGGGGTCAAACCACGATCTGGTACGCCGAATTCCCAAATTTCGGCCTCATTTTCACGCAGTTTGGTTCAGCTGGATCACCGAGAACGCGGCGCCCTGCGGGTCGACGAGCATCCCGAACCTGCCGGGCGGGGCATCCATCGACTCGACCAGCACCGTGGCGCCCAGCGACCTGGCCGTGGCGACCGTGGCGTCGAGGTCGGCGACCGCGAAGTAGATCCCCCAGTGGGAGGGGGTGCCCTCGGGGTACTGGGGCGGCATCTCCATCATGCCCGCGACGCTCCTGTCGCCGACCAGCCATTCGGTGTAGGCCATGCCGTCCATCTGCTGGGTCCTGGGCGTCCAGGGCAGGACGGTGCCGTAGAAGCTCGTGGCCGCCTGCGGATCCCTGGTCACCAGCTCGTTCCAGCAGAACGCGCCGGGCTCGTTGACCAGCTCGGCGCCCTTGTGGTTGCCGGCCTGCCAGACCGAGAAGAAGGAGCCGTCCGTGGCCTGGAAGACGGCCATCGAGCCTTCCTCGAAGATCCGCATGGGCTCGACGACCACGGTCCCGCCCGCGTTCTTGACCCGGTCGGCGGTGACGACCGCGTCGTCGGTGGCCACGTACGTGTTCCAGACCGTCGGCATGCCCTCCGCCATGATGGGGCCGACGCCCGCGACCCGCTTGCCGTCGCGGACGAACTGCCCGTATCCCCCCGCGGCCGGGTCGTCGACCATCTCGGCCGTCCAGCCGAAGATCTCGCCGTAGAAGCGGACCGACGCCTGCACGTCAGGAGTCGACAGATCAACCCAGCACGGGACGCCCGCCTCGTAACCACTTCGAACCGACATCGCGCTACCTCCTGTCGGTACACCACACAATCACGTGACCAACCTCACATCCCTGGAGTTGGCTGCCTTTTTAGCTTTTTGTCGCCCATGGATGTCGCCGGCGCCGCCTGGCGCGCTGACCGCGCGTAGGGGTCCCTAAACTCGTGGCCATGAGCTCCCCTGCCGTCGAGGTCGTCGATCTGGTGAAACGCTACGGCGGCACCACCGCCGTCGACGGGCTGACCCTTGCCGCCGAGCGCGGCGCCGTCACCGCGATCCTCGGCCCCAACGGCGCGGGCAAGACCTCCACCATCGAGATCTGCGAGGGGTTCCGCGACGCCGACGGCGGCACCGTGCGGGTGCTCGACCGCGCGCCCGCCGACCCCGCGCTGCGCGCCAGGGTGGGCGTGATGCCGCAGGCGGGGGGCGTGCCGCCGGCGATGCGCTGCGGCGAGTGGCTGCGGCTGATGTCACGCTTCCACGCCCGTCCCCTCGACCCCCAGGGCCTTCTGGTACGGCTCGGCCTGGCCGAGCACGCGCGCACGCCGTACCGGAGGATGTCGGGCGGGCAGCAGCAGCGGCTCTCGCTGGCCGGGGCCGTCATCGGCCGGCCCGAGCTGGTCTTCCTCGACGAGCCGACGGCGGGCCTCGACCCGCAGGCCAGGCGGGCCTGCTGGGAGCTGGTCGCGGACCTGCGGACGGCGGGCGTGGCGGTCGTGCTGACCACCCACTACATGGACGAGGCCGAGCGGCTGGCCGACCACGTGGTGATCATCGACAGGGGCCGGGTGGTGGCCGAGGGCACCCCCTCCTCGCTCACCGGCGCCGAGCGGCAGCTGCGCTTCCGCGCCCGGCCCGGCCTCGGGCTCGAGGAGTTGCTGAGCGCGCTGCCCTCGGGATCGGCGGCCAAGGAGTCGCCGGCCGGCCATTACATCATCGAAGGCTATGTCGGGCCGGAGATGCTGGCCACCGTGACGGCCTGGTGCGCCGCCGAGGGCGTCATGGCCGACGATCTGTCCATCGAGCGCAGGACGCTGGAGGATGTCTTCCTCGAGCTGACCGGCAGGGAGCTGCGATGACCGCCCTCGACCTCACCCCCGCGCCCGGGGCGGCGCCCTTCCACCGCATGGTGCTGGCGCAGGCGGGCGCCGAGGCCAAGGCCATCCTGCGCAACGGCGAGCAGCTGCTGCTCACGCTGATCATCCCGGTGCTGCTGCTGGTCGGCTTCTCGCTGGCGCCGCTGGTGGACGTCGGCGGGGGCTCGCGCGTCGGCTTCCTGGCCCCCGGCGTGCTCGCGCTGGCGGTCATGTCGACGGCCTTCACCGGCCAGGCGATCGCGACGGGTTTCGAGCGCCGCTACGGCGTGCTGAAGCGCCTGGGCGCCACCCCGCTGTCGAGGGCCGGGCTGTTGCTGGCCAAGACCGCGGCCGTCGTCGCGGTGGAGCTGCTGCAGGCCGTGGCCATCGTGGCGGTGGCGCTCCTGCTCGGCTGGCAGCCGCGCGGCTCGCTGGCCGCGGCCGTGCTGCTGGTGCTGCTCGGCACGGCCGCCTTCAGCGGGCTCGGGCTGCTCATGGCCGGGTTGCTGCGCGCCGAGGCGACGCTGGCCGCGGCCAACCTGGTCTACCTGGTGCTGCTGGGCTGCGGCGGCGTGGTGTTCCCGCTGGCCGCCTTCCCCGACGCCGTCGAGCCGGTGCTGGCCATGCTGCCGATCTCGGCGCTGACCGGCGGCCTGCGCGCGGTGCTGACCGAGGGCGCGGCGCTGCCGCTCGGCGCGGTGACGGTGCTGGTGGCGTGGGCCGCGCTCACGCTGGGACTGGCCTCCAGGACGTTCCGCTGGGAGTAGGCCGCCCACCGCCGGGGGATGTCGGACCCGCCGAGTAGGCTCGGGGCTTGCCGTACGTTTTCTCCCCGAGGAGCCCTGTTGACCGCCTTTGCCCTTGACGGGCCCGCCGACCGCTTCAAGTCAGCCCTGCCGCGCACGGGCGGTCTGTTCCGCACGGCCGCCGACTCGATGCCGCCGTCGGGGTTGATCATGCTGGCCATCGTCTCGGTGCAGCTGGGCGCGGGCTTCGCCAAGGAACTGTTCGCGGCGCTGCCTCCGGCCGCCGTGGTGTTCATGCGCATCGTGGCGGGCGCGCTGATCCTGGGTGCGTTCGCGCGGCCGAAGCTCAAGGGGCTGTCGTGGCGTGACTGGGCGGTCGGCATCGGCTTCGGCCTCACGCTGGCCGTGATGAACCTGTCGTTCTACGAGGCGCTGGCCAGGCTGCCGATCGGCATCGCGGTGGCGATCGAGTTCCTCGGCCCGCTCGGCGTGGCCATCGCCGCCTCGCGCCGGCGCCTCGACCTGCTGTGGGCGCTGCTGGCCGCGGTGGGCATCGCGCTCATCGCGCCCTGGACCGAGTCCGCCGCCGTCAGCTGGCTGGGCATCGGCTTCGCGCTGGTGGCGGGGGTCTGCTGGGCGGCCTACATCCTGCTGTCGGCCGCCGCGGGCAGCCGGTTCCCCGGGACCACGGGGCTGTCGTTCGCCATGATCGTCTCGGCGGTGGCCATCGCGCCGGTGGGCGTGATGACGGGCGGCGCCGACCTGCTGCAGCCCTCGGTGATCCTCATCGGGCTCGGGGTGGGGCTGTTGTCGTCGGTGATCCCCTACTCGCTCGAGCTGCAGGCGCTGCGGCGGATGCCCAAGCACGTGTTCGGCATCCTGATGAGCCTGGAGCCCGCGGTGGCGGCGATGATCGGGCTGGTGCTGCTGGGCGAGATCCTGCACGTGCAGCAGTGGGCGGCCATCATCTGCATCGTGGCCGCCAGCCTGGGCGCCACCCGCGCCGCCAGGGCCTGACCTCCGCGAGACAGCCGCTCACCCGGTGACCTGGGATGAGCGGCTTTCGTCTTGCGGCGGACCCGAGGCCTCGCCGGGCTCAGGTCGTGGGCTCGGCCCAGATGTCGCGGACGTGGTGGATGTGCTCGCCCATGATGCGCTCGGCCGCCTGCCTGTCGCCCGCCTTGAGCGCGTCGAGCAGCGCCAGGTGCTCGCGCGCCGAGTCGGGCAGCATGCCGCGCTCCGACAGCTGCGACAACCCGTACAGCCTGGCCCTGTTGCGCAGGTCACGCACCACCTCGACCAGGTGCGCGTTGCCCGACAGCGACAGCAGCTCGATGTGGAAGCGCAGATCGGCGTCGACGTAGGCGAGCAGGTCGGCGCGCTCGGCGGCGTCGACGATCTGCTGGGCGATCGGCCGCAGCCGCTCGAACTCCTCGGCCCTCGACGCGTCGGCCAGCCGGGCGATCGTCGGCACCTCGATCAGCTGGCGGATCTCGGTCAGCTCGTCGAGGTCGCGGTCGGACAGCTCCGTGACCCGGAAGCCCTTGTTGCGCACCGCCTCGACCAGGCCCTCCTTGGCCAGGTCGAGCATGGCCTCGCGGACCGGCGTGGCCGAGACGCCGAACTGGGCGGCGAGCACGGGCGCGGAGTAGACCACGCCAGGGCGCATCTCGCCGGTGACGAGCGCGGCGCGCAGCGCGTGCGCGACCTGCTCGCGCAGGCTCTGCCGCTCTCCCACCATCGGAAGGTCGAGCCGATCCTCCGCAGCCATCCCGGCTTCCCTACTTTCGTCCGTTCATGTGAGCCCACGCCTCGTATGCGGCCGCCGCGACCACCAGGTCCTCCCACGCCATGCCGACACTTTTGAAGACCCGCGGCCCCTCGCCCACGTCGACGCGACCGTTGACCAGGTCGGCGAGGTTGCCGGCGAGATGACCACTGGTGATCGTACCGCCGCGCAAAGGGAGGATCACATCTCCAGCCTCGGACAATGCCGCCTTCCTCGCCTCGACGACCAGGGTGGCGCGGGCGACGAGATCATCGTCGATCTCTCTGGCGTCGGGCTCGTGCGACCCGACGGCAGTCACGGTGACGTTGTCGCCGGTGAGCTTACCGGGGAACAAGGGATCCCTGGCGGTGGTACAGCAGGCGACCAGGTCGGCCTGCTCGAGCGGCACCAGCGCGTCGGACGGCGGCGCGCCGACGGCCGCCGAGGCGGCCAGGCCGATGTCGGCGCAGCGCAGGGCCAGCGCGGCGGCCCGCCCGTGGTCCCGGCCGACGATCGTGACCCTGTCCACGGGACGCACCTCGCGCAGCGCCCGCACGTGCCCCCACGCCTGCGGCCCGGTGCCGTACACCAGCAGGCTGCGGGCGTCGGGCGGCGCCAGATGCCTGACGGCGAGGGCGGAGACGGCGGGCGTGCGCAGCGCGGTGAGCGCCAGGCCGTCCATGGCCGCCAGCGGCGCCATGGTGTCGCCGTCGAACAGCAGGTAGGTGCCCTGGATGCGGGGCAGCCCACGGGCGGGGTTGCCCGGCGCGACGGTGACCACCTTGACGCCCGCGTACCGGCCCGCCGAGGCGGGCATGAGCAGGAACTCCCCCTGCCCGGCCGGCACGGCGGCACGGGCGGGCGCGGTCTCGGGGTCGAACCCCGAGACCAGCGTCTCCTCCAGGACCGCGACGGCCCGTGCCATCGGCACCAGCCGCTCCAGGTCCTCGATGTACGGCAGGCCGCTCATCGGCGCGCTCCGGCCAGAGGGTGGCCGGCCGGGACCGGAGGCGCGGATCCAGCCCCGGCCGACATGCTCGCGAGGCGGCTCATCGCAGCGTGAACCCCGTTCCGATCGGGTCCCGCGGATCGAGTTCGAAGCTGTGCCGCCCGGTACGGTAGGCCATGCCCTCGATCTCCGGAATCACGCCTTCCGGGGTGGATTCGGCCACCCAGGCGCGGAACGACGAGCCGACGATGCTGTCGTGCGTGAGCGTGAACCCGGCCGGCAGTTCCTCGGCCAGCAGCGCCAGCCTGGCCGCGGTGCCCGAGCCGCACGGCGACCGGTCCACCTCCCCGTCGGCGAAGACGGTGACGTTGCGCTGGTGGGCGGGCCCGACCTCGTCGTAGAAGATCACGCCGTAGATGCCCGACAGCCGCTCGTCCGACGGGTGCCTGGCGGCGGGGTGGTCGGCGAGCGCCGCCTTGATCCGCCGCCCGTGGGCGATCAGCTCGGTCAGGTCCTCGGGCCGCACCGACAGCCCCAGCGAGGCGGCGGGCAGCGAGGCGTAGATGGCCCCGCCGTACGACACGTCGACCTGGACGCCGGCCGCGGGCACGGACCGGGCGATCACGTAGGACGGCACGTTCCTGAAGGTCACCGAGGTGATCTCACCGCCGGTCATGGCCACCGTGGCCGTCACCCTCCCGGAGGGCACGTCGATGACCACGTCGGTGGTGCCGTCGGGGTCGGCCTCGACCAGCCCCTCCTGGACGGCGTGCACGCCGAGCGCGATCGTCCCGTGCCCGCAGGCGGTGGAGTAGCCGTCCTTGTGCCAGAACAGCACGCCCAGGTCGGCGCCGGGAGAGTCGGGCGGCACCAGGAAGCAGCCGTACATGTCGGCGTGCCCGCGCGGCTCGTGGCACAGCAGCCGCCGCACCCTGTCGATCTCCTCGTCCGCGAAGGCCGTGGCACGGCGTTCGAGGACGGACGAGCCCTTGATCTCGCCGACCCCGCCGACGACGATCCTGAACGGCTCGCCGCCGGTGTGGTAGTCGATGGTCTGGATCATGCCCCTCCCAGGTAGGCCTCGACGACGCGCGGGTCGGAGCGGAGCGCGTCCGCGCTGCCCGACAGCGTCCCTTGTCCGCTCTCCAGCACGTAACCCCGGTGCGCGATCTTCAGCGCGGCGGAGGCGTTCTGCTCGACGAGCAGCACGGCGGTGCCGGAGGCGTTGATGTCGGCGATGAGGTCCATGACCTGGGCGACGATCAGCGGCGCCAGGCCCATGGACGGCTCGTCGAGCAGCAGCAGGCGCGGCCCGGTCACCAGCGCGCGGCCGATGGCGAGCATCTGCTGCTCGCCGCCGGACAGCGTGCCGCCCTGCTGGGCGCGACGCTCGGCCAGTCGGGGCAGCAGGCTGTACACGTGGTCGACCCGCCGCCTGATCTCCGCCTGGTCGCGCACGAGGTAGCCGCCGAGCAGCAGGTTGTCGTGCACGGTCAGGGTGCTGAAGACCCTGCGCCCCTCGGGGCAGTGGACCAGGCCGAGGTTGGTGATCTTGTGCGCGGCCACGCCGGTGATGTCCTGGCCCTCGAAGACGACCTTGCCGCCGCTGGGCCGTACCAGGCCCGAGATGGCCGACATGGTGGTCGTCTTGCCCGCGCCGTTGTTGCCGAGCAGGGTGACGATCTCGCCCTCGCCGACGGTCAGCGACAGGCCGCGCAGCGCGTGCACGCCGTCGTAGTGGACGTCGAGGTCGCTGATCTCAAGCATGGGCGTCGCTCCCCAGGTAGGCCTCGATGACGGCGGGGTCGCGGCGCACCTCTTCGGGGCGGCCGTCGGCGATCTCCTTGCCGAAGTTGAGGACCACGATGCGTTCGGAGACCTGCATGACCAGGCCCATGTCGTGCTCGATCAGCACGATGGCGATGCCCAGCTCGCGGATACGCCTGATCAGGTCGAGCATCTCGGCCTTCTCGGCGTGGTTGAGACCGGCGGCCGGCTCGTCGAGCAGCAGCAGGCGCGGCTTGCGGGCGAGGGCACGGGCGATCTCGACGCGGCGCTGCTCGCCGTAGGGCAGGTTGCGGGCGGCCGAGTAGCGGTCGCCGCGCAGGCCCACGAAGTCGAGCCAGTGGTTGGCCGCGTCGGTGCACTCGCGCTCGGTGCGGCGGTAGCGCGGGGTGTGCAGCAGCGCGTCGAACACGTTCTGCTTGAGCCACAGGTGGCTGCCCGCGCGGACGTTCTCCAGCACCGACAACTCGCCGAACAGCCGCAGGTTCTGGAAGGTACGGCTGATGCCCGCCCCCGCCACGGCCGAGGGCCGCAGGCCCAGCAGCGAACGCCCGTCGAAGGTGATCTGGCCGGCCGTGGGCCGGTAGAAGCCGGTCACGCAGTTGAAGGCGGAGGTCTTGCCGGCGCCGTTCGGGCCGATGACCGAGACGATCTCGGCCTCGTTCACCGAGAAGCTGAGCCCGTCGATGGCCACCAGGCCGCCGAAGGCCAGGCGCAGCTCGCTCACCTGGAGGAGTGTCACTTGAGCGCCTCCCTCGAACGGGCGGGCCACAGACCCTGCGGCCGGACGATCATCACGATGATCAGCAGCACGCCGAAGATGAAGAACCGGTAGTCGGCGGCGTCGCGCAGCAGCTCGGGCAGCAGGCTGATGATGATCGCGCCGAGCACGACGCCGGGCACCGAGCCCATGCCGCCGAGCACCACGGCCATCAGGACCGTCGCCGAGTACAGGAAGGTGAAGCTGTTGGGCGAGATGGCCGACACCTGGCCGGCGAACAGCACGCCCGCCAGCCCGCCCCACACCGCGCCCGCGATGTAGGCGGCCAGCTTGACCCGGTAGGTGTGCACGCCGGTCGCCTCGGCGGCGTCCTCGTCCTCGCGCACGAAGCGCATGGCCCGGCCGAGCCGCGACCTGCCCAGGCGGGAGGCGCCGATCACGGCGATCGCGACGATCAGCACCGTGACGAAGTACAGGCTCACCGGTCCGTCGGTCAGACCGGGGATGCCGTAGATGCCCGAGGGGCCGCCGGTGATGGGCAGGTTGTTGGCGGTGATACGGATGATCTCGCCGAAGCCCAGCGTGACGATGGCCAGGTAGTCGCTGCGCAGCCGCAGCGTCGGCGCGCCGATGATGACGCCGGCGATGACGGTGACCACGATGACGGCGGGCACGGTGGCGACCAGCGGCAGGTCGAACCGGGTCGACAGGATGCCGCTGGTGTAGGCGCCCACCGCGAAGAAGGCGGCGTAGCCCAGGTCGAGCAGGCCGGTGAACCCGACCACGATGTTCAGTCCCGAGGCCAGCATCACGAAGATGGCGGCCGTGGTCATGATGGACATCGTGTAGTCGGTCGCGTTGACGAACGGCACGAGCAACGCGATCAGCAGGCCCGCCAGGCCGACCCAGCGGTTGTCGAACAGCTTGGACAGGCGCGTCTGCGGTTGCTTGGCGCCGATCTTGCGGGGGGCTTCGGGGGCTTTGGTCTGGTTCACACCCGCTCCGTCACACGTTCGCCGAGCAGACCGGTGGGTCTCACGGTCAGGAACAGGATCAGCACGCCGAAGGCGAACACGTCACGCCACTCGCCGCCGAGCCAGTAGGTGCCGAACGACTCCAGCAGGCCGAGCACGAGGCCGCCGAGCATGGTGCCGGGGATGTTGCCGATGCCGCCGATGACGGCCGCGGTGAAGGCCTTCAGCCCGATGAGGAAGCCCATCAGGAAGTCGATCTTTCCGTAGTAGGCGCCGGCCATCACGCCGGCGGCGCCGGCCAGGGCCGAGCCCAGGAAGAAGGTCCTGGAGATGACGGCGTTGACGTCGATGCCCATCAGCGAGCTGGTGCTCGGGTCGAGGGCGATGGCCCGCATGGCCCTGCCCTCGCGCGTCTTGGTCACCAGCAGGTTGAGGCCGACCATGAGGACCACGGCGACCCCGATGAGCACGAGCTGCTGCAGGGTGAGCCGGGCGCCGAACACCTCCAGCGTGGTGCCGCTGAGCCGGACGGGGTAGACCCGGGGGTCGGGACCGGAGACGGCCCGCATGCCGTACTCGATGGCGAAGGACGCGCCGACGGCGGTGATGAGCAGCGACAGGCGGGGGGCGCCGCGGAGCGGGCGGTAGGCCACCCGCTCCAGGACCACGCCCGCCAGGCCGGTGCTCACCATGGTCAGCAGCAGGACGGCCAGCAGCACCGGCAGCGTCATCGCCGCGGAGACCCCGCCCAGCGCGGACAGGACGGCGAAGCCGCTGAACGCGCCGAGCATGTAGAGGTCACCGTGGGCGAAGTTGAGCAGCTTGATGATGCCGTAGACCATGCTGTAGCCCAGCGCCACCAGAGCGTAGAACGAGCCGACGAACAGGCCGTTCCAGACGAGCTGTGTCATGAGAGAGCATCCTGTAGGGCGAACTTGTCACCCTTCCACACGAGGATCTGGAAACCGCCGGTGGACAGGGTGTGCTCGGGGGTGAACTTCAGCGGGCCGGAGAACATCTGGAACCCGTTGATGCCCTCGAGCGCGGTGATGACCTTGGCGCCGTCGGTGGAGCCCGCCTTGGTGATCGCCTCGGCGGCCAGGCGCACGGCGTCGTAGGCCTGGTTGGAGTAGGGGCCGGGAGCGGACCCGAACTTCTTGGTGTAGTTGTCGATCCAGCCCTTGGCGTTGGGCAGCGTGTCGGGGATCGGGGTCATGGTGGCGAAGACGCCCTCGGCCTCGGCGCCGGCGATCTCGCCGAGCTTGGCGGAGACCGAACCGTCGGCGACCATGATCGCGCCCTTGTAGCCCGCCTGGCGCAGCTGCCTGGTGATCAGGCCGCCCTCCTGGAAGTAGCCCGTCCAGTAGACGAAGTCGGGCTTCTTCTCCAGGACGTTGTGGATGTTGGCGCTGTAGTCGCTCTCCTTGGGCGTGACCGCCTCGGTGATGACCGCCTTGTCGCCCAGCAGCGGCTGGGTGCGGACCGCGATGTCCTTGGAGTAGCTGGTGTTGTCGTGCATCAGCGCGACCCTGGTGGCACCCTGCTTGGTGATCCACTGGCTGGCCGACTCGGCCTGCTGGGTGCCGGTGCCGTTGATCAGGAAGACGTGCTTGAGCTTCTGGTCGACCAGTTCCTGCGAGTTGGCGGCAGGGATGATCATGGGTATGTTCGACTTGCCGAACACCGGCAGCGTGGGCAGCGTGGCGCCAGAGCAGTAGCCGCCGATGGACGCCTCGACGCCCTCGGTGACCACCTTGTTGGCGGCGGCGACGGCCGTCTGGGCGTCACAGGCGTCGTCGGCGGCCTTGAGCTCGAGCTGCCGGCCGAGGACGCCACCCTTGGCGTTGATCTCGTCGATGGCGAGCTGGGCCGCGTTGGTCATGTAGGGGCCGATCGCGGCCTCGCTGCCCGACTGGGGGACGAGCATGCCCAGGCGGATGGGGCCCTTGGCCTCCTGCTGGGCGCCACCTCCATCGCCAAGGAGGCCCTGTCCGCAACCCGCCAGCATCATTGCGGTCGCGACCAGGGAGACGACGTGCGTCTTGCGCATTGAGACTCTCCTCACGTGAGTGATGTGTGACATCACACCGACGCGCTCAGGGGCAGGTCAAGCGCCGAGACCAGACCGTTAGCGTCCTAACACGCAGGTGGAACGTCAAGAGAGATCGCGGTGAGCATCCCGGACCTCACATCGAAGAGGCGGTGATTTCGGGCGCGCCGAAACCGCCTTTCAGTTGTACGGCTGACCGCCGTGGGAAGGCCGCGCCCCGGCCACACGCGCAGCGGGACGGAAAGGGCGCGCGGCACCGCTCCCGGCCGAAAATCGGGCGGAAGGCCACGCGACGCCACCCCGGCTGGAAACCGGGCGGAAGGCCGCGCGACGCCGCTCCCCTGCGGAAACGGGCGAAGGGCGCGTGGCGCCGCTCCCCCACCGGGAAGCGGCGCGGCGGGCGCGTCAGAGGATGAAACCCTCGGGGAACGGGTCACGAGGGTCGAGGAAGTACTGCGCGGTCCCGGTGACCCACGCTCTGCCGGTGATGGTCGGCACCACGGCGGGCCGCCCGCCGACGCTCGTCTCCTCCACCAGCCGCCCCACGAAGCGCGTGCCGATGAAGGACTCGTTGACGAAGTCCGCGCCCAGCGCCAGTTCGCCTCTGGCGTGCAGCTGGGCCATCCTGGCGCTGGTACCGGTACCGCACGGCGACCGGTCGAACCAGCCGGGGTAGATCGCCATGGCGTGCCTGGAGTGGGCGGCCGTCGAGCCGGGAGCGGCGAAGTACACGTGGTGGCAGCCCCTGATCCGGTCGTCCTCCCGGTGCACCGGCTCGTCGGACTCGTTGATCGCCGCCATCGTGGCCAGGCCCGCGGCCAGGATCTCGTTCTTCGCGGCCCGGTCGAAGGGCAGCTTGTAGGAGTCGAGGTCGACGACGGCGTAGAAGTTGCCGCCGTAGGCCAGGTCGTAGCGGACCTCGCCGAAGCCAGGTACTTCCACCACCGCGTCCAGCCGTTCGCTGTAGGCCGGCACGTTGCGCAGCGTCACCGACTCGGCGGCGCCGTCCTTGACGGCCACGTCCACGACGACCAGGCCCGCGGGCACCTCGAGGCGGACGGTGGTCACCGGTTCGACGACCTCCACCATCCCCGTCTCCACCAGCACGGTGGCCACGCCGATCGTGCCGTGGCCGCACATCGGCAGGTAGCCGGAGACCTCGATGAACAGCACCCCCCAGTCCGCGTCGGGCCTGGTGGGCGGCTGCAGGATGGCGCCGCTCATGGCCGAGTGGCCGCGCGGCTCGTTCATCAGCAGCTGCTTGATCGGGTCGAGGTGCTCGCGGAAGTACACGCGCCGCTCGGCCATGCTGTTGCCGGGGATCACGCCGACGCCGCCGACGATGACCCTGGTCGGCATGCCCTCGGTGTGGGAGTCGACGGCGTGGAAGACGCGCTTGGATCTCATGGTGGTCCAGCCTCTCTCATCGCACCTTCTCTCTCAGCGCAGGCCCTCGGCGAGCGCCTTCTCGGTGGCGGCCCTGACCACGGCGGCCTGCTCGTCGGTCAGCGGCAGCCTGGGCGCCCTGCAGGGGCCGCCGTGGCGGCCCGCCACGTCCATGGACAGCTTGATGGCCTGCACGAACTCGGTCTTGGAGTCCCAGCGCAGCAGCGGGTGCAGCTGGCGGTACAGCGGCAGCGCGGTCTCCAGGTCGTGGGCCATGGCGGCCCGGTAGAGGGCGACGCTGGCGACGGGCAGCGCGTTGGGGTAGCCGGCGACCCAGCCCTTCGCGCCCGCCAGCGCCAGCTCGACCACCACGTCGTCGGAGCCGATGAGCACGTCGAGCTCCGGCGCGAGCTCGGCGATCTCGTAGGCGCGCCGCACGTCGCCGGTGAACTCCTTGACGCCCACGATCAGGCCCTCGTCGAACAGCTTCGCCAGCAGCGCGGGCGTGAGGTCGACCTTGGTGTCGTAGGGGTTGTTGTAGGCCACGATCGGCAGGCCGGCCTTGGCGACCTCCCGGTAGTGGTCGATCACGATCCGCTCGTCGGCCCGGTAGGCGTTGGGCGGCAGCAGCATCACGCTCTCGCAGCCGGCCTCACGCGCCTGCTCGGCCCACCGGCGCGACTCGGCGGCGCCGTAGGCGGCGATGCCGGGCATCACGTTCCGGCCGCCGATGGCCTTCACCGCCGTCTCGACGGCCTTGGCACGCTCCTCCGCCGTCAGCGTCTGGTACTCGCCGAGCGAGCCGTTGACGGCCACGCCGTCACAGCCGTTCTCGACCAGCCAGCGGCAGTGCTCGGCGAACCCGTCGAAGTCGACCGACAGGTCCTCGCGCAGGGGCAGGGCCGTGGCGACCATGATTCCGTGCCAAGGCTCAACGCGGTTGCTCATCATCAATCCTCTCCAGACAGCCGAGGGGGATCGGCTGGGCAATGGGACGGCGGGGGGCTTGGGTGGTCGGCTCGCCCGACAGGCATGAGACGGCGTAGCCGCAGACGCGGCCCTGGCACCAGCCCATGCCCGGGCGGGCGAGCAGCTTGACCGACCGCGCGTCGGTCGCCCCCAGCGTCATGGCCTCGCGGACCGCGGCCAGGGGCACCTCCTCGCAGCGGCAGATGAGGGTGTCGTCGGCCAGCCAGTCCTGCCAGCCGGGTTGGACGGGATAGGCGTGCTGGAGCGCCTCGCCGAAGGCCCGCAGGCGTTCGGCGCGCCTACGCAGCACGCCCGGCACGTGGTCGAGGGATCCGCCGGGGGCGGCCAGGTCGCGGGCGATGGTGAGGCCGGCGATGCGGCCCTCCAGCTCCGACAGGGCGGCGCCGCCGACGCCGGTGGGCTCGCCCGCGGCGTACACGCCTGCGACGGTGGTGCGCTGGGCGGCGTCGACGGCCACGACGGGGCTGCCGTCGGGCGAGTGGCCCGTGGCGCAGCCGAGCTGGACGGCCAGCTCGATCTGCGGGACGAAGCCGTAACCCGCCGCGACGGCGTCGCACTCGACGGTACGGGTCGACAGGATCCGCCAGGCGGGGTCCAGGCGGGCGACCGTCACGTGCGTGACGGAGGTGGTGCCGTGCGCAGCCACGACCGCGTGCCGCGTCCGGTACGGCACGCGCCGCCTGGCCAGCGCGGCCCCGTAGCCCACCGCCTCCCCCGCCTTGCCGGCCGCCAGCAGCGGGTGGCGGGCCAGCCCGAACAGGCCGTTGGCCTCGAAGACCCCGGCGACCGAGGCGCCCGCCGCGGCCAGCCCCGCGGCCACGGGCAGCAGGAAGGGCCCGGTGCCGGAGACCACCACGCGCCGCCCCGCCGTCACACCGTTGCCCTTGAGCAGCGCCTGCGCGCCGCCGGCGGTGAAGACGCCCGGCAGGTCCCATCCGGGGAAGGGCAGCGGCCTGTCGTGGGCGCCGGTGGCGACGAGCACGGCGCGGGCGGTGACGGAGACGGGCCGCTCGTCCCGCCCCTCCAGGCAGTGGACGGTGATCGAGCCGTCGCCGTCCTGCTCGACGGCCCACACCTTGTGGCCGAGCAGGAGGGTGGCCCTGGACTCCAGGGCACGGCACTGCCGGGCGAACCGCTCGGCGCCGTGACCGGTGGGCCGCCCGCCCGCCTGGTGGCGGAAGTACTGGCCGCCCAGGCGCGCGCCCGCGTCGATCAGGACGACGGACGCTCCGGCCTGGGCGGCGCTCAGCGCGCCGGCGACGCCCGCGGGGCCGCCGCCGATCACGACGACGTCGTAGCCGGAGTCGTGACGGGTGTCGTGAGCGGTGTCGTGGCTGGTCTCGTGGGTCATGAGGTCGTCACCTCGTCTCCCGGCATGGCCTCGACCAGGCAGGCGCGCTGGGATTCGCGTCCGTTGACGGTGACGAGGCAGTCGAAGCACACCCCGATCCCGCAGAACAGGCCGCGCGGCCGCCCGCCGTGCCTGGTGGTGCGCCAGGAGGTGATCCCGGCCGCGTGCAGGGCGGCGCCGACGGACTGGCCGGGGGTGACCCTCACCGGCCTGCCGTCGACGGTGATCTCGAAGCTCACGCGAATCTCCCTGGGCTGAACGGGGTGAGGTCGAGGTCGGTGCGCTCGCCGGCCAGCAGCTGGGCGAGCAGGTGTCCGGTGGCCGGCGCCAGTCCGATGCCCGCGCCCTCGTGACCGCAGGCGTGCAGCAGGCCGGGCACGCGCGGGTCGGCGCCGATGACGGGCAGGTGGTCCGGGCAGTACGGCCGGAAGCCGCAGTAGGACCTGATCACCCGCTTGTCCCGCAGCACGGGGAAGAGCGCGGTGGCCTGGGCGGCCAGCCTGCGCAGCACGGGGATCGAGATGGTGCGGTCGAAGCCGACGCGCTCCCTGCTGGCCCCGATGAGGACGGTGCCCGACGGCGTGCCCTCGACCACGCCTGAGGTCTCCAGGTCGGCCGAGTCGCTCGCGACGTTCGTCACGTAGGCGGCCGTGTAGACCTTGTGCCTGATCAGCGGCTCGGCGATGGGCTCGGTGACCAGGATGAATCCGCGCCTGGGCAGGATCGGCAGCTCGATGCCCGCCATGGCGGCGATCTCACCGCCCCACGTGCCCGCCGCGTTGACCACCGCGCCGCCGATGATGTCGCCGTGGTCGGTGCGCACGCCCGTGACTCTGCCGCCGTCGCCGCCCTCGCGCAGGAAGCCGGTGACGGTGACGCCCGTGCGCAGGCGCAGCGCTCCGTGTCCGAAGCTCTCGGCGCCGTGCCTGATGAGCCGGGCGGCGGCCAGCATGGGCTGCACCTGGGCGTCCTGCGGGTAGAAGACGCCGCCGGCCAGGCCCTGGGCCAGGTGCGGCTCGTAGTCGTGCAGCGCGCCGCCGGGCACCACCGTGTGCTCCACGCCCTGCTTACCGGCCAGCGCGACCAGCTGCCGCTGGATCTGCTCGGTCTCGGCGACGACGAGGCCGCCCTTGGCCTCGTACTCGAACCCGCCGTGCGCGGCCAGTTCCCGCCACAGGCGGTTGGACAGCAGCGCCAGGTCGAGCTCGGGGCCCGGCTCCTTGTCGGAGACCAGCACGTTCCCCTCGCCCGCGCCCGTGGTGCCGCCCGCCACGGGGCCGCGGTCCAGGACTGTCACGTCCATGCCCGCGGCGGCCGCGTAGTAGGCGCACGCCGCGCCGACGACGCCGGCGCCGATGACGATCACGTCGGACATCGTCCGCTCTCACCTCCGGTCAGTAATATGTCACATAGCTATTAGCGCCGTCCAGCGGCCCCTCCAGTGGATCACTACCCCGACCTGCGCGGCGACTCGATGGAGGGACCGCGCACCCCGCCCCATACCATCGATGGCGTGAAATCTCTCTGGCCGCCGACCGCCCGCTCCATGACCCTGTGGGCCCTGCTCGGCGTGATCGCCAACGCCGGCATCACCGTCACGGGCGTGGCCGTGCGGGTCACGGGCTCCGGGCTCGGCTGCCCGACCTGGCCCAGGTGCACGCCGGACAGCTTCATCCCCGTCGCGCATCCCGAGCACAGCTGGTTCAACATGTCGGTGGAGTTCGGCAACCGGCTGTTCACCTTCGCCGTGCTCGCGGTGGGCGCCATGTGCCTGGTGACGGCCTGGCGGCTGCGGCCGCACCGCCCCGACCTGGTGAAGCTGGCGTGGCTGCAGCCCGCCGGGGTCCTCGCCCAGGCGCTGTGGGGCGGCCTGGTGGTGCGCAGCATGCTCCACCCCGTCACGGTCAGCGTGCACTTCCTGATCTCCGTCGGCCTGATGGCGGGCTGCTGGGCCCTCTACGCCCGCTCCCGCGAGGGCCGGGGCCCGGCCAGGGCCGTGGTGCACCGCGACATCCGCAGGCTCGGCAACGTGCTGGTGGCCGCCGTGGCCGTGCTGCTGGTGGCCGGCGTCGTGGTCACGGGCACCGGCCCCCACTCGGGCGACGAGCTGGCCAGCCGATTCGCCTTCGACATCGAGGCCGTGGCGCGGCTGCACGCCGACGTCGTCTACGTCGTCGTCGGCCTCACCTTCGCCCTGCTGTTCGCGCTCCACGTCACCCGCGCGCCCCAGCCGGCCCGCAGGGCGGCGCTCGCGCTGCTGCTGATCGAGCTGGCCCAGGGCGCCATCGGCTACATCCAGTACTTCCTCGCCGTGCCCGCCGCCCTCGTCGCCCTCCACGTGCTCGGCTCGACGCTGGTGTGGATCGGCGCGCTGCGGGTGGTCACCAGCCTCCGCGTCCGCGAGGAGCTGCCCGCCGGTGTCCCGGCGCGGCCGGTCACCCTCCCCCACTGACCGCCCGCCCCCGACGTGAGGCGTATGGCACGATAAGTCCGCCACTCCCCCACCGGTGGAAGGTGGATTTTCGTGCCGTTTGCCAGGAACATCCGCTGCTCCCGTACGGCGCTGCGCCGCGCCTACCAGGTCGCGGTGGCGCTGAGCGTGCTGGCGATCACCCCCTTGACGTGGGTCTGGCTGAGCAGCGACCACCGCCGCGTGGTCGCCGGCCCGCCGGGATGGCTCGACGAGGTGCCCTCCTCCGGCACCGCGCTGGTCCTGGGCGCCGGCCTCTTCTCCGGCCGGCCCAGCCCGTTCCTGGCCAGGCGGCTGGACATCGCCGCGGAGCTCTACCGGGCGGGCAAGGTCAAGGCGCTGCTGCTGTCGGGCGACAACAGCCGCAAGGACTACGACGAGCCCTCGGCGATGCGCGACTACCTGCTGGCCAGGGGCGTGCCCGACGCCGTCATCGTCCGCGACTACGCCGGCTTCGACACCTGGGACTCCTGCGTGCGGGCCCGCCAGGTCTTCGGCGCGAGGGACGTCACCGTGGTCACGCAGGTCTTCCACCTGCCGCGGGCCGTCACGCTGTGCCGTACGGCCGGTCTGGAGACCTTCGGCGTGGGCGACGACTCCTCCCGGCAGTGGGCGGTGACCACCTACGCCTCGGCCAGCCGGGAGTTCTTCGCCGCGGCGAAGGCGCTCGGCGACGTCGTGCTCGGCACGAAGCCGGTCTTCCCCGGGCCACGGGAGACCTCACTCCACGAGGCTCAGAGCGGCCACTGACCCTCGCTGGACGGAGCGGGGGCGCCGGGCGCGTAGCCGGGCGGCGGGGTGCCCTGGGCGGCGGCCCTGGCGTGACGCTCGGGGATCGGGAACCGCGCCCTGGCCGCGCTCATGCATTCCAGCAGCGCCCGCTGCTCCTCGTGGAAGGTCTGGTCGTCGACGATGTGGCGGGCCGCCCGCTCGTGCAGCAGCCCCAGCTCGGTGGCGGCCAGCTGGTAGTCGCTCATCGCGCGCAGCCCCTCCTTGCCGCCGTGCGCCTTGGCCCACTGCCGGGCCTGCCTGCGCCGCGACAGCGCCGACAGCATGTAGATGTCGGCCACGTCGACCAGCCTGGTCGGCTCGTAGGGCGGAAGGTAGCGCTGCAGCAGCGCCACGATGCGGCGCCGGTCGCGGACCACCACCCCGATGAGGACCAGCAGCACGACCATCAGCACCAGGTAGGCGGTCACCAGCCCGGCGAAGCCGCCGTAGGAGGCCAGACCGTTCCACATGCCGTGCAGGAGCATGGCGGCGATCCAGCCGGCCAGGATGACCAGGGCCCGGTCGGGGCCCGTCCGGCGGGCGGCGTAGGCGACGGCCACGCCCGTCATCGAGGTGAACAGCGGATGGGCGAACGGCGACAGGATGCCGCGCAGCACGACCGTCACGGCCAGCCCCTGCACGCCGAGCTGGTCCTGGGCGGCGATGTAGTAGCTGACGTTCTCGGACATCGCGAAGCCGAGCCCGACCATGCTGGCGTAGATGACGCCGTCGGTGGGCCCGTCAAGCTCGGCGCGCCTGAACCTGAGCAGGCCGAGCAGCACCAGGCCCTTCATGGTCTCCTCGACCACGGGCGCGCCGAAGGTGGCGGCGATGTTGCGCGCGCTGGCCGCCGACAGGCCGACGGTGTCGGTGATGTAGTGCAGGTTGAGCGAGTTGATCACGCCGGCCACCAGTACGGCGATGCCCGCGCCCCAGGCGTAGGCGAAGATCAGGTTGCTGCGCGGCTCCGGCTCCATCCGGTCGAGGGCGAGCACGGCCGCCAGCAGCAGCGGCACCGGCGCCATGGCCAGGACGAGCGCCACGAGGAACTGCACGGGCGCGCCGTTGAGCACATCGAAGGAGAACGACACCAGGGCGCAGATGCCCGCCAGCACCAGGCCCGCGATCAACGCGAAGGACGGCCGGTCCTTGAACACCCAGCGTGGATCACGGGTCTTCATACGGTGACTGTAACGGATGCCCATGGCGCTGTCCTTCCCCCGCGGGGAGGGGGTCAGGCCAGCAGCGGATCGATCGCGACCGCGAGGAACAGCAGCGCCAGGTAGGCGTTGGACCAGTGGAAGAAGCGCATCGGCCGCAGGTCGACACCGCTCTTGCCGGCGTTGAGCCGGCCGAGCAGACGGTAGATCTCCACCAGGCAGAACGCGCCGAGCACCACCGCGACGATCGGGTAGAGCAGCGTGGTGCCCGCCACCGGCCACAGCAGCAGCGAGCAGGCCACCGTCGCCCAGGTGTAGGCGATGGACTCCAGCACGACCCTGCGCTCGGTGGCCACGACGGGCAGCATGGGGATCGAGGCCGCCGCGTAGTCCTCCTTGTAGCGCATCGCCAGCGTCCAGGTGTGCGGCGGCGTCCAGAAGAACACCACGCCGAACAGGACCAGCGGCGTCCAGTCGAGGCCGCCGGTGATGCCGGCCCAGCCGATGACGACGGGCATGCAGCCGGCCAGGCCGCCCCACACGATGTTCTGCGACGTGCGCCGCTTGAGGATCATCGAGTAGACGAAGACGTAGAACAGGATCGCCGACAGGTTGAGCGCCGCCGCCACCAGGTTGGTGGTGATCCACATGCCCGCGACGGACAGGACGCCGAGGACGATGCCGAAGACGAGCGCAGCGCGTGGCGTGACCTGGTGCCTGGCCAGCGGCCGCTTGCGCGTGCGGCGCATCTTCACGTCGATGTCGCGGTCGATGTAGCAGTTGAGCGCGTTGGCGCTGCCCGCCGACAGCGTGCCGAACACCATGACCGACAGGGCCTTCCACAGCGGCGGCAGGCCGTCGGCGGCCAGGAACATGACCGGCAGCGTCGTGATCAGGAGCAGCTCGATGACCCGCGGCTTGGTCAGCGCGACGTACGCCTTGACGACCGCGGCGAAGGAGCGCGTCCCCCGTTGCGGCGCCGCGGCCGCCACGGGGGCCGCGGCCGGCGATTGCCTGTTCGTGAGCACCGTCAAGGCGCTTCCAGCGAGTGCGGAGTCAACGCGTAACCTCTGAAGAGAGCGGAACCGTGGACGCCGGGCACCAGACGTCCTTGCGAACAAACAAACTGTAGTCGCAGGGTGAGCCGGTCCGGCCAATGGGGGCACCGGGGGGCGGGTTGGTCCTCTTCACCAAGGTCCACTCAGTTAGGGTCGGTGTGGGCGGAAAAAGCCACCAGCACCGCCATGACAACGAGATTCCGGAGATCGAGCAGTTGAGCACCTTTGAATGGACCGACCTCGACAAGAAGGCGGTCGACATCGTCCGAGCTTTGGCCATGGACGCGGTCGAGAAGGCGGGCTCCGGGCACCCGGGCACCGCGATGAGCCTTGCGCCGGCGGCGTACCTGCTCTTCCAGCGGACGATGCGCCACGACCCGACGGACGCGACCTGGGTGGGCCGTGACCGTTTCGTCCTGTCGTGCGGCCACTCCAGCCTGACGCTCTACATCCAGCTCTTCCTGTCGGGCTACGGCCTGACCCTCGAGGACATCGAGCGGCTGCGCAGCTGGGGCAGCCGCACGCCCGGTCACCCCGAGCACGGCCACACCGTCGGCGTGGAGACCACCACCGGCCCGCTCGGCCAGGGCATCGGCAACGCGGTCGGCATGGCGATGGCCGCCCGCCGCGAGCGCGGCCTTTTCGACCCGGACGCCGCGCCCGGCACCAGCCCCTTCGACCACCACATCTGGTGCTTCGCCTCCGAGGGCGACATCGAGGAGGGCATCAGCCACGAGGTCAGCGCCCTGGCCGCGCACCAGAAGCTGGGCAACCTGACGGTGCTGTTCGACTCCAACCACATCTCCATCGAGGACGACACCCAGATCGCCCTGTCGGAGGACGTGGTCAGGCGCTACGAGGCCTACGGCTGGCACGTCCAGACCGTCGACTGGACCCAGACCGGCGAGTACGTCGAGGACGTCAAGGCGCTGCACGAGGCGCTCGAGGCGACCCGCGCCGAGACCGAGCGGCCGTCGTTCATCAGGCTGCGCACGATCATCGGCTGGCCGGCGCCCAACAAGCAGAACACCGGCAAGATCCACGGGGCCGCCCTCGGCGATGCGGAGGTGGCCGCCACCAAGACGATCCTCGGGATGGACCCCTCCAGGACCTTCGACGTGCCCGCCGAGGTGCTGGAGCACGCCCGCCAGGTGGCCGAGCGCGGCCGCGCCACCCACGCCGAGTGGGAGAAGTCCTACATCGACTGGCGCCAGGCCAACCCGGAGCGGGCCGCCGAGTTCGACCGCATCTCCGAGCGGGAGCTGCCCAACGGCTGGGCCCAGGCGCTGCCGACCTTCGAGACCGGCGCGTCGATCTCGACCCGCAAGGCCTCGGGCGAGGTGCTCGGCGCGCTGGCCAGGGTGCTGCCCGAGCTGTGGGGCGGCTCGGCCGACCTGGCCGAGTCGAACAACACCACGATGAAGGGCGAGCCGTCCTTCATCCCGGAGGAGTACCAGACCAAGGAGTTCCCCGGTAACCCCTACGGCCGCACGCTCCACTTCGGCATCCGCGAGCACGGCATGGGCGCCATCCTCAACGGCATCGCCCTGCACGGCGGCACCCGCCCCTACGGCGGCACCTTCCTGGTGTTCTCCGACTACATGCGGCCCGCCGTACGGCTGGCGGCGCTGATGAAGCTGCCGGTCATCTACGTCTGGACGCACGACTCCATCGGCCTGGGCGAGGACGGCCCCACGCACCAGCCGGTCGAGCACCTGTGGTCGCTGCGCGCCATCCCCGGCCTCGACATCGTCCGGCCGGCCGACGCCAACGAGACCGCGGCGGCCTGGAAGACGGTGCTCAAGCACACCGACCGCCCGGCCGGGCTGGCCCTGACGCGGCAGAACCTGCCGGTGTTCGAGGGCACCAGCGCCGAGGGCGTGGCCAGGGGCGGCTACGTGCTGCGCGAGGCCTCCACCCGGCAGCCGCAGGCGGTGCTGATCGCCACCGGCAGCGAGGTCGAGATCGCCGTCGCGGCGCGCGACTTGCTGGAGTCCGAGGGAATTCCGACGCGGGTTGTCTCGATGCCGTGTGTCGAATGGTTCAACGGGCAGGATTCCGCTTACCGGGAGCGGGTGCTGCCGCCGACGGTCAAGGCCCGCGTCGCCGTCGAAGCGGGAATCGCGCTGGGCTGGCGGGAGTTCGTTGGAGAGGCGGGCGAAGTGGTCAGCCTTGAGCACTTCGGCGCGTCGGCGCCGTACCGGACGCTGTACCAGCAGTTCGGACTCACCGCCGAGCGGGTCGCGGCCGCGGCCAAGGCCAGCCTCGCCAAGCTGGGGTACGACAAGGGCGAGACGACGGGAAACTAGGAAATGTCGGAAATCCTGAAGAAGCTCACGAGCCAGGGCGTCTCCATCTGGCTCGATGACATCAGCCGCGAGCGCCTGCGCAGCGGCAACCTGGAGCAGCTGATCCGCGAGAAGAGCGTCGTGGGTGTGACCTCCAACCCGACGATCTTCGCCAACGCGCTCAGCAAGGGCGACGCCTACGACGCCCAGCTGCACGACCTCGCCGTGCGCGGGGTCGACGTCGGCGAGGCCGTACGCGCCATCACCACCTACGACATCCGCTGGGCCGCCGACGTGCTGCGCCCGATCTACGACGCCACGGGCGGCGTGGACGGCCGGGTGTCGCTCGAGGTCGACCCGCGCCTGGCGCGGGAGACGGACAAGACGATCGCCGAGGCTCGCTTCCTGTGGTGGGCGGTCGACCGGCCCAACCTGCTCATCAAGATCCCCGCGACGGTCGAGGGCCTGCCCGCGATCACGCAGGCGATCTCCGAGGGCATCAGCGTCAACGTCACGCTGATCTTCTCCCTCGAGCGCTACCGCGCGGTCATGGACGCCTGGCTGGCCGGCCTCGAGGCCGCGCAGGCCAAGGGCCTGGACCTGGCGGGCATCGAGTCGGTGGCCTCCTTCTTCGTCAGCCGCGTCGACACCGAGATCGACAAGCGGCTCGACAAGCTGGGCAGGCCGGAGCTCAAGGGCAAGGCGGGCGTGGCCAACGCGCGCCTGGCCTACGCCGCCTTCGAGGAGGTCACGAGCTCCGAGCGCTGGCAGCGGCTGCGCGCCGCGGGCGCCCGCCCGCAGCGCCCGCTGTGGGCCTCCACCGGCGTCAAGGACCCCAACTACGCCGACACGATGTACGTCGACGAGCTGGTGGCCCCCGGCACGGTCAACACCATGCCGGAGAAGACCCTCGACGCCGTCGCCGACCACGGCCGCATCACGGGTGACACCATCCGTCCCTTCTACGAGCAGGCCTGGAACACGATGGCCGCGCTCAAGGACGCGGGCATCGACTACGACGACGTCGTGAAGGTGCTGGAGGAGGAAGGCGTCGACAAGTTCGAGGCCTCCTGGAACGACCTGCTCGACAGCGTCAAGAAGAAGCTGGCCGGCTGACGATGGAGGTGACCTACCGCGAGGAGGGGGTGGCCGAGGCCGCCGCCTCCGTCGCGGAGCGGCTGGCCGGCGTGCCCGCCCGCCTCGCGGCGGGCGACGCCGCTCTGTGGGGGCCGGCGGCCGAGGCCGAGGCGGCCGCGCGCCTCGGCTGGCTCACCCTGCCGCGCACCTCGCGCGAGCTGCTCCCCGAGCTCGGCAAGCTCGTGGAGCGGGCTCGCGCGGAGGAGCTCGACCACGTGGTGCTGGCCGGCATGGGCGGCTCCTCGCTGGCCCCCGAAGTCATCTGCAACACCGCCGACGTGGCGCTGACCGTCCTCGACACCACCGACCCCCAGCAGGTACGGCGGGCGCTCGACGACCGGCTCGACCGCACGATCGTGGTGGTGGCCAGCAAGAGCGGCTCGACCGTCGAGACCGACAGCCACCGCAGGATCTACGAGGAGGCCTTCCGGGCGGCGGGCATCGACCCGGCCGGGCGGATCGTGGTCGTCACCGACCCCGGCTCGCCCCTTGAGCAGGCCGCGATCGAGGCGGGCTACCCGGTCTTCCTGGGCGATCCCGACGTCGGCGGCCGCTACTCGGCGCTGTCGGCCTTCGGCCTGGTGCCGAGCGCGCTGGCGGGAGCCGACGTCGAGTACCTGCTCGACGAGGCCGAGGACGTGCTGCCCCTGCTGGGGCGGGTGGAGGGCAATCCCGGCCTCGCGCTGGGCGCCGCGCTCGGCGGCGCCGCCCTGGCCGGGCAGGACAAGCTGATCCTCGAGGACCAGCTCAGCGAGATCAACGGCCTGCCCGACTGGATCGAGCAACTGGTGGCCGAGTCCACCGGCAAGCACGGCAAGGGCATCCTGCCGGTCGTCGCCGAGCCGACGGGCGCGCGCGACGAGCTGGTCGTCACGATCGCCTCCGACGACGGCGACATCAGGGTCGACGGTTCGCTCGGCGCGCAGTTCCTGGTGTGGGAGTACGCCACGGCCGTGGCCGGGCTGCTGCTGGAGGTCAACCCCTTCGACCAGCCCGACGTAGCCGAGGCGAAGGACAACACCGCGCGCGTCCTGGCCGAGGGGCCGGCCCTCGCCGCCCCGGCGCTGGTCGACGGGCCCGTCGAGGTGTACGGCGAGACCCACGCCAAGGACCTGTCGGGGGTGTTCACCGAGCTGCTGCACGCCGTCCCCGCCGACGGCTACCTGGCCGTCATGGCCTACCTCGACCGGCTGGCCGCCTTCGACGCGCCGGTGCCCGAGAACGCCGACTTCGAGCAGATGACCGAGGCGTGGATGGCGGCCGACGCCCACACGCTGCGGGCGCAGCTGGCCGTACGGACCGAGCGGCCCGTGACGTTCGGCTGGGGCCCCCGCTTCCTGCACTCGACGGGGCAGTACCACAAGGGCGGGCCGCCGAACGGGGTGTTCCTGCAGATCACCGGCGCCGTGACGGCCGACGTCCAGGTCCCCGGCAAGCCGTACACGCTGGGTGAGCTGCAGCTCGCCCAGGCATTGGGCGACCAGCGGGCCCTCGCCGGGCGAGGACGGCCCGCCATACGACTGCATTTGACCGACCGCGTGGCGGGAATCGCCCACCTGCTCGCGGCCGCACAGGAGGTCTGAGATGACTGATCCGGCAGCGCCCGTGGAGGAGGCCGCCACCGCGGCGGCCGCCGCCGCGAGCACGGCCACCACCCTCGAGGCGGCCGCCGCCAACCCGCTGCGTGACCTGCGGGACAAGCGGCTGCCCAGGGTCGCGGGCCCATGCGTGCTGGTACTTTTCGGCGTGACCGGAGACCTGGCCAAGCGCAAGCTGCTGCCGGCGATTTACGACCTGGGCAACAGGGGGCTGCTGCCACCCGGTTTCTCCCTCGTCGGTTTCGCCCGCCGCGACTGGGCAAACCAGGATTTCGCGCAGCTCACCCATGACGCGGTGAAGGAGCACGCGCGCACGCCGTTCCGTGAGGAGGTCTGGAAGCAGCTGGCCGAGGGCATCCACTTCGTGCCCGGCGAGTTCTCCGACGACGGCGCCTTCGACGCGCTGGCGATGGCGTTGAAGGAGATCGACCAGACCAGGGGCACCGGGGGCAACTACGCGTTCTACCTGTCGGTGCCGCCGAAGTTCTTCCCCACCGTGGTCAAGCAGCTCAAGCGCACGGGCCTGGCCGAGGCGCCCGAGGGCTCGTGGCGGCGCGTGGTGATCGAGAAGCCGTTCGGGCACGACCTGCGCAGCGCCCACGAGCTGAACGAGATCACCACCGAGGCCTTCCCGGAGAGCTCGATCTTCAGGATCGACCACTACCTGGGCAAGGAGACGGTCCAGAACATCATGGCGCTGAGGTTCGCCAACAACCTCTACGAGCCGATCTGGAACCGCGGCTACGTCGACCACGTGCAGATCACCATGGCCGAGGACATCGGCCTGGCCGGCCGCGCCGGCTACTACGACGGCATCGGCGCGGCCCGCGACGTGATCCAGAACCACCTGCTCCAGCTGCTGGCGCTGGTGGCGATGGAGGACCCGACCTCCTTCGAGGCCAACTCCCTGCGCAGGGAGAAGGAGAAGGTCCTCAAGGCGGTACGGCTGCCCGCCGACCTGGCCCACTACACCGCGCGCGGCCAGTACGCGGCCGGCTGGCAGGGCGGCGAGAAGGTGGTCGGCTACCTGGAGGAGGACGGCATCTCGCCGACCTCGACGACCGAGACCTACGCCGCCATCAAGCTGGAGATCGCCAACAGGCGCTGGGCGGGCGTGCCGTTCTACCTGCGCACGGGCAAGCGGCTGGGCCGCCGCGTCACCGAGGTGGCGGTCGTCTTCCAGAAGGCGCCGCACCTGCCCTTCAGCAAGGACGACACCGAGATCCTCGGCCACAACGCCCTGGTCATCAGGGTGCAGCCGGACGAGGGCATCACCGTGCGGTTCGGCTCGAAGGTGCCGGGCACCGCGATGGAGGTGCGCGACGTGTCCATGGACTTCGCCTACGGCGAGTCGTTCCTGGAGTCGTCGCCCGAGGCGTACGAGCGGTTGCTGCTGGACGTGATGATCGGCGACCCGCCGCTCTTCCCGCACCAGCGCGAGGTGGAGCTGTCGTGGATGATCCTCGACCCGATCGAGGAGCACTGGGCCACCCAGGGCCAGCCCGAGCCGTATCCGTCCGGTACCTGGGGCCCGCCGTCGGCGGACGAGATGATGGCCCGTGACGGCCGGGTGTGGAGGCGACTGTGAACGAGCGTAGGCGGGATGCCATGAGACCGGTGAAGGAGGGCTCATGACGTCGTTCATGCTGACGGACACCACGGCCGGGAAGATCTCAGGACAGCTCACCCGGCTGCGTCACCAGATGGGCGTGCCGGCGATCGGCATGGTGCTGACGCTGGTGGTGATCTGCGACGAGCGCGACCAGTACGACAGCGTACGGGCCGCCACCGAGGCCGCCCGCGAGCACCCCTCGCGGATCCTCGTGGTGATCAACCGGGAGCGCGACGAGTCCAACAGGCTCGACGCGGAGCTGCGCGTCGGCGAGTCGGCGCCCGGAGAGGTCGTGGTGCTGCGCCTGTACGGCGAGCTGACCGAGCACGCCGACTCGGTGGTCAGCCCGCTGCTGCTGCCCGACACCCCGGTGGTGGCGTGGTGGCCGGGTGAGGCGCCCGACGTGCCCGCCGAGGACCCGATCGGGACGCTGGCCCAGCGCCGGATCACCGACGCCAAGGCGGCCCGCGAGGGCATCAGGGCGCTGGCCGGCCGGGCCAAGGGCTACGCGCCGGGCGACACCGACCTGGCGTGGGCGCGGCTGACGCCGTGGCGCAGCCTGCTGGCCGCCGCCTTCGACCAGCCGGTGGGCAGGGTGAAGAAGGGCTTCGTCGACGGGGCCGCCGGCAACACCAGCGCGCCGCTGCTGGCGGCGTGGCTGGCCGACCGGCTGGGCGCGCCGGTGAAGACGGCCGACTCGGCGGGTCCCGGCCTGACCTCGGTACGGCTGTCGCTCGACGGCGGGGAGGTCGCCGTCACCCGCAGCGACGCCCGCCTGGCCACGCTCTCGCGTCCAGGGCAGCCGGACCGGCACGTGGCGCTGGCCCGGCGGAGCACGGCCGAGCTGCTGGCCGAGGAGCTGCGCAGGCTCGACCCCGACGAGACCTACGAGGCGGCGCTGAAGCGGCTGGCCCGCACGCACAAGGGCTGAGGGTGCCGTCCGAGGGCCCCGGGTTCGACGGAACCCGGGGCCCTCGGCGTCGGCGCCCCTTCGGGGATCTCCCCCGGCCGGGCCCGCCGGGAGCCGGTCGGCGGCCGGACGCCCGCGCCTCGATAGGGTGTGATCGTGAGCGTTCCCAACGTAGTCGTGCACCGCAACGCCGACGTGCTGGCCAAGGCCGTCGCCGCGCGGATCATCACCCGCCTGGTCGACGTGCAGTCGGCGCGGGGTTCCGCGTCGCTGGTCCTGACCGGCGGCACGGTCGGCATCGCCACCCTGGCCGCGATCGCCGAGACGCCCGCGCGTGACGCAGTCGACTGGCGCAGGCTGGACATCTGGTGGGGTGACGAGCGTTTCCTGCCCACCGGTGACGACGAGCGCAACGAGACCGGTGCCCGCAAGGCGCTGCTCGACCAGGTCGACGTCGACCCCGAGCGGGTCCATGTCATGCGGGGGCCCGACTCCGGCATGTCGCCGGAGGAGTCGGCCGCGGCCTACGCCGAGGAGCTGCGCCAGGCGGCCCGCCCCGAGGATCACGGTCCCGTCCCGTCGTTCGACGTCATGCTGCTCGGCATGGGGCCCGACTCCCACGTCGCCTCGCTGTTCCCCGGCAACCCGGCCGTGTACGACACCCGCTCGGTGGTGGCCGTGCACGGCTCGCCGAAGCCGCCGCCGGTGCGGATCTCGCTCACCTTCCCGTCGATCCGGTCCGCGCGCGAGGTGTGGGTGGTGGCGGCCGGCGAGGAGAAGGCGGGTGCCGTACGGCTGGCGCTGGCCGAGGACTCGGGCCCGGTGCAGGTGCCCGCGGCGGGTGCCAGAGGGCGGCAGCGCACGCTCTTCCTGCTCGACAGGGCGGCCGCGGCGAAGATCCCGCCGGAGCTGGGCAGGATCGCTTCACCCTGACGCGGGCGGTCATCCCGGAGATCCACCGGTCCATAAGCGGATTTGACACCAAATCTTAGGTCTTGTCAGCCCGGGGTGTGTTTTTTACCTTCTTGGTCATCGACCTACGAAGGGACAACCCCCCATGGCCTTACGCCGCTGGGCCGCGGTCATCGCCGCGGCCGTCGCCGTAGTCGCGAGCTCCACTCCCGCCCTCGCCGACCCCGAGCCGTCCGGCAAGCTGATCATCCCCACCGCCGAGCCGCAGGATCTCGTCCCCGGCAGCTACATCGTGGTGCTGAAGAACCGGCCCGAGGTGTCGCGGGCCGCCACCGACCTGACCGCCAGGCACGGCGGCACGACGTTCAGGGAGTACCGGCACGCGCTGCGCGGCTTCGCCGTCCACGCCAGCGAACGGCAGGCCAGGCGGCTGGCCGGCGACCCGTCGGTCGAGTACGTGCAGCAGGTGGTGGTGCACCGCGCCTCCGACACCCAGCCGAACCCGCCCTCGTGGGGCCTTGACCGCATCGACCAGCGCAACCTGCCGCTGAACAGCTCCTACACCTACGGGCCCACCGGTGCGGGCGTGCACGCCTACATCGTCGACACCGGCATCAGGCCCTCCCACGGCGACTTCGGCGGGCGCGCCTCCATCGGGTTCGACGCGATCGGCGACGGCCAGAACGGCAACGACTGCCACGGCCACGGCACGCACGTCGCCGGGACCACCGGCGGCACGGCCCACGGCGTGGCCAAGGGCGTGACGCTGGTGGGTGTCAGGGTGCTCAACTGCGAAGGGTCGGGCACCACCGACCAGGTCGTGGCGGGCATCGACTGGGTGACCGCGAACGCGGTCAAGCCGGCGGTCGCCAACATGAGCCTCGGCGGCAGCGCCGACGCCGCGCTCGACACCGCCGTCAAGAACTCCATCGCCTCGGGCGTCTCCTACGCGATCGCGGCGGGCAACGGCTTCCTCGGGCTGTTCGCGCTGGACGCCTGCACCCAGTCGCCGGCCCGCGTCCCCGAGGCGATCACCGTCTCGATCACCAACAACTCCGACGCCAAGCCGTCGTGGGGCAACCGCGGCCCCTGTGTCGACCTGTTCGCCCCCGGCTACAACATCACCTCGACCTGGAAGGACTCCGACACCTCGACGAACACCATCAGCGGCACGTCGATGTCCACCCCGCACGTGACCGGCGCCGCGGCCCTCTACCTGCAGGGCCACTCCGGTGCGACACCGCAGCAGGTGCGCGACGCGATCGTGAACAACGCCACGACCGGCGTCGTCAAGAGCCCCGGCAGCGGCTCGCCCAACCGCCTGCTGTACATCCCGGGTCTGTAGCCTGCCCGGCATCCCCTGCCCCGCGGACGCTCTCCCCCGGTCCGCGGGGCGCCCCGGGCTCAGGCCAGGGCGTCGATCTCGGCCAGCAGCCCCCGCTTGCGGTCCTCGGCCAGGTACGAGGCCTGGACGGCGTTGCGCGCCAGCTGCGCCAGCTCGGCCTGCCCCATCCCGAACACGTGCGCGGCGACGCGGTACTCGGCGGCCAGCGTCGTGGCGAACATCGGCGGGTCGTCGCTGTTGAGCGTGACGAACAGCCCCTCCTCCAGCATGCGGGGCAGCGGGTGGTCCTCGATCCGCCCGACCTGCCCCGTGCAGACGTTGGAGGTCGGGCAGACGTCCAGCGGCAGCTGCGTCTCCCGCAGGTAGGCCACCAGGCGGGGGTCCTGGAGGGAGTTGATGCCGTGCCCGATCCGCTCGGCGCCGTAGCCCTCGATGACCTCCCACACCGTCTCGGGACCCGTCATCTCCCCGCCGTGCGGGACGCTGTGCAGCCCGGCCGCGCGGGCGGCGCTGAAGGCGTCACGGTAGGCGTCGCGGTAGGCGAGCCGATCCTGTTCGATGCCACCGATGCCGAAACCTACCAACGCGGCGGGAGGTTCTTTCAGCGCGTGGTCCACGGTGACGCGGGCGGCCTCCTCGCCGAACTCGCCGGGGATGTCGAAGATGTAGGCCATCTCGACGCCGTGCTCGTCGAGCGAGCGGCGGGCGGCCACGTCGAGCGCCTCGGTGACGGCGCGCATCGGCAGGCCGCGCATCCAGTGCGCGTAGGGCGTCACCTGCAGTTCGACGTAGCGGCAGTTCTGCGGGGCGAGGTCGCGGGCCAGCCCGACCACCAGGGAGGCGACGTCCTCGGGCTCGCGCACCAGCTCGTTGACCGCCTGGTAGACCTGGGCGAAGTGCGGGAAGTCGCGGAAGGTGTAGAAGGCCCGCAGCTCCTCCTCGCTGGTGGGCACGCCGCTGCCGGGATGGCGGCGGGACAGTTCGAGCACGGTGGGCACCGAGGCGGAGCCGACCAGGTGCACGTGCAGTTCGACCTTGGGCAGCCGGTCGATGAACTCGTCGATCGTCATGGCGACGACCCTAGGCGGGCGTCACCGCCGCCAGAAAGGCTTTGGCCGCGAATCTGACAACAACTGGTGAGATTCAGCCCGCCCAGGCACGGGTGAGCGGCAGGAGGACGCCATCGACGGCCTGCGCGGCGAAAGCGTCGTCCAGCGGCGGCCCGATGAAGATCAGGCGGTGCCAGACGAGCGCCTCCACGACCTCGAACAGCCGTCCGGCATCGACGGCGGACGGCAGCTCGCCCCGCGCCACCGCCCGCTCCACGAGCAGCGTGGCGCCCGCCAGGTCGCGCACGGGCATGCGTTCGCGCAGGGTCCTGGCCAGCTCCTGGTGGGAGACGAGGGTCGAGGACAGGCCCATGATGAGCCCGTGCTTGCGTTCGGCCGCCGCCGCCAGCCCCCTGACCACCTCCACGAGATCACCGCGCAGCGACCCGGTGTCGGGGACGGCAGGCACCTCCATGTCGAAGCGACGGCAGATGACCTCGACGACGAGCTCGGGCTTGCCCGCCCAGCGCCGGTAGATCGTCGCCTTGCTGGCCTTGGCCCGCCGGGCGATCTGGTCGACGGACATCCGGTCGTAGCCCATCTCCGACAGCAGGTCGAAGGTGGCGTCGAGGATGGCCTTCTCCCTGCCGGGATCCAGTGGTGCCACGCGGTGTCCTTACGTGTCGGCGAACTCACCGAATCGTACGCCGGTGAGCTCGGCCGAGACGTCCCACAACCGCGCGGCCAGCGCCTCGTCCCTGGCGGCCTTACTGGGAGTCAGCGGCTGGGACCTGGGCCCGAGGTACTCCCCTCCCCTGATGAGCGGCGAGGTGGCGGCGTACAGGGAGGGCGCCGCGCCGTCCTCGGCACTGCGCAGGAACAGCTTCAGCAGCGGCTGGAAGGGGCCCACGGAGAAGAAGTTCGTGGCCGTGGCGCCCGGATGGGTGGCCACCGCGCGCAGGGCCGAGCCGGCCCGTCGGGCCCTGCGCTGCAGTTCGAAGGTGAACAGCAGGTTGGCCAGCTTGGAGCGGCCGTAGGAGCTCGTCTTGCCGTAGCCGCGTTCGAGGGCGAGATCGTCGAAGTCGAGCCTGCCGACCTTGTGGGCGTCGCTGGCGACGGTGACCACGCGCGGGGCGGGAGCGGCCAGCAGGCGCGGCAGCAGCAGGCCGGTGAGCGCGAAGTGGCCCAGGTGGTTGGTGCCGAACTGCAGCTCGAAGCCGTCCTTGGTGAGCGTGCGCGGGATCATGCCGACGCCCGCGTTGTTGATCAGCAGGTCGACGCGGTCGACGCCCGCGGCGAACTCCCGTACCGAGGACAGGTCGGCCAGATCCAGCCGGCGGAAGACCACGTCGGCGCCCGGCACGTCGCGCAGGATGCCCGCCACGGCGGCGCCGCCGCGTTCCGGGTCGCGGGCGGCGACGGTCACCCGCGCGCCGCGCCTGGCCAGTTCACGCGCCGTGGGCAGGCCGATCCCGCTGTTGGCGCCCGTGACGATCGCTGCGAGCTCGGGCATGGAGCCTCCAGGTGTACGAAACCGTTTCGTACACCAATCTACCGCCCGGGACCTGGGTCGCGGAACAGCGGTACCGCCCTCCTCGCCGACCCTCCTCGCCGACCCTCCTTGCCGAGAGCGACGGCAGGAGCTAGGCGGCGCCGGTCTGGGCGCGGACCATCCGCGCGTACCACCCGTGCCGGTCGCCGAGCAGGTCGAGGCGAGCCCCGTGCTCCGCCACGCGGCCCCCGTCCAGGGCCACGACGGTGTCGAAGGACTCGAACACGCCGAACCGGTGAGTGATCATCACCGTGGTCCGTCCCGCCCGTTCGGCCAGGATCGCCTCGACGACCTCCAGCTCGGTCAGCGGGTCGAGCGCGGAGGTCGCCTCGTCGAGCACGAGCACGGACGCGTCGGCCAGGAGCGCGCGGGCCAGGGCGACGCGCTGCCGCTCGCCACCGGACAGCAGCGCCCCCCGCTCTCCCACGAGCGAGTCGTAGCCGTCAGGGAGCGCCGTGATCCGCTCGTGGATCCGGGTGATCCGGCAGGCGCGCACGAGATCGTCCAGCGACGCGTCGGAGGCGGCGTACCTGAGGTTGTCGGCGACCGACCCCTGGAAGAGGAAAGGCTCCTGCGTGGCGATGCAGACCCGCCCGGGAGACGGCTGCCCGACCTCCGCCCCGTCGATCCGGACCGATCCCTCGGTGGGCGCGTGCAGCCCGGCGAGGAGGTGGCCGAGCGTCGTCTTGCCCGAGCCGCTCGGGCCGACGACCAGCGTGGTGGACCCGGCCGGGATGGCGAGGCTCACGCCGGACAACGCCGGACGGTCCTGCCGCCCCGCGCCCGCGTACCTGAACGTGGCCCCGCGGACGGTGAGCGCGCCGGGCCCGGGGGCGGGACCCGGTCGCGGACCAGGCTCGGACTCCGGCTCCGGCTTCAGGTCGAGGTAGTCGAAGACCCTCTCGAAGGCTCCCTGGGCGGAGCGGAACTCGGTGGAGACGTGCAGGAGCTGCCACAGAGGCTGGTAGAGCCTCGCCTGCAGCACGGTGAAGGCGACCAGCGTGCCAGGGGTGATCCCGTCGGTCAGGCCCGCCGCCACGAACACCAGGTAGGGGGTCAGCACGAAGAAGACGTGTCCCGCGCTCAGCACCCCCTGGGCCACCAGCCCGGAGCGTACCCCCAGCCGGGCCAGCCGCTCGCTCTCGGCGCCGAACCTGGTGGCCTCCTCCGCGCCCCTGCCGTGGACCCTGGCCAGGATGACGCCGCCCAGGCACAGACGCTCCGCCACGATGGACGACAGTTCCGCGCGAGAGCGCTGGCTGACCTCCGACAGGTTCTTGAGCGCTCGCCCCGACCGGGAGGCCACCCAGACGACGATCGGCGTGAGGATCAGTGCGGCGCCCGCGAGCAGGGGTGACAGCATCACCATCGCACCGGCCGCCACCACGAATCCGATGACGCCGGAAAGCGTGCTGGGCAGGGTGTCCTTGACGGCGTGCTCGATCTGCGCGGTGTCGTTGGCCAGCCGCGACTGGATCTCACCGCCGCGCGTCGCGGCGAAGAAGGCCAGCGGCATGCGCTGGAGGCGGCCGAACAACTCCACGCGCAGCGCATGCACCACCCGCTGCGCGACGCGCGCCGACACCCACGTCTGCCCGAGGTCCACCACACCGACCGCGCAGGCGGTGGCCGCCGCCAGCCCGGCGATCAGGGCGAGCAGCGGCAGGTCGGGGCCGCCGGCGCCGAACAGCGCCCGATCGAAGACCAACTGGGTCAGCAGCGGGACGGCGGCGTTCAGCGCGGAGTAGGCCGCGACGAGCAGGACGACGAAGCAGATGGCGAGCCGGTGCGGCATGAACAGCCGCGCGACCCTGCGCCAGGTCCCGGGCGCGGGAGGCTCCTCCGAAGCGGAGAGGGGGCGATCGTGCACGTGGCCGGGCCTGTCCTTGTCTGGCGATCGGACGTCCGTCCTGGTGGTCGAACGCCTGTCCTGGGATCGAAAAGAGCCCCGCCCACCCGGGAACGGGCGGGCGGGTTCCGCTATCAGTTGTCGGTGCAGCCGAAGTGCTTGATGCAGTGGGTCAGCCGGAGCGCCTCGTTGGCACCGGGCTCAAGCTCCTGGAGCGCCTGCAGGTCCTGAACGTCGAAGGACATGGTCGTTCACCTCCTTGTGAATGCCGGGGCCGCCTGTGCCGCGGCCGCCTGTCATCGCCGTCCCCATGTGGGTACGGCGAGCCTGGGGGTCTCCTCTTCCGGCATCCACAACCGGGCGGACCGGTCGCGCAGCCGGAGAAGGAAGGCGACGATCCCCGCCGTGCCGGCGAGGAAAGTCGGGGGGAAGTCTCCATGAGGGCCGGGGACCAGCAGGCGACCGCGATGTTCGGTCGCGCGGGTCTCCAGGCAGCCGGCCAGGTCCCGCGCCCACCGCCGGTAGCGGTCGTCGCCGGTGAACTCGGCCATGTCGAGCAGGAACTCACCGTCGCCCGGCAGCCCGTGACACGGCACCGGTCCCGACTGCCATCGGGTACGGTGCACGGCCGCCGCCGCCTTGCGCGCCAGGTCCAGCGCGGTCGGGTCGCCGGTGACGCGCCAGTACCTCACGAGGAAGGAGCCGATCCCGGAGGAGCCGCTGCACCAGTGCGGCCGGCGCGGGCGCACCGTCCCCAGGTCGCCGCGCAGGGTCGGCCACCAGGCGGTGTCCCCGTCCACCTCGGCGTGTTCGTGGAGGGCGCGGGCGATCTCGTGGACGGTCGCTGTCCAGTCCGGCCGGTCGAGGGCCTGGCCTGCGTGGAGCAACGCGGTCCCGATCCCGGCGATGCCGTGCGCGAAACCGAAGTGGTTGGCCCCTGCCAGGCCGGAGTCGAACGTCTCCGGCGTCGGCCACTGCGGGTGGCCGTCGCTGTACGAGCGCGCCTCGTGCAGGTTCTGGAAGATCCCGGCGGCACGGTCTCGCAGCGCGAGATCGCCCGAGCCCAGCGCGATGTGCAGGACCGCCATGCCGCATCCGGCCAGCCCGTGCGTCACGTCGGAGCTGGGATGGTCCGTGGGCAGCAGCCGCGCCGCCCGCACCGCGAACCGTTCCAGGTCGGCGTCGCCCATGACCGTCGCCGCGTCGTACAGCGCCCACACCGCGCCGGAGCGTCCGAAGTGAAGGCCGGGCCGCCAGACGTCCTCGGCCACCAACCGCTCCCGCAGCCAGCGGGCGAGTTCGGCGACCGCCTTCGCCTGCGGCGCGGCCCGCGTCAGGACGCCGAGGATCCCCGGCGCGCCACCGTTCACCGAGCACGGATCGACCTCCATGCCGTCGGCGACGTTGGGCCACGGCGACGAGGCGCCTTCGCCCGTGTCCGCCGTCCCCACCAGGTGGGCGATCCCGTCATCGATCAGCCGGTCGATCCGCTCCGGTGGCCGGTTTCCGCGGTTGGCGTTAGCGCGCTCCGGTGACCTGACCTCCCGGTCGGCCGTGGCGCGCTCCGGCGGCGCGACCTCCCGGTCGGCGGCGCGCTCCGGTAGCCTGACCTCGAGGTGGGGGGCGGCCTGCTCCGGTGTGAGCGCGGTGAGGAACCGCTCGCACCTGTCCAGCGACCAGCGCCGCTCCGGTTCCGCCGCCAGCAGGCCTTCCACGAGCGGCCGCAGCAGCGCGAGCGTGGGGTTGGCCGCGGCCACCCCGGCCACGCCGGCCACCGCGGCGACCCGGCCGGGGCCCGGCGGGTCCAGGTGGGCGCCGACCGCCAGGAAGTACACCATCGCGCCGAGGCTGTAGAGGTCGGCGCCCGCCTCCGGCGCGGTCAGGAACTCCCCTGTGTGGCCCGCCAGCTCCGGGGCCAGGTAACCCGGGGTCCCGCCCACCATGACGGTGGTGCCCGGCACGGCCGTGTGCTCCAGGTCGATGAGGCGTAGGTCGCCACCGGGCGAGACCATCACGTTGTTCGGCGAAAGGTCGCCGAACACGTAGCCTCGGCCGTGCAGCGCCTTCAGCACCGCGATCAGGCGGCTGACGAGGGGCAGCACCTCCGCCGCCCCGTTGCCGAACCCGTCCTCACCCAGCGGCCCGGCGTTCCCGTCCGACCAGCGCTGCAGCGTGACACCCTGGACGAACTCCTCGACGAGGAAGGCGTGGCCGCCCTGCTCGAAGAAGTCCACCACGGCCGGCGCGATCCCGGCCGGCGCGAGAGCCTCCAGGCAGGAACGTTCCATCGCGATCCGATCCCGCGCGTCCCTGCCGCTCAGATCGGCGCACGCGTGCGGACGCCCCTCCTTGACGACCACGTCGTGACCGGTCTTGGTGTCCTCGGCGAGGTAGACGCCGCCACGGTTCGCGTGCCGTACGGCCTCGCGGACGACGAACCGGTCGTTCAGCATGACCGCGGCCGCCCCGGGACGCCGGCTCGCCGCCGGAACCTCGAACGGGCAGGCCGCGAACGGCGGCGGGGAGAAGCGCGGCCGCCGCTCGTCGGGAACGAGCCGGCCCTCCGGCGAACGCAACCGGATCTCGTAGAACCCGTCGTTGCCGAGCACGCGATGCCCGCTGAAGGCGCCGTAGCGGTAGTGCACGATCCCGCCCTGCCGGTACGGACGGTCGGAAAGGATCACCGGCCCTGGAAGCCCACGGGTGGCCTCGTCGAGCAGGGCCGCCAGGCGCACCGACTCGGCGTCGTCCAGCGGATAGACGGTGATGAACTTCCCGGCCTGCGCGCGGCTGCAGTGCGGTTCGAGGAACTTCCAGTAGTCGCCCAGCCGGGCGGGAAACTTGAAGGCGCAACCGGCCTCGGCGAGCACCCGCGAGACGCGGGAGAGCACCACCGGCGCGGAGAGCATCGTCGCGGAGACGTGCAGCTTCCATCCCTGGTCGGGCATCGCGTACGCGTCCGGCGTGACCTTGCACCAGAGGTCGTCCTCGGCGATCGACCAGCCCTGCGCGCCCGCGCGCCCGAGTTCGGCGGTCACGATGTCGCGCAGAACAGCCGGGTCTCCCGAACGCCCACCCACGTGATCCCCCTTCCAGCCGTCGCCGCTCTTCCCTGCGGAACCGACAGTGGTGGAGGACTCTTGCAAATGAATGGGAAATCAATTGAATGCGAGGTTAACGCCTGTTTCCCACCCAAAAAGGGCCGCCACCCTCTTTATCGGTCATGTTTCACCGCGTTTTCGTCCCACCCGTTGAATGGCCAGGACATCGGAACCACCTCACCTCCCGGCTCGCCCTTGGCGGACACGCGCTTGACCTGCACAGGCGCGTCGCAGGGGTCTCATGGCGAGCCAAGCGGAAGGCGCGAGGGTCAGGCGACGCCGTGGAATTATCGAAACCTGTCGCGCAAGGGGATTGTGTCGACACGGAAGACAGCCTGGAACAACGCGACGCCGACACAAATCCCCGTTAATCCCGATGCCCGGCATGGAAGGTGAGACAAGTGCCCGAACATCACCGCCGAATGACGGCCGGGCCGGCGGACAGGCGGAGTTCCAGGATGTCCTCCTGGCCGAAGGTCTGCCCGGTGGGGACGAATCCGGCGGAGAGGTAGAGGGCCTTGGCCGCGACGTTGTCGGCGCGTACGCCCAGCCGCAGCACAGGGGCGCCGAGCTCGTCCCGCACATGTGTGATGACCTGCTCGAGAGCGGCTCGGCCCAGACCCTTTCCCTGGTGAGCCTGGTCGATCATCAACCGGTACAGCCACATCTGACCGTCGTCGGGATCGGGACCGTACATCGCGAAGCCCACGGCGCGCTCGTCGTGCACCACCGCCCGGGTCATGAAGCCCGGCAAGAAGCGACTCTCCGCGATCGAGTACAGGTTCGACGCGACGAGGTCACGCTGGTCGTCGGCCACCGTCAGGTCGGCCACCTCCTCCCAGGTCTCCGGGCACAGGTCGTCGAGGCGCACATGAATCGGCATGAGACATCCCTAGCCGATCTTCACGCGGGCCGTCATGCGAATATTCGCGCGACCATCTGGGAGCCATGCGCGCGACGGTTCCGCTCAGCGTCGCCGGCCGCGGTTCCTCAATCCCGCAGTCGCGCCCGCGCGTGCGCCTCCTCCCGCCGGGCCACCTCGGCCCGCTGGTCGGCCTCGGCGAGCTTCCGGCGGGCCTTGGCCAGCTTCTTCTCCAGCGTCGCCACCTTGGCGGCCCGCTCGTCCCTCTCCCGTACGGCCTGCGCCAGCGTCTCGCGCCACTCCTCGTAGACCGCGGTCGCCTCGGCCAGCTGCCTGGCCTTGCGCTCCTCCGCCGCCCGCTGCTCCTCCTGCGAGGGTTTGCGCGCGGGAGGCGCCTTGGGCGCGGGCGCGGGGGCGAAGCCGCTGTAGCTGAGCGGCTTGGCCAGACGGCCGCGCCGTACCTGCTCGGCCGCCTCGGCGTTCACCGTCGCGGCGTCGAGCGTCTGCTCCACCTCGGGCCCCGCCGAGGGGACCAGCCGGAGCAGCCGCTGGGAGAGCCTGGCGCGCCGGTCGGTGAGCTCGCTCAACGCCGCCCTGTCCTGGGCCGCCCACGCGGCGCGCAGGTCCTCACCCAGCTCCAGCAGTTCGGCCAGCTCGTCAGGATGGGCGCGGGCGAGCTGGTTGACCGCCCACGCGGCGACCGTGGGCTTGCGCAGCGCGGCCACCTGGCGGGCGAGCTGCGGCTGTCCCGCCTGTTTGGCCGCGCGGGCCTCCGCCTCACGCGCGGCCATGAACTCGGCCACGGGCAGCGCGTAGAGCCGGTCGGCGATCTCGTCAAGATCCACACTTGACACCTACCCCGCAGGGCGGGAGTTGTAGCGCATAGTGGAAGCAGCCCACTCGAACGGAGGCCCCGTGTTCGAGCGCTTCACCGACCATGCCCGCCGCGTGGTCGTCCTGGCCCAGGAAGAGGCGAGGACGCTCAACCACGACTACATCGGCACCGAGCATCTGCTCCTGGGCCTGCTCCGCGAGGACGACGGCCTCGCGGCGATGGTGCTGCGCGACTGCGGCGCCGACCTTCACGAGCTGCGGTCGGCGATCGAGGAGGTCGTCGAGCCGGGCCTCGCGCCGCCGGCCGGCCACATCCCCTTCACCCCGCGCGCCAAGAAGGTGCTCGAGCTGTCGCTGCGCGAGGCGCTGCAGCTCGGGCACCACCACATCGGCACCGAGCACATCCTGCTCGGGCTGATCCACGAGGGTGAGGGCGTGGCCGCCCAGGTGCTCGTGGGCCGGGGGCTCGACCTGAACAGGCTCAGGCACCGGGTCGTGCGTCGGCTCCGCCCGGGATCGCCGAGGGAACGGCTGCAGCTCGACCTCCGGCTCCGCCAGATCCAGGAGAGCCTCGAAAGGATCGAACGCCGCCTGGACGCCCTGGGCGCACCTGCCGACCCGAAGGCCGCCGGCGATACCAGAGACACCCCCGGCGGCGACGAGGCGCAGGACGCCTAGACCAGGACGCCTAGACCAGGGCGCCCACCGCGAGCCGGGCCTCGACGACGCCGGGGTCCTCGGTGTAGCCGAGCGTGGCGCCCAGCGAGACCATCAGCCGCCGCATGCGCGTGTTGTCCGACAGCAGGGTGGCCCGGACCTCGGCGTAACCGAGGTCCCGCGCCCCCTCCACCAGCATCCTGGCCAGTGCCGCGCCCAGACCGCGCCCCTGCCAGCGGTCCTCGACCAGCACGGCCATCTCGGCGATGCCCGGATCCGGGGTGAACATCAGGTTGGCCAGCGCCACCACCTGGCCGTCGTGACCCGCCACCAGGGAGTGCCCCCTGCCGCGGTCGCACAGCCGGTCGAACACCCGGGGAGGCAGCGCGGGCATGGAGGTGAAGTAGCGGAACCTGCGGCTCTCGGGCGAGCATCTGTCGTGCAGGTCCTTGACGGCCTCGCGGTAGATGGCGGTCAGCGGCCTGACCACGACCTCGGTGCCGTCGGACAGCCTGATCTCGCGCTCGCCGCCTGCCGGGTCGGCGGGCGGCTGGGCCAGCCGTACGAAGGAGGCGGCGCGGGCGGCCTCGGTGAGCGTGAACGGCAGCCGGCTCCTGCGCACCTTGATGGCCCGCTTGGCGGCCACGGGGACGACCAGGAGGGTCGGGTCGGGAAGATCGTGCACGGCGTCACCATAGACCCAGCGGGCGTCGTCCGCGCGTAGGAGCTCGACCAGCAGGTCGGGCAGCCGCCACGGCGCCGCGCGCAGTCGCGAGGCCAGCAGCAGCGCCCTGGTGGGCTCGTCGGTCAGCTCGTGCGCGTTGGCCGCGACGACCTGGACGCGGCGGCCGCCCGCCGACTCCAGCGCCGCCTTGACCACGTCGGGACTAGCGGGAATGTCCGCGACGAACTCGTCGACCGTGCCGTCGGTGTCGGGCTGGACGCTCAGCCCGAGGATGTTGCCACCCCGCTCGGCGAGGGCGGCGGCCAGCGAGGCCAGCCTTCCGGGCCGCTCGTCAACGGTGGTACGGATGCGCAGAAATCCCATGCCGCCAGGATGCGCCCCGTTTGTTACAACCAACGGCTGAAAGTGTTTCATCGCGAATTCCGTGGCGAGATGCATGAAGATATACGGATATAGCAGGATGTGCCCCATGAGCACGCGTGTTCCTTCGTTCAGCGACGGCTTCGTCAACGGAGACGTCTCCTACTGGCATCGTTCCCTCGGTGAGCCGTCCATCGGACCCGCCCTCGACGGCGACCGCAAAGCGGACGTGGCGATCGTGGGCGCCGGCTACACCGGGCTCTGGACGGCGTACTACCTCAAGCGGGCCAGACCCTCGCTCGACGTCGTGGTGCTGGAGAAGGAGTTCGCCGGATTCGGCGCCTCCGGGCGCAACGGCGGCTGGCTGACCGGCGACCTGGCCGGCAGCCACGAGCGCTACGCCAAGACGCACGGCGCGGAGGCCACCAGGCTGCTGCAGCGCGAGATGTACTCCTCCATCGACGAGGTGATCGCCGTCTGCGACAAGGAGGGCATCGACGCCGACATCGTCAAGGGCGGCGTGCTCAACGTGGCCAGAGGCAGCGCGCAGGCGGCCAGGCTGCGCGCCTCGGTCGCCGCGGGCGCCGCATGGGGCGTCGAGGCGAGCCTGCTGAGCGCCGAGGAGCGCGAGGCCAGGTTGCGCGTGGCGGGCGCGGTCCAGGCCTCGTGGAGCCCGCACTGTGCCAGGATCCATCCGGGCAAGCTGGTGCGGGGGCTGGCGAGGGCGGTGAGGGAGTCGGGGGTCGAGATCTTCGAACGCACACCGGTCGAGGAGATCGCGCCGCACCGGGCCGTCACGCCGTACGGCACGGTCCGCGCCGACTACGTGATCAGGGCCACCGAGGGCTTCACCGCCACCATCAAGGGGCTGCGGCGGCAGTGGCTGCCCATGAACAGCTCCATGATCGTCACCGAGCCGCTTCCCGACGCCTTCTGGGACCAGGTCGGCTGGGAGGGCGCCGAACTGCTCGGCGACCTGGCCCACTACTACATGTACGCCCAGCGCACCGCCGACGGCCGCATCGCCTTCGGCGGCCGGGGCAGGCCCTACCTGTACGGCTCGCGCGTCGACGCCAGGGGGCACACCCACGAGTGGACCGTCGAGGCGCTGTGGGCGCTGCTGGTCGACTTCTTCCCCGCCGCCGCCTCCGCCAGGATCGCCCACGCCTGGTCGGGCGTCCTGGGCGTGCCGCGCGACTGGTGCTCGACCGTCCACGTGGACCACGCCACGGGCCTCGGCTGGGCCGGCGGCTACACCGGGCACGGCGTCACCACGACCAACCTGGCCGGCCGTACCCTCAGGGACCTGATCCTGGACGAGCCCGGCGAGCTCACGGCCCTGCCGTGGGTGGGCCGTGAGGTGCGCGCGTGGGAGCCCGAGCCGCTGCGCTGGCTCGGCGTCCACTCCATGTACCGCCTGTACCGCGCGGCCGACGCCCGCGAGCGCTCCATGTCCCGCACGTCCGCTCTGGCGCGCTTCGCCGATCTCATCACCGGTCACTAAGGAGTCCCGTTGCACACCCTCTTCCGCGGCGGACGCGTCTTCACCGCCACCGGATCCGCCCCCACCGACGACGCCGTGCTCGTGCGCGACGGCGTGATCGTCGCCGTCGGCGCCGAGGCCGACCTGGTACGGCAGGCGCCCGCGCACGAGACGGTCGACCTCGACGGCGGCCTGCTCATGCCCGGCGTCACCGACGCGCACATCCATCCGGTCCAGGCGGGGCTCGAGCACGCCAAGTGCGACCTGTCGGAGATCTACGGGCTGGACGCCTACCTGGCGAGGATCGCCGAGTACGCGGCGGGCTGCGACAAGGAGTGGATCGACGGCGGCGGCTGGGACATGTCCGCCTTCCCCGGCGGCCTGCCGCACCGCTCCCAGCTCGACTTCCTCGACCGGCCCGCCTACCTGATCCAGCGCGACCACCACGCGGCCTGGGTCAACACGCGCGCGCTGGAGCTGGCCGGCATCACCCGCGACACCCCCGACCCGGCCGACGGCAGGATCGAGCGTGACGCCGACGGCACCCCGAGCGGCGTGCTGCACGAGGGCGCGATGGACCTGGTGGGCCTGCTCACGCCGCGCCCGACCGCCGACGACCTCGACGCGGCGCTGCTGACCGCCCAGCGGCACCTGTTCTCCCTGGGCATCACCGGCTGGCAGGACGCGATCGTCGGCTCCTACGCCGGCTCCGACGACCAGCTGCCCACCTACCTGTCGGCGGCCAAGGCGGGGCGGCTGAAGGCCCGCGTGGTCGGCGCGCTGTGGTGGGACCGCACCCAGGGCGCCGAGCAGATCGAGTCGCTGATCGAGCGCCGGGCCATGGCCGAGGGCCTGGACAGGTTCCGCGCCGGCGCGGTGAAGATCATGCAGGACGGCATCACCGAGAACTTCACCGCCGCGGTGATCGAGCCGTACTGCAGGTGCGGCGGGACCGGCCTGTCCTACATCGACCCCGTCAAGCTGCGCGGTCACGTCGCCGAGCTCGACCGGCACGGCTTCCAGGTGCACTTCCACGCCATCGGCGAGCGGGCCGTACGGGAGGCCCTGGACAGCCTCGAGGGGACCGCGCCGGCCAACCGGCACCACATCGCGCACCTGCAGATCATCGAGCCCTCCGACGTGCCGCGCTTCGCCGCGCTCGGCGTGACCGCGAACCTGCAGCCGCTGTGGGCCACCCACCACGCGCAGATGGACGAGCTGACGCTGCCCTTCCTCGGCGAGGAACGCTCGGCCTGGCAGTACCCGTTCGCGGCGCTGCTGTCGCACGGCACCCGGCTGTGCGCGGGCAGCGACTGGCCGGTGTCGAACGCCGACCCGATCCAGGGCATGCACGTGGCGGTCAACCGTACCGAGCCGGGCGGATCCGTCCACGCGGACTACCCGACCGCGCAGACGCCGTTCCTGCCGGGCGAGCGGATCGACCTGGCCACCGTCATGACCGCCTACACGGCCGGCTCGGCGTGGGTCAACCGGTCGCCGGCGGGCTCCATCGAGCCGGGCCGTCCCGCCGACCTGGTCGTTCTCGACCGCGACCCGTTCGCCCTGCCCGCCGCGGAGATCTGGACCACGCGGGTGCGGCTGACCTTCGTCGACGGAGAACCGGTCTACCAGCGCTGACCCGTTCGGGCCTGTCCGGGGCGCGAGCCCCGGACGCGCCGCTTCCGCGCTTCCCGCCGAGGGGGAGGTCGCCCTCTTCCGCGCGAGGCCCGCAGCGGGGCGCTCAGCCCCGCAGAGCACGAAGACCCCGGCCCGTACGGGCCGGGGTCTTCGCGTTGACCGAAGTTCTACCAGGGGGACCTGTTGGCGCGCAGGCGCTCGAGGGCCTCCTCGAGGATCGCCTTGCCGTCCTTGTCGCTCCTGCGCTCCTTCACGTAGGCCAGGTGCGTCTTGTACGGCTCGTTCTTCGGGGGAGCCGGCGGCGCGGCCTCATCCTGGCCGGCAGGGAGCCCGCAACGGGGGCAGTCCCACGTCTCGGGGACCGCCGCGTCACTGGCGAAGCTGGGGCGCGTCTCATGCATGTTGGCGCACCAGAACGAGACCCGCACTCTCGGAGCTGCCTCGCCGCGCTCGGCCTCCCCCATAGGGCCGGCGCCGACTCGGCTGCCACGGATCGCGTTGCCACTACCCACGGATGAACTCCTCGCTCGATCGCCCCGCGTGCGGCGGGGGGAGAATCACTGTCACGCGTTGACGTGCTGTCAAGGTTTGAGCAGCAGGCCAAGGGCGATGATGCAGACGAACCAGACGATGCCGGTGATGATTGTCAGCCGGTCGAGGTTGCGCTCCACCACCGAGGAACCGCCGAAGCTCGACGAGAAGCCGCCGCCGAACATGTCGGACAGACCTCCGCCCTTACCCTTGTGGAGCAGCACCAGCAGGATCATCAGGCAGCTCGCCAGGATGAGGGCGATGGAGATTCCGATAATCACCGTAGACCCGTTCTTTCAATGCTCAGTTCGCGCGACGATTCAAACTTGCTTCTAGAGGGTACGACCTGCTGTCAAGTCGCACCCTCCGAACGCTCCAGTTAGCCAGACATTTCGCCGAAACGGCAGATCTTGACGTACTCCCCTGCATCGATGCTGGCGCCGCCCACGAGGGCGCCGTCGATGTCGGGCTGAGCCATGATCCCGGCGATGTTGTCAGACTTGACCGAGCCTCCGTAAAGGATACGGATGCCGGCGGCCACTTCGGGCGTGTAGAGCGCGGCGAGTCGTGCTCGGAGCGCGCTGCACACCTCCTGTGCGTCCTGCGGGGTGGCCACCTCGCCGGTACCGATCGCCCAGACCGGCTCGTAGGCCACCACTATCGATTTTGCCTGCTCTTCGGTGACTCTGCGCAGAGCGGCTTCAAGTTGTGACACGCAGTGGGCCACCTGGCCCTGCGCGTGCCGTACCCCGAGGTCCTCGCCGACGCACAGGATCGGCGTCAGGGAGTGCCGGTAGGCGGCCAGGACCTTGGCGTTGACGACGCCGTCGCCCTCGTCGTGGTACTGGCGGCGCTCGGAGTGGCCGACCGTCACGTACGTGCAGCCGAGCTTGGCCAGCATCGCGCCGGACACGTCGCCGGTGTAGGCGCCGGCCTCATGCTGGGAGAGGTCCTGCGCGCCGTACACGATGCGCAGCTTGTCGCCGTCGACCAGCGTCTGCACGCTGCGCAGGTCGGTGAACGGCGGCAGCACCGCCACCTCGACCTTGTCGAAGTCCTTGTCGTTCAGCGCGAAGGCGAGCTTCTGGACCAGCGCGATGGCCTCGAGGTGGTTGAGGTTCATCTTCCAGTTGCCGGCGATGAGCGGCTTGCGTGTGGTCAACGCCCGCTCACCACGCATCCGCTCTCGGCGCGTCGGTTTCGCTGCACGTCAGTCCTCCAGGACGGCCAGACCGGGCAGGGTCTTGCCTTCGAGATACTCGAGGCTAGCCCCACCACCGGTGGAAATGTGGGAGAAGCCGTCCTCCGGCAAGCCGAGCCGGCGTACGGCTGCCGCCGAGTCGCCGCCGCCCACCACGGTGAAGGCCTCGGAAGCGACCAACGCCTCGGCCACCGCACGAGTTCCGCCGGCGAACGCGTCGAACTCGAACACGCCCATGGGGCCGTTCCAGAAGACCGTGCGCGCGTCGGCCAGCCTGCTCGCGAACAGCTCGCGGCTGCGCGGGCCGATGTCGAGCCCCTGCCGGTCGGCGGGGATCTTGTCGTCGTCGACCACCTCGTGGCCGGCGTCCTCGGCGAAGTGGGTGGCGGCCAGCACGTCGACGGGCAGCAGCAGCTCGACGCCGCGCTTGGCCGCCTCGTCGAGGAAGCCGCGCACCTGGTCGAGCTGGTCCTCCTGCAGCAGCGACGCCCCGACCTCGTGACCCTGGGCCTTGAGGAAGGTGTAGGCCATGCCGCCGCCGATGAGCAGCCTGTCGACCTTGGTGAGCAGGTTGGCGATGACGCCGAGCTTGTCGGAGACCTTTGCGCCGCCCAGCACGACCACGTAGGGCCGCGCCACGTCCTCGGTGAGCCTCCTGAGCACCTCGACCTCGGCCACGATGAGCCTGCCCGCCGCGTGCGGCAGCAGCTGCGGCACGTCGTAGACGCTGGCGTGCTTGCGGTGCACGGCGCCGAAGCCGTCGCCGACATACAGCTCGGCCAGGGCGGCCAGCCGCTCGGCGAAGGCGCGCCTGACCGCGTCGTCCTTGGACTCCTCGCCCGGGTCGAAGCGGAGGTTCTCCAGCAGGGCCACCTGGCCGTCCTGGAGACGCTCGACCGTCTCGGTGCCGATCACCTCGGGCGAGAAGGCGACCTCCTGGCCCAGCAGCTCGCCCAGGCGCTTGGCGACCGGCCCGAGGGAGTACTTGGGGTTCGGCTCACCCTTCGGACGGCCCAGGTGGGCGCAGACGACGACCTTCGCGCCGCGCTCCACCAGGGTGCTGATCGTCGGCACCGACGCGCGGATGCGGCCGTCGTCGGTGATCGTCTCCCCGTCGAGGGGGACGTTGAGGTCGGCGCGCACCAGGACGCGCCGGCCCTTCACGTCGAGATCGTCGAGCGTGCGCATCAGAGGTCAGCGCCCACCAGCTGGATCAGGTCGGCGAGGCGGTTGGAGTAGCCCCACTCGTTGTCGTACCAGCCGACGACCTTCACCTGGTTGCCGATGACCTTGGTCAGGCCGGCGTCGAAGATGCAGGAGGCCGGGTCGGTGACGATGTCGCTGGAGACGATCTCGTCCTCGGTGTAGGTCAGGATGCCCTTGAGTGGGCCCTCGGCGGCGGCCTTGACGGCGGCGTTGACCTCCTCGACGGTGACCTCGCGAGCCAGGTCGACGGTCAGGTCGGTGGCCGAGCCCGTGGGGATCGGCACGCGCATCGCGAAACCGTCGAGCTTGCCCTTCAGCTCGGGCAGCACCAGGCCGATGGCCTTGGCGGCGCCGGTCGAGGTCGGGACCACGTTGAGCGCGGCGGCGCGGGCGCGGCGCAGGTCCTTGTGCGGGCCGTCCTGCAGGTTCTGGTCCTGCGTGTAGGCGTGGATGGTGGTCATCAGGCCCTTCTCGATGGTGAAGGAGTCGTGGATGACCTTGGCCATCGGGGCCAGGCAGTTGGTGGTGCAGGAGGCGTTGGAGATGATCGTGTGCGCGGCGGGGTCGTACTTGTCGTGGTTGACACCCATCACGATGGTGATGTCCTCGCCCTTGGCGGGCGCGGAGATGATCACCTTCTTGGCGCCGTTGTCGGCGTGCACCTTGGCCTTGGCGGCGTCGGTGAACAGGCCGGTCGACTCCACCACGACGTCGACGCCAAGGTCGCCCCAGGGCAGCTTGGCGGGGTCGCGCTCCTCGAAGACCTTGATGGCCTTGCCATCAACGGTGATCTCGTCACTGCTGGCCTTCACCTCGTACGGCAGGCGGCCCAGGATGCTGTCGTACTTCAGCAGGTGGGCGAGCGTCGCGTTGTCGGTCAGGTCGTTGACCGCGACGATCTCGATGTCCTTGCCGCTGGCGGCGACCGCGCGCCAGAAATTGCGGCCGATGCGACCGAAGCCGTTGACGCCTACGCGGATGCTCACGGAACCGTCTCCTCGTACATGAATGGCGGGCTGAAACCTCTGCAAACACTATCGGACCCAAATTGGTTTAGACCACGTGAGGTCCCGTCCGGTTTTTCCTCGATCACCACACGTCATTTGCCCCGGTCGAGTAAAGTGCCCGACTCGTTACCGTCAAATCCCCTCATTTCCTAGGACCTCATCACCATGAGCCAGCAGAAGTCAGGCCTGGTACCCGGCACCCTCATGGGCCTGATGGCCATGCTCGTCGGTGCCGGTCTCCACGGGACGGTCATCGGCATCACCGAGTACAACCTCGGCGTCGTCGCGGTGCTGGTAGGCGTGCTCGTCGGGCTCGGCATGACGGCCGTCCAACCGTCCAGCGCGGTCCTGCCCGTCCTGGCCGCCCTGTACGGCGCCGCCGGAGCCGCCCTCGGCACCACGATCGGCGTGACCGTGCTCACCGTGAAGGCCGCCCCCGGCACCGGCTACCTGGCCGCCGCCCGCACGGTCGTCACGCGGTTCGACCAGGTGATCCAGAAGGACCCGGTGATCGCGCTGTTCTGGGTGATCAGCGCGGTGGCGGCCTTCGCGTTCGTGCACAAGCGGGTCAAGGCGGTCAGGGCGGCCCGGGAGGCCGCCGCGTCGCAGCCGCCCGCCGTACCCGCCGAGGAGCCGGTCGACCTGTTCACGCCGCGGAACCGCTGAGCTCCTCCGCCCGGTTTCGCCCCGGTCCGGGGAGGCTCCGCCCGCTTCACCCCAGAACCGCCGAAGTCACCCCGGATCGCGAAGCTCCACCCGGAGCCCCGACACCACCGGCCACCGCCGCCCCACCCCGAAGCCCACGGACCTGCACGTGAGCGACTCCACTCCCGAAGCCCGCCGGCCTCCAGGTGAACGCCCACCCCGAAGCCCGCTGGCCTGCACGTGAGCGACTCCGCTCCCGAAGCCCGCCGGCCTCCAGGTGAACGCCCCAATCCGAACCCCACGGACCTCCACGTCGCCGGCCCCGCCACCGAAGCCCGCCGGCCTCCAGGTGAACGCCCCACTCCGAAACCCGCCGGCCCATGTGCGTGGCCCCAGCCCGCTCCCAGGCCCGGGCATGCCTGACCCCCGACGCACGGCCCTCCAGCGCGGACAGGAGGCGCTTTCAAGCTGGGCATCCTGCGCCGCGGCCACAGTGCCACACGTCCACACGGCCATCGGCGGCCGGCCTCACCCCGTGACCTGAGGGCCCCCGCGACACCCTCGACGCGACCTGGCACCTCACACGTCGCCTCCGGACGGGCAGGTCACGCCCAGCGAGCAGTCTCACCGCGCCGTGGAGACCGGCAAACCGCGGACGCCGACCCGCGGCGCCCCCGGGTCACGGAGCCATCATCTCCACCGTGAGGTTGGCCTCGGTGTTGGGGATCCCCAGGTCGGAGGCGCGCTTGTCGGCCATCGCCAGCAACCGCCTGATGCGGCCCGCGATGGCGTCCTTGGTCAGCGGCGGGTCGGCGATCTGGCCCAGTTCCTCGAGCGAGGCCTGCTTGTGCTCGACGCGGAGCCGTCCCGCGACGACCAGGTGCTCGGGGGCGTCGTCACCGAGGATCTCCAGTGCCCGCTGCACCCGCGCGCCGGCGGCCACGGCCGCGCGCGCCGAACGCCGCAGGTTGGCGTCGTCGAAGTTGGCGAGCCGGTTGGCGGTGGCCCGCACCTCGCGGCGCATCCGCCGCTCCTCCCACGCCAGCACGCTGTCGTGGGCGCCCAGCCTGGTCAGCAGCGCGCTGATCGCGTCGCCGTCCCGCACCACCACCCTGTCGACACCGCGCACCTCGCGCGCCTTGGCGTGGATCTTGAGCCGTCGCGCCGAGCCCACCAGCGCGAGCGCCGCCTCGGGCCCCGGGCAGGTGACCTCCAGCGACATCGAACGGCCGGGCTCGGTCAGCGAGCCGTGGGCGAGGAAGGCCCCGCGCCAGGCTGCCTCCGCGTCGCAGGAGGCACCGGCCACCACCTGGCGCGGCAGACCCCGTACCGGGCGGCCGTGGTTGTCGATCAGGCCGGTCTGCCTGGCCAGCGCCTCGCCGTCGCGGTAGACGCGCACGACGTAGCGCGAGCCCTTGCGCAGCCCGGCGGGGGCGAGCACCAGCACCTCGGCCTTGTGGCCGAAGACCTCGCCGATGTCCTTGATCAGCCGGCGTGCGGTGGCGTTGGTGTCGAGCTCGGCCTCGATCACGATGCGCCCGCCCACGAGGTGCAGCCCGCTCGCGAAGCGCAGCAGCGTGGACACCTCGGCCTTGCGGCAGCAGGGCTTGAGCACCGGCAGTCGGCTCAGCTCGTCCTTCACCACACCTGTCATTGCCATAAGCGTTAGTCCTCCCCCATACAGACCGGCTCCCAAGAAGTCTCTCGCACCTTCGCACGGCGCCGACCAGGATCAACGCTTCTGGAGGAAAATCTCGTCCAGGACGGAGGCAAGACGTCGTGGGTCATGCCTCGGCGAGCCGTCCTCGGCCGCCACGACGGCTGTCACGAGCCTTCCGCCGAGCGCGGCCGCGGCCTTCTCCAGCGCGTCGCGGTCGTCGACCACGCCCGTGTCGGCCAGGACCACGTCCACCGTGAGGTCGGGCGCGTGCTGCCTGAGCACCTCCAGATGCTGCTGAGGGGAGAAGTCGTCGGTCTCACCGGGCTGCGGCGCTAGGTTGAGCGTCACCAGCCGCTTGGCCCTGGTCACGTGGAGCGCCTCGGCCAGCTCGGGGACCTTCAGGTGCGGCAGCACGCTGGTGAACCACGACCCCGGGCCGAAGACCACCCAGTCGGCCTCGCGGATCGCTCGGACGGCCTCGGGACGCGCGGGAGGATCCTCGGGGACCAGCGAGATGGCCTGGACCCTGCCGGGCGTGAGCGCGCACGCCACCTGGCCGCGGACGGTCGAGATCACGCCGTCGAGCTCGACCTCGGCGACGATGTCGAGCGGTACCGAGGCCATCGGCAGCACCCTGCCGTGCGCGCCGAGCAGCCGCCCCACCCAGTCGAGGCCCGCCACGGGGTCACCGAGCAGTTCCCACAGCGCCACGATCAGCAGGTTGCCGACGGCGTGCCCGCGCAGCTCGCCCTCGCTCCTGAACCGGTGCTGGACGACCTCGCTCCAGGTGCTGCCCCACTCGTCGTCGCCGCACAGCGCGGCCAGCGCCATGCGCAGGTCTCCGGGCGGCAGCACGCCGAGCTCACGCCTGAGCCTGCCGCTGGAGCCGCCGTCGTCGGCGACGGTCACGACGGCGGTCAGCTCGTCGGTCACGCTCCGCAGCGCCGAGAGCGAGGCGTAGAGGCCGTGCCCGCCGCCGAGTGCCACCACCTTCGGCCCGCGGCCCGCCCGCCCGGCGGCGGGAGCCCACGGGTCCTCTCGAAGGTCACCATCCGGACCGCGCATATCCGCCCGAACCTCGCCATCAGTACCTTGCGCCGCCAACCGCACCTCACTACCCGGACCTCGCAGGGACAACCACACCCGACCACCGTGCTCCCGTAAGGACCATCGTGCCCGGCCACCGGGATCCCCTGCACACCACCTTGTCCAGCCACCGGGCCCCCACCCGGACGACCGCACCCGGCCGGCGGAATCCCGGGCAGGCCACCACCGCACCCGGCCACCGGAGCCCCACCAGGACGACCACACCTGCCCACCGGAATCACCCACGGACGACCCCGTCCCAGCACCGCGATCCCGCAGGGGCGGCGACGCCAGGTCGCCCTCACCCCGTGCGGACACCCCCGCACGGCCACCCGGCCCCCGCGAGGGCGGCCGGGCCCCGGCATCCGGGGCCCTGGTCTCGCGACCGGCTACGCTCGCCCGCCCATCCGTCACTCCCGGCCCACATCCCGGTGACTCACCTGGACCTCCATGCCGCGGTCACGCAACCGGGCGCCGAACTGCTCGGCCATGGCCACGCTGCGGTGCTTGCCGCCCGTGCAGCCCACCGCCAGCGTCGCGTAGCTCTTGCCCTCACGCGCGTATCCGGCCGCGACGATCTTGAAGGCCTCCTCGTAGGCGTCGAGGAACTCCTTGGCGCCCGCCTGCCCGAGGACGTAGTCGCGCACCGGGACGTCGAGGCCGTTCATCGGCCGCAGCTCAGGCACCCAGTGCGGGTTGGGCAGGAAGCGGCAGTCGACGACGAGATCGGCGTCGACGGGCAGGCCGTACTTGAAACCGAAGGAGACGACGTTCACCCGCAGCCCCGGCCGGTCGTCGCCGCCGAAGTAGGCGACGATCTTGTTGCGCAGTTCGTGGACGTTGTGGGCGGAGGTGTCGATCACCAGGTCGGCGTTGGCGCGCACCTCGCGCAGGATGCCGCGCTCGCGCGCGATGCCGTCGACCAGCCGGCCCTCGCCCTGCAGCGGGTGCGGCCTGCGGACGTTCTCGAACCTGCGCACCAGCTCCTCGTCGCTGGCCTCGAGGAAGACGACCCGGACGCGCACGCCGCGGGCCTCCAGTTCCTCGATCGCGGCGTTGAGGTCGGTGGTGAAAGCGAGGCTCCGCACATCGACCACGGCCGCCACCTTGTCGGCGGCCAGCTTCACCCTGCCCGCCTCCTCCGCCATGGCGAACAGCAGACCAGGCGGCAGGTTGTCGATGACGAACCAGCCCAAATCCTCCAGCGCCTTGGCCGCGGTGCTACGTCCGGCGCCTGACATGCCGGTCACGATGACGAACGCGGTCTCGGCGCGTCCTTGATGTTCTGGGCTGCTCATAACCCTCACTCCTGGGCAAACCTTGACACGATCACCTCTGCGGTCGCGCGGCCGATGCCGGGGACCTCGCAGATCTCGGCCACGGTGGCCTCACGTAGCCGCTTCACGGAGCCGAAATGCTTGAGCAACGCCTGCCTGCGCGCCGGGCCGAGGCCAGGCACTCCGTCGAGCGCGCTCTCCTTCACCGTCTTGGACCGCTTGGATCGATGGTAGGTGATGGCGAAGCGATGCGCCTCGTCACGCACCCGTTGCAGCAGGTAGAGACCCTGGCTGGCGCGCGGCAGGATGACCGGCTGGTCGTCTCCGGGCAGCCAGACCTCCTCGAGCCGCTTGGCGAGGCCGCACACCGCGACGTCGTCGATGCCGAGCTCGTCGAGCGCCCGCTGCGCCGCCGCGGCCTGCGGGCCCGCGCCGTCGACCACGACCAGGTTGGGCGGGTAGGCGAACTTGCGCGGCTTGCCGGTTTCGGGGTCGATCGGCCCGTGCCCGTGATCGTCCTCCGCCGTCAGCTCACCGGTGGCCGAACGCTCCTCCAGGTAGCGCTTGAACCTGCGGGTGATCACCTCGTGGATCGAGGCGACGTCGCCCTCCTTGGTCCGTACGGCGAAGCGGCGGTACTCGCTCTTGCGGACCAGGCCGTCCTCGAACACCACCATCGACGCCACGACGTTCTCCCCCTGCAGGTGGGAGACGTCGTAGCACTCGATGCGCAGCGGCGCCTGGTCGAGGTCGAGCGCGTCGGCGATCTCCTGCAGCGCCTGGCTGCGCGTCGTCAGGTCGCCGGCCCTGCGCAGCTTGTGCTGGGCCAGCGCCTCCTTGGCGTTGCGCTCGACGGTCTCCATCAGCGACTTCTTGTCGCCCCGCTGTGGCACCCGCAGCTCCACCCTGGCGCCGCGCTGCTCGCCCAGCAGCTCGGTGACGGCCGCGGCGTCCGGCGGCAGCGCCGGCACCAGCACCTCCCTGGGGATGTCGCCTTCGGCGTAGATCTGCAGCAGGAAGTGCTCGACCAGCTCGCCTGGCGTGGTCTCCTCGACCTTGTCGACGACCCAGCCGCGCTGGCCCTTGATGCGCCCGCCGCGTACGTAGAACACCTGGACGGCCGCCTCCAGCGGATCCTCGGCCAGGGCGATCACGTCGGCGTCGGTGGCGTCGCCGAGCACGACGGCCTGCTTCTCCAGCGCGCGTTGCAGCGCCTGGATGTCGTCGCGGATGCGGGCGGCGCGCTCGTACTCCTGCTCGGCGGCCGCGGCGCGCATCTCCTGTTCGAGCCGTTTGATGAAGCGCCCGGTGTTGCCGGCCATGAAGTCGCAGAAGTCCTCGGCCAGATCGCGGTGCTCCTGCGGGCTCACCCTGCCGACGCAGGGGGCCGAGCACTTGTCGATGTAGCCGAGCAGGCACGGCCTGCCGATCTGGCCGGCCCGCTTGAAGACCCCGGCCGAGCAGGTGCGCACGGGGAAGACCCGCAGCAGCAGGTCGACGGTCTCGCGGATGGCCCAGGCGTGGGAGTAGGGGCCGAAGTAGCGGGTGCCCTTCTTCTTCGCGCCGCGCATCACCTGCACGCGCGGGAACTCCTCGCCCATGGTGACCGCGAGATAGGGGTAGGACTTGTCGTCGCGGTACTTGACGTTGAAGCGCGGGTCGAACTCCTTGATCCAGGAGTATTCGAGCTGGAGAGCCTCGACCTCGGTGCCGACGATGGTCCAGTCGACGCTCGCCGCGGTGGTGAGCATGGTCTGCGTGCGCGGATGGAGCCCGGCGAAGTCGGCGAAGTAGGAGTTGAGCCGCTGGCGCAGGCTCTTGGCCTTGCCCACGTAGATCACCCGGGCGTTGGCGTCCCGGAACCGGTAGACCCCGGGGGAATCGGGGATCGATCCCGGCTTGGGACGGAAACTCAAGGTGCTCGCCACGTTCAAGAGCCTATAGGCCGCCACCGACAACCAAGCGCGATCCAGCCTCCGCCCAGCGGACGGTCAACCGCGGCCCGTCGACGGCGCGGTCTTGGGGCCTGGCGTCCAGCCGCCCCGCCGAGGGAGCGGCCCGGTCCGCCGCGCCCCGAGCGTGCCGCTCACCGTCGTAATGGCACCGCGCGCCGGACGCGGCGCCCGCCGTACCCGAAGGCCCTTCGGGTACGGCGGGCGACACCTCACGCCAGCGCGATCGAGTCCCCGTCGACCTTGATCGGCACCTCGCCCAGCGGCTCGGTCGCCGGACCGTTCTTGACCGACCCGTCCTCGATGCTGAACTTGCTGCCGTGGCAGGCGCAGTCGATCGTCCCGTTGCCCACCGACGTCACCGGGCACCCCTTGTGGGTGCAGATCGCGCTGAAGCACTTGAACTGCCCGGCGGCCGGCTGGGTGACGACGACCTTCTGCTCCTTGAAGATCGCCCCTCCGCCGACCGGGACGTCGGCGGCCGTCGTGAGGGCACCGCCGCCCGAGCCGGTCGACGCCGGTGCCGACGCCGGTGCCGCTGACGAGGCCGACGCCGACGCCGACGGGGCCGCCGAGCTTTCCTGCGCCTGGGGCGCCGCGCTGGTCGCGCCGCCGTCGCCACCGCACGCGGCGAGCACCATGGTGAGGCCGCCCGCTCCCACGCCGGCGATGACGGTCCTGCGGCTGTGAAGGTCTTCTGCCATGCGGCCCAACCAACCGCAGACTGCTGAGAAAATTGTGAAAGAAGGTGCGTTATGCCAACGAGATGCTGCCGCCGTCGACGGTGATCTTCTTCTCGGCCAGAGGCTTGGTCGCCGGGCCGTTGGCGACCGAGCCGTCGGCGATGTTGTACCTGCTGCCGTGACACGGGCAGTTGATCGTGCCGTCCGAGACGTCGTCGACCGTGCATCCCTGGTGGGTGCACACGGCCGTGAAGCACTTGAACTCGCCTGCCGTGGGCTGCGTGACCACGACCTTCTTGTCGGCGAAGACCTTGCCGCCGCCCTCGGGGATGTCGGCCGTGCCGGTGAGCTCGCCGCCGCCCGCCTTCTTGCCGGGCGAGGCGGCCGATCCCGGCTCGGCCGACTGCTCCTGGCCCGCTCCGCTCGCCGCGGGTTCGGCCACCACGTCGCCCGAGGGCTGGCCGTATCCCGCGCACGCGGTGAGCAACACCCCCAGGCCGGCCCCTCCGGCTCCCAGCACCACCGCGCGGCGTGTCGTCTCTGCCATGGTCACCCTCCCGGGAATCGCTGTCTCTGTCAGGTACGGCCGGCGCGACCGCACCGGTTCAGCCTCTCCTCAACCAGCGCTCGGGTCCATGCACATTTACCGTTTTCCCCTACAGAATGACGATGCCGTCACCCTCGACCTTGACCGCGAACTCCGCCAGCGGGCCCGTCGCGGGGCCCTTCAGGCACTTGCCCGTGTCGGCGGCGAACTCGCTGCCGTGGCAGGGGCAGGTCATGACGCCGTCCTGGGGCCGGTTCACCGAGCAGCCGCGGTGCGGGCACCTGGCGGTGAAGGCCTTGAACACCCCCGACGTGGGCTGGGTGATCACGATCTTCCACTCCTGGATCACCTTGCCGCTGCCCACGGGCACGTCGGCCTTCTTGGCGATGACCTTGCCCTTGATACCCGGCGGCACCACCGCCTTCGCGGACCCGTCGGAGGTGCCGCAGCCCGCCAGCGCGACGCCGCACACGGCCACGCCCGTCACGCCCAGCATCTCGCGCCGCCCGATCGCGGGCATGCCGCCGCCCTGCTCCTCGCCTGCCATGTGCCCCCTCCACCTTCCCCCGTCGCCCATGTCAGGCCGGGCCTTTACCTGTTCTTAAGCCTATTGAGACCACCCCTCGGTCCCGCATCCGGCCCCGGCCGCGGGCAGGTGGCACTGCGGTCAGCGGTCAGCGGTCAGCGGATGGTGCGCCGATGGTCAGCGGCTGCCCTGATGGTGTGGCCATGACGATCACAACCACTCCTCGCCCGCGCGGGGAGCACGCCTCCCGGCCGCGCTGGTGGCGGCGGCCCTGGGTGGCGCCGCTCGGCGTCGTGGCCCTCACGTTCGTCGCGTTCTCGCTGCCGCCGTACGTCTCGCTCGATCCCGCGCTCTCCCGGGTGCCCTCACCGCATCTCTGGTACTACGCCGTGCTGTCCGTGCACGTGGTGCTCGGGTCGATCGCGATGCTGGCCTGCTGCCTGCAGGTGTGGCCGTGGTTCCGGCAGCGGTACCGGCGCGCGCACCGCATCGTCGGCCGCGTGTACGTGCTGGCCCAACTGCCGGCGGGCGTGCTGGCGCTGGTGCTGGCGTGGGTGACACCGTTCGGGCCGGTGGCGATGGCCAGCTCCCTGCTCATGGCGCCGCTGTGGCTGGGCTGCACGATCGCCGGATGGCGGATGGCCAGGCAGCGCCGGTTCGCCGAGCATCGGCGCTGGATGATCCGCAGCTTCGCCCTCACCATGTCGATCATCACGAACCGGATCTGGGGACTCGTCGCGATGGTGCTGCTGCTCCCCTCGGCCCCCGCGGGCGGCGAGGAGCAGCTCATGCAGACGGTCGCAGGCCTGGGCGCGTGGCTGGGCTGGACCATCCCGCTGCTGGTCGCTGAATGGTGGCTGCAGCGCGGCCGCACCGCCAGGCGCGCCACCCGCTGAGAGGAGGGGACGGCGCCCCGCCGCCCCCTCGCCTCGCCGTCCCGTCAGACGGACAGGATCTTCCGCAGGAAGCGGCCGGTGTGGCTCTCGTCCACCAGCGCCACCTCTTCTGGCGTGCCCGACGCGACCAGCGTGCCGCCGCGGGAGCCGCCCTCGGGGCCCATGTCGATGATCCAGTCGGCGGTCTTGATGACGTCGAGGTTGTGCTCGATCACGATCACCGTGTTGCCGCCGTCGACCAGTCGCCCGAGCACGCCGAGCAGCCGCCTGATGTCCTCGAAGTGCAGGCCCGTGGTCGGCTCGTCGAGGACGTAGATCGTGCGACCCGTCTGGCGCCGCTGCAGCTCGGAGGCGAGCTTGACGCGCTGCGCCTCACCGCCCGACAGCGTGGTGGCCGGCTGGCCGAGCCGTACGTAGCCCAGGCCCACGTCGTTGAGTGTCTGCAGGTGCCGCTTGATCGCCGGGATGGCCTCGAAGAACGACAGCGCCTCCTCGATCGGCATGTCGAGGACCTCGGAGATGGTCTTGCCCTTGTAGTGGACCTCCAGCGTCTCCCTGTTGTAGCGGGCGCCGTGGCAGACCTCGCAGGGGACGTAGACGTCCGGCAGGAAGTTCATCTCGATCTTGATGGTGCCGTCGCCGGCGCACGCCTCGCAGCGGCCGCCCTTGACGTTGAAGCTGAAACGGCCGGGCTGGTAGCCGCGCACCTTCGCCTCGGTGGTGGCCGCGAACAGCTTGCGGATGTGGTCGAAGACGCCCGTGTAGGTCGCCGGGTTGGAGCGGGGCGTACGGCCGATCGGCGACTGGTCGACGTGGACGACCTTGTCGACCAGGTCCATGCCGTTGACCCTGGAGTGGCGGCCGGGCACCGTGCGGGCGCCGTTGAGCTCCTTGGCCAGGGCGTTGTAGAGGATGTCGTTGACCAGCGTCGACTTGCCCGAGCCCGACACGCCGGTGACGGCGGTGAACACACCGAGAGGGAAGTCGATGTCGACGCCCTTCAGGTTGTGCTCGCGCGCGCCCTTCACGGTGATCTGCCGCTTCTTGTCGCGCTGGCGGCGCTTGCCGGGGATCGCGATCGACCTGCGGCCCGACAGGTAGGCGCCGGTCAGCGACTCCTCGTTGGCGAGCAGGTCCTGGACGGTGCCCGAGACGACGACCTGGCCGCCGTGCTCGCCCGCGCCGGGGCCGATGTCGACCACCCAGTCGGCGGCGGCGATCGTGTCCTCGTCGTGCTCGACCACGATCAGCGTGTTGCCCATGTCGCGCAGCCTGATGAGGGTGTCGAGCAGCCGCATGTTGTCGCGCTGGTGCAGGCCGATGGACGGCTCGTCGAGGACGTAGAGCACGCCGACCAGGCCCGAGCCGATCTGCGTGGCCAGGCGGATGCGCTGCGCCTCACCGCCGGCCAGCGTGCCGGCGGCGCGGTCCATGGTGAGGTAGTCGAGGCCGACGTCGAGCAGGAAGCCCATGCGGGCGTTGATCTCCTTGACCACCCGCTCGGCGATGTGCATGTCGCGCTCGGACAGCCGCAGCCCCGCCAGGAACTTGGCGCACTCGCCGATCGACATGCGCGAGACCTCGGCGATGGACCTGTCGGCGACCGTGACGGCCAGCGAGACGGGCTTGAGCCTGGCGCCCTTGCAGGCCGGGCACGGGATCTCCCGCATGTAGCCCTCGAAGCGCTCGCGCATGGAGTCGCTCTCGGCCTCGGCGTGCCGGCGCTGCACCCACGGGATGACGCCCTCGTAGGTGGTGTAGTACGAGCGCTGCCGGCCGTACCTGTTGCTGTAGCGGACGTGGACCTGCTCGTCGTGGCCGTACAGCAGCGCCTTCTGCGCCTTCTTCGGCAGCCGCTCCCACGGGGTGTCGAGGTTGAAGCCCATGGCCAGCCCGAGCGCCTCGATGAGGCGGATGAAGTACTCGCTGGTGTGGCCGCCCGCCCACGGGTTGAGCGCGCCGTCACCCAGCGTCTTCTCCGGGTCGGGCACGACGAGGTCGGGATCGACCTCCATCTTCGTGCCGAGCCCCGTGCACTCGGGGCAGGCGCCGAAGGGGGAGTTGAAGGAGAACGAGCGCGGCTCGAGCTCCTCGAACGACAGGTCGTCGTAAGGGCAGTAGAGGTGCTCGGAGTAGAAGCGCTCGCGACCAGGGTCGTCGTCGGGCAGGTCGACGAACTCCAGCGTGATCGTGCCGCCGGACAGCTGCAGCGCCGTCTCCACCGAGTCGGTGAGCCGCCGCCGCGCGGACTCCTTCACCGACAGCCGGTCGACGATGACCTCGATGTCGTGCTTCTCGTACTTCTTCAGCGTCGGCGGCTCCTCCAGGCGGATCACCGTGCCGTCGACCCTGGCCCTGGCGTACCCCTTGGTCTGCAGCTCGCGGAACAGCTCGGCGTACTCGCCCTTGCGGCCCCTGACGACCGGGGCGAGCACCTGGAAGCGGGTGCCCTCTTCCAGTTCCATCACCCTGTCGACGATCTGCTGCGGCGTCTGCCTGGCGATCGGGCGGGCGCAGGCCGGGCAGTGGGGCTTGCCGATGCGCGCCCATAGCAGTCGCAGGTAGTCGTAGACCTCGGTGATCGTGCCGACCGTGGAGCGGGGGTTGCGGCTGGTGGACTTCTGGTCGATGGAGACCGCGGGGGAAAGACCCTCGATGAAGTCGACGTCGGGCTTGTCCATCTGACCCAGGAACTGGCGGGCGTAGGAGGACAGGGACTCCACGTAGCGGCGCTGGCCCTCGGCGAAGATCGTGTCGAAGGCCAGGCTCGACTTGCCCGAGCCGGACAACCCGGTGAAGACGATCAGGGAGTCTCGCGGAAGGTCGAGCGAGACGTCCTTGAGGTTGTGTTCTCGTGCGCCACGCACGATCAAACGGTCTGCCACGGTGATCCCGACGTCGAAGGTGTTGATAGGTCCACGGGGGATGGTAGAGGGAGGGTCCGACAATTTTCGGGGGTCCGCTCTGCCCCGCCGGAAACTTCCCTCACCAGGGTACGGCTTTCTGCCGAGCCGGTACCGGTCCTTGCATGGTCAACCACGGGAGCTGCGGCATTATGCCCGCATGACCGTTCTCGCCGCGCTGCGCGCGGAGCTCGCCGCCGCCACGGACCGTCTGCTCGCCACGGTCGGCGCGCTCGACGACGCCGAGGTCGCCGCGCCGTCCCTGCTGCCCGGTTGGAGCAGAGGCCACGTCATCACCCATGTCGCCCGCAACGCCGACGGCCTCGGCAACCTGCTGACCTGGGCCAGAACCGGCGTCGAGACACCGCAGTACCCCGATCGCGCCAGGCGGACGGCCGACATCGAGGCGGGTGCCGGCCGCCCCGCCGCCGAGCAGCGCGCCGACCTGGCCGCCGGCGCCGCGCGACTGGCCGCCGCCATCGAGGAGCTGCCAGAGCAGGCGTGGTCGGCACGGGTCTCGGCGCTCATGCCACCCCCGCATCCCGCCTGGTACGTCCTGGTACGGCGGGTGCGAGAGCTGGAGCTCCACCATGTGGACCTGGGGGCGGGATACACCCCCGCCGACTGGCCGGACGCGTTCGTGCGCAGGGAACTGCACGACAGCCTGGCCTGCTGGCCGTACGGCGAGAGCACGGTCGGCGGCATCGTGGTGACCGCCCCCGTGGGTGAGTGGAGCGACCTGGGGAAGGGGCCGGTGGTGCGAGGCGAGGCGCGTGATGTGCTCGCCTGGCTGACCGGCCGGTCGGCGGGGCAGGGCATTAGGGTGGTGCCGGAGGAGCCGGGCGCCGCCCCCGCGGAGGTACCTCCGCCGCCGCCGTGGCTGACCATGCCCGCTCCGGCGGATCTGCCTTCGGCGCCTCCTGACACCTATCCAGAGGAGAGCCCATGAGCTACACCGGCGATGTCCAGGTCGGCGGCCCAGCCGACGTACGTGAGCTGTCCGGGCTGACCATCACCAAGCTCGCCGTGGGTCCGTTCGACAACAACGCCTACCTGCTGCGGTGCACGCGTACCGGCGACGGGCTGATCATCGACGCGGCGGCCGACGCCGACCGGATCCTGGCGCTGATGTCGGACCAGCCGATCTCGGCCGTGGTCACCACGCACCAGCACGGCGACCACTGGCAGGCGCTGGAGCAGGTGGTCAAGGTGACGGGCGCGACGACGATCGCCCATCCGCTCGACGCGCCCGTGCTGCCGGTGCCCGTCGACCGGCTGGTGGAGCACGGTGACCGCATCTCCGTGGGCGTGCTCACGCTCGAGGTGATCCACCTGCGCGGCCACACGCCTGGCTCGGTCGCGTTGCTGTACGACGGGGGCGAGGAGGACGGCCACCACCTGTTCACCGGCGACTCGCTGTTCCCCGGCGGCGTGGGCAACACGGGGAAGGACCCGGTGCGCTTCGAGCAGCTCTACACCGACGTCGTGGAGCGCCTGTTCGACCGGCTGCCCGACGAGACGTGGGTGTACCCGGGCCACGGCAAGGACACCACGCTCGGCGCCGAGCGCCCCTCACTGCAGGAGTGGAAGGCCCGCGGCTGGTGAGCTCTCCCGGTACGGCAAGCATCCGCCGTACCGGGGCGGCCGCCGCACGGCCGGACGCCCACGCTCGGGAGCGAGGTCACGGAGAGCCGGCGTCGGGTGTGGCCAGGATGCGGACGACCTTGTCGGCCGCCACGGCCGGGTCGGCGGTGCTGGCCAGCACCTCGCCCCACGACCACCGGTAGAACCAGCCCTCCGCCAGCGCGACGCAGTCAACGGTCTCGGTCAGCAGACCCGGGCCCTGCTCCCCGCCGACCCGCAGGGACGGCGGGTCGGCGCGCAGGCGCGCCGTCAGGCCGCGCCGCTCCAGCTCCCTGGCCAGCCGGCCGAGAAAATAGGTGCGGGTGTGCTCGCGCATGGTTCCAGTAAACCCGGGCGAGCCCACCCGCAGGAGGGACAGACCTTGATCAGTCGCCGACGCGGGCGGCTTCCTTGCGTTCCTTGCGCTGCTCCCGCTTGAACAGCAACACCCGGAGCGGGATCGCGGCGACCAGCGCGATCTGCATGGTGGCGCCGACCTGGATCAGCGTGTCGCCACCCTGCGGCCAGGCGGCCCACGCGGTGAGGCAGGCCACGTTGATCATGATCCAGGCGAGCACCACGGCCGCGAGCTGGCCCTTGGGCTTGGGGTACTCGATGCGGCTGACCATCAGCCACGCGACGCCGAGCACGGCGGCCAGCGAGAACCAGTTGGGCTGGAACAGCAGCACGATCGAGACGACCGTCATCGCGCCCATCGGGATCGGCAGGCCCATGAAGTCGCCGCTCTTGGTCTTGACGCAGGCGAAGCGGGCCAGTCGTACGCATCCGGCGATGAGCACCGACGCCGCCGCCAGGATGACGGCCGTCAGCGGCAGCTTGCCGGTGAAGCCGCCCCAGATCACCACCATGAAGGCGGGCGCGAAGCCGAAGCTGATCACGTCGGCCAGGTTGTCGAGCTCGGCGCCCATCGCGGAGGCGCGGAAGCGCCGCGCGACCAGGCCGTCGAACAGGTCGCACGTGGCGCCGATCAGCAGCAGCACCACGGCGGTGGCGAAGTAGCGCGGGTCGGGCACGAAGCCGGCGCCCGCCTTCAGCGCCTGGATCGCCGACGAGGCGAGGACGCAGACGGCCAGGAAGCCGCACAGCGCGTTGCCCAGGGACAGGGAGTCGGCCGCCGACAGCCTGAAGGCCTTGCCCACAGGGCCGCGCGGCTCCTCTTCTTCGGCCTGCCAGCCACCAGCCTCAGCCGCGGTCAATTCGAGTCACCCCCGCCACCGTCTTCTCGCCGACGCGCACGGCGGGCGAGATCCCTTCGGGAAGGTAGATGTCCACCCGCGAACCGAACCTGATGAGACCGACTCGCTCGGCCTGCGAGACCTTTTCGCCGGAGGTCATGTACGGCACGATCCTGCGCGCCACCGCGCCCGCGATCTGCACCATCTCGATGTCACCGAGCGCGGTCTCGAAATGCCACACCACGCGTTCGTTCTGGTCGCTGTCCTTGTTGAAAGCCGGCAGAAACCCACCCGCCACATGCTGCACGGAGGTGATGGTTCCCGCAAGGGGCGCGCGGTTGACGTGCACGTTGAGGGGGCTCATGAAGATCGCCACCCTGGTGCGGCCGTCCGGCCACGGGTCGATGCTCTGGACGACCCCGTCGGCGGGCGAGAGGATCCTGCCCTCCCCGGGCTCGCGGTCGGGATCGCGGAAGAACCAGAGCATCGCGCCCGTGAGGGCGGTCAGCGGCACGGCCGCGAAACCCCAGCGCCGGTCACGGCTGCTGAGGAAGGTCGTGGCCGTCGCGGCGGCCACGGTCGGGAAGAGCCACGGAGAGACGCCACGGGCCAGCCTGACGCGGCGGCCCTCCTGGCGACTTGCGGAATCGTCTGACACTGACAACCTTTGATGGTGACTACGGACGGGCGCTTTGCCGAGATGTTACAGACTTCGCCTCTGTTACACGAAGCAAAGCGCCTGGGCCACCCTCGCGCTAGCCCTCGTTGGCGCTCGCGGAGGTGGGAATTTCCTTCCCCTTCCGAGCGTCGCTGCGAGACTTCAGCAGACTTGCCACGGTGGTGACGACCATCGTGACTCCGATCACGGTCAGGGACATCCAGATGGGCACTTCAGGAGCCCACGAGACCCCGCTGGCATGCATGGCCTCGAGAATCAGCTTAACCCCGATGAAGCCAAGGATGAACGCCAGGCCGTAGCTGATGTAGACCAGGCGCTGCAGCAGACCGCCGAGCAGGAAGTACAGCTGACGCAGGCCCATCAGGGCGAACGCGTTGGCGGTGAAGACGATGAAGGGGTCCTGCGTGAGACCGAAGATCGCGGGGATCGAGTCGAGCGCGAACAGCAGGTCGGTCGTGCCGATCGCCACCATGACGATGAGCATCGGGGTGACCATGCGCTTGCCGTCGATCTTGACGATCACCTTGTGGCCGACGTAGTCGGGCGTGGTGGGGAAGGCCTTGCGCACCCAGCGCAGCAGCGCGTTCTCCTTGAACTCGTCCTCGTCGTCGTGGCCGTGCTGACGGATCAGGTTGATGGCGGTGTAGACGAGGAAGGCGCCGAAGACGTAGAAGAGCCAGCTGAACCGCTGCAGGGCCGCCGCGCCGAGCGCGATGAAGATGCCGCGCATCACCAGCGCCATCAGGATGCCGACGAGCAGCACCCGGTGCTGGTAGACCTTGGGCACGGCGAAACGGCCCATGATGATGAAGAAGATGAAGAGGTTGTCGACGCTCAGGCTGTACTCGGTGATGTACCCGGCGAAGAACTCTCCCGCCGACGAGACGCCCATGGTGAGCCAGAGCACCACCCCGAAGATCATCGCCAGGATGACGTAGAAGGAGACCCAGAAGCCCGCCTGCTTCATGGTGAACTCCCGGGCCTCACCCCGGTCGACGATCCACAGGTCTACGGCGATGACGACCAACAAGCCCACGATGACGGCGATCCAGGCCCACGCAGGTACAACCATACTGATACCAAACCCTCCGGCGCGCATGACAGACGACCGGAGGTCTCTCCCGCCCACTCACCGAGCCGGACCGGCAGCCCCGGGAGCCCCGTGGAGCGGGGCGAACCGTGATGACGAGGCTGTCGCGAAGGGATACTCCCCTCCCTTAACGCAAGCAGTATAGGAGAACGACTTAGCGCCGCCTAATCATCCCGTCACCGCTGTGATGTCTGCCGGTAGGCGGCCAACACCGCCTCGACCGCCTCGTCGGCCCCGGGAAGTGCCGCTCCCCTCCGCGCGGCGGCGACCGCCAGCCGCTCCCGCGCGCCGGGATCGTCGATGAGCTCGCGTACGGCTTCGCGCATCGCCGCCAGATCCCCGTACGGCACCAGCCTGCCCGCCCCGTCGACCAGGTCGGGGATCCCGCCGACCGCGGTGGCGACGACGGGCTTGCCCGCCATGAGCGCCTCGCTCAGGCTGAGCGGCTGGCCCTCCCAATGGCTCGGCCACAGCACGAGGGTGGCGGCGGCGAGCAGGTCGGGGATGTCGTCGCGGTTGCCCAGCAGCAGGACGGGCAGCTTCTCCGCGTCGATCCTGGCCTGCAGCGCCTGCCGGAGCGGCCCCTCCCCGGCGACGGCGAACAACGGCCCACCCGTTTCGGCGAGGTCGAGCAGGGTCTCCAGGCCCTTCTGCTGCGCGAGCCTGGCGACGGTCAGCACCAGGGGCCGCTCCCCCGCCCCCAGTTCCTCCCGCACCGCCGGCTCGGGCCTGGTCGCCGGCCGCAGCGGCGGGGCGGGCACCACGGCGGGCACCACGTCGCGCGCCCCGAGCGCCCGCATCCGGTCACCGAGATCGGGCGAGACGACGATCACCTTGTCGGCCCTCCTGGCCACGATGCGCTCGAGCACGCCGTAGATCGCGCCGACCAGCCCTCCGGCGGTGAGCGCGTTGTGGAGCGTCACCACCAGCGGCGCCCGCGGCCCGGCGAGCGCCGCGAGCGCGCCCGCCCGCAGCCCGTGGGCGTGCGCGACGTCCGCCCCGCGCAGGTGGCGCCTGATCCGCAGCACCGCTGTGGCGTCGTTGACCGGATGCGGGCGGTCGGCGACGGGCACCGCCGCGAACCCCGCCCCGGCCGCGCGGAAGCCGAACTGCTCCTCCACGCTGGGCGGACCGATCACCACGACCCGGTGGCCACGCCGCAGCAGCCCCTCGGCCAGCATCCTGACGTGCCTGCCGGTGCCGCCCGAGGTCGTGCCGAGCACGAAGGCCACCCGCATCACTCACCATCCGTCCGTGAACCGGCGCGACCCCGCCGCGCTCCCTTACCTGTCACCCTGCCGACCAGCCTGCCCGCGACCGTGCCCGCCGCCCGGCCCGCCAACCTGCCTCCCGCCCGGCCCGCCACCATGGACGCCAGCGCCGCCGCGTCGGGCCTGTCCAGCGCGGCGACGGCCAGACCGCCGGTGACCAGGGCGACGCCGCCGGCCAGAACGGCCAGCCCCACCTGCGCGATCATGCCCCCGGCCGGCAGCAGCGCCACCACGCCCGAACCGGCCAGGAAGCCGAGCCCGCCCCCGGCCACGGCCGCCAGCGCCGCGCGCGCCACCCGGTCAGCGGGCCCAACGGCATCGACAGCCCGGGCCTCGCCGCTGACGGCTTCCGCGCCGGTTCCGCCGGCACCGGTACCGAAGGTGCCCGCGCCGGGCCGCCCCGCGCGTCGCCACGGCCCTCGCCGCACCGCGACGAGCAGCCACACGCCTCCTGCCGTCATGCCCACCGTCATGCCGAGCGCGAGCCCGCCGACCTTCCAGTCATCGGGCAGGGCCAGCACGAAGACCGTCTGCGCCAGCATCGCCACCACCCAGCCCGCGACGGTGCCCGCGGCCGCCGCCCGGCTCCTGCCCTCGGCGTAGAGCACCCTGCTCAGCTGTGCGATCATCCCGTAGCCGATCAGCCCGGGTGCGAAGAGCGCCACCGCGCGCGCCATCTCGATCGGCGGCACCCGGGTCTGCGCGCCGAGGAAGACGACCGATCCGGGCCCCGCCGCCGCGGCCAGCGCGCCCGCGGCCAGCCCCGAGATCAGCACCACCGCGCGCGTCGTGCGCGCGGCCAGGCTCGAGAAGTCCTCCCAGGACCCGTCGGCCGCGTGGGCCGACAGCCCGGGAAAGGCGCTCGTCGCGATGGGTACGGCCAGCACCGCGTAGGGCACCAGGTAGATCGCCCACGCGTAGTTGTAGACGAGCAGCCCGCGCTCGCCGATCCAGTGGTTCGACAGCAGCATCACCACGATCATCGTGGCCTGCTGGGCGATCAGCGCCGCCACCCCCGCCAGGGCGAGGGTGCGGACCTTGGCGGCCACGCCGTCGGGGAAGCGCAGCGTCGGCCGGAACCTCAGGCCGAGGCCGAGGACAGGCCCGACCACGGTGAGGACCAGCGAGAGGACGCCCAGGCTGGTGCCGACCGACAGGGCGAGCTCGGCGGCGGAGGGGATCTCGTCGAGCGCGGTCCTGCCGCCGCTGAGCGGGACGAACAGCAGATAGGCGACGATCACCACGATGCTGGACACCAGCGGCGCCACGGCGGGCCCGGCGAAGCGGTGGTGCGACTGCAGGACGCCGTAGAGGACGACGGCCAGGCCGTACAGGGGGATCTGGGGGGCGAAGACCACCAGCATGCGGGTGGCGATCGCGCCGAACGCCGGGCCGCACTCCGCGACGGGGAACAGCCCGATGATCGGCCCGGCCAGCAGGGCGGTGAGCGCGCCGAGCGGCACGAGGACGACCAGCACCCAGGTCAGCAGGGCCGAGGCGATCCGTCCGACGTCGAGCCGGCCCGCCGCACCCGCGATCACGGGCACGACCATGCCCGCCAGCGCGCCGCCCGCCACCATCTCGAAGACGATGTTGGGGATCTGGTTGGCGGTCATGTAGGCCGAGCCCAGGCAGACGTTGGTGTCGCCGACCGTCTGGGCGAACACGTACTGCTTAACGAAACCGGTGATCCTGGCCAGGATCGTGATCGCGCCGATGAGCACGGCCGCGCCCGCCACGCCCCGAGCCACCGTCTCCCCTCTCCCCGTCGGACTCAAGGGGGCCATCATGGCAGAGCGCACCGACAACGCTACGCCGGGCGGCGGCCCAGCATGTCGATCCGGTTGAGGACCGGGTTTCCGGCGATGACCTTGGTGAAGCTGACCTTCTCCGAGGCGGCGGTGAGCGCGGCGACGGTGCCGAGCAGCGTGAGCCGCCCCCGCCTGCCGAGCGTGGTCACCGCGGCGAGCCCGAGCAGGGCGCCGAGCGCGTTGGCGCCCGCGTCGCCGAGCATGGCCTCCTCGCCGAGGTCCTCCGGCAGCAGCGCGGCGCCCGCGCCGAGCGGCACGGCCACCAGCGCGGCGGCCACCGGGTCGCGCCTGAGCAGCGAGAGCGCCAGCAGCGGCCCGCCGGCCATGAGCCCCACCTTGATGGCGCGTCCTGGGCGCAGGTCGAACAGGTTGGCCAGGTTCGCGCTGCCCGCGATCGCCGCGCCGTTGACGAGCGTGTCGAGCGCGCCGCGGGAGACCAGCGTGGCGGCGGCCAGGCCGGTGCCGCCGATGCCGAGGATCTTGATCGCGCCGCTGGTGACCTGTCCCTTGGCCAGCGCCGACAGGTGTCCTTTGAAGCCCTTGGAGGACGTCGCGCCGTAGAGGTCGTCGTAGGCGCCGAGCGCGCCGCTGCCCGCGCCCGCCAGCACGGCGGCCAGCCGTACCTGGAGGGGCAGGCCAGGGGTGAGCGCGAGCGCGCCGGTCGCTCCCGCCACGAAGGCGGGCCCCTCCAGCAGGGTGAGCGTCTCGCCGCGGTGGTTGGTGCGCTCCCACTCCTTCGACCTGGGCTTGGCGGTGAGGGCGGCGTAGGCGGCCCTGGCCGCGACGACGCCGAGGGCGGCGCCGGCGAGGGCGGCCAGCAGAGCACGGGCCATGGTCAGCTCCCTGAGGTGGAGGGGGACGGGGTGGCGGCCGACGAGGCGGGCTGGAACTCGGTGGCGTCGGCGCCGGTGCCGTACTGGCCGGAGCGCCCGCCGAGCTGCTCGCGCAGCGCGAAGACGACGACGCCGCGGCCCGCCGGCATGTCGAGGGTGTCGACGGAGGAGACCTTCGCCGCGGCGTCGCTGGTGCCGCGAAGAGCGGCGATGACGCCGCCCTGCTGGGTCGAGGTGAGGGTGCCGGCGAGGGCGGAGCCCTGGGCGCCGGCGTCGAGCCCTGCGGCCAGCGAGACGAGCGCGGCCGTCTGCGCCTGGGCCTTCTCGCCGGTGTAGACCGCCTCGGGGGCGAAGACGAGCGCCAGCGTGGCCCGCTTGGCGGGGGCGCCGTCGACGGTCAGCAGGCCGCCTTCCGCGAAGCCCTCGAGCACGCCGCGGGTGGCGGTGTTCTCGGTGCCGGCCTGGGCGTCGTCGGCCGTGACGAGCGTGGCGGCCAGCAGCGCCGCGGCGTTCTTGTACGGGTCGGTGCCCGGCAGCGTGAGGCCGGTGGCCAGCCCGGTGCTCAGCTGGTCGACGAACCCGGCCTGGCCGGGCTCGAGGAACTTCTCGGACAGCGTCACCTGCCCGCTGATCGTGGCGCCCGCCTGCAGCAGCACCTGCTCGGTCTGCTCGCGCAGGGTTCCCGAGCTGCCAGGGGCGGCCACCAGCAGCACGCTCTCGCCGGTCAGCTGGCCGCGGATGATCGCGGGCATCTCGGCGGTGACGAAGGAGTCGTTGCCTCGTTCCCTGACCTGCAGCGCGGCCAGCTGCTCGCGGTAGTCCTCGTTGGACTTCTGCAGGTCCTGCGACGCCCGCCGCGCCGACTCGATCGCCGGGTTCGACAGCAGGGTGGTGCCCATCACGATGCCGACGGCGAGCGCCAGGAAGATCGCGACGATGGAGACGAGGTGATAGCGGAAATCGATCACGAGAAGAGTCCGACCAACCAGAAGATGAAGGAGTTCCAGGCGTCCTGCAGGCTGATCAGCCAGGTCTGGCCGATGGGCGACATGAAGATCGCCACGCCCATGGTGATCATCGCGGTGACCACCAGCAGGATCAGCTGCGGGGTGGAGATGCGGCTGCGGTACAGACGGCTGACACCCTTGGCGTCGATCAGCTTGCCGCCGACCCTGAGCCTGGTCAGGAAGGTGCTGGCCATGCCCGAGCGGCCCTTGTCGAGGAACTCCACGAGCGTGGCGTGGGTGCCGACCGCGACGATCAGCTCGGCGCCCTTGTCGTCGGCCAGCAGCATGGCGATGTCCTCGCTGGTGCCGGTGGCCGGGAAGATCACCGCGTCGCGGCCCAGCTGGTGGACCCGCTCGAGCCCGGGCGCGCGGCCGTCGCGGTAGGCGTGGACGACCAGTTCGGCGCCGCAGGTCAGCGCCTTGGTCGAGACGGAGTCGAAGTCGCCGACGATCAGGTCGGGCAGGTAGCCGGCCTCCAGCAGCGCGTCGGCGCCGCCGTCGACGCCGACGAGCACCGGGCGGTACTCCCTGATGTACGGCCGGAGCGTGGCGATGTCCTCCTTGTAGTGGTAGCCGCGCACCACGATCAGAACGTGCCGGTCCTCCATGACCGTGCGGATGTCGGGCACGCCCACACCGTCGATGAGGAGCTTGCCCTCGCCCCTGACGTACTCCATGGTGTTGACGGCGAAGGCCTCGATCTGCACCGACAGGCCCGCACGCGCCTCGGCCATGGCCGCCTCGATGGTCTCGAGGTTCTGCACGTCACCCTTGCCGACCACCTCCTCGTCGAGGTAGACGACCCCGTCGTGGAGCCTGACGATGTCGCCGTCCCTGACGCGCTCGAAGAGCTCGGGGGTGGCGTTGTCGATGAACGGGACGCCGGACTCGACGATGATCTGCGGTCCGAGGTTGGGATATCGGCCGCTGATGCCCGCGGCCACGTCGACCACGGCCGCCGCGCCACACGCGACCAGCGCCTCCGCGCTCACCCGGTCGACATCGACGTGATCGATAATCGCGATTTCACCGGACTGGAGGCGCTTTGTCAGCCTCTTCGTCCTGCGGTCGATCCTCGCCACTGCCGTGACACCGGGAAGGTCACTGACCTTCTTTCCGCGGAGGCCCGGAATCTTGTTCGCCGGAACCTTCATCAAGACCATCCTGCCAGAGCCAACGGGCGGGGTGGTCGTGGACTGCACGGCGTGTCAGATTTGTCACGGAGGATCACCGATCAGCCGCGGCCATTCCCAGCAGTTCCTCGGCGTGCGCTCTGCCCAGTTCGGAATCTTCCAATCCGGCCAGCATCCGCGACAGCTCACGCACTCTGCCGCCGTGGTCGAGGGTGACCACGCCGCTGCGCACCACGCTCCCATCGCTCGCCTTCTCGACCACCAGGTGCTGGTCGGCGAAGGCGGCCACCTGCGGCAGGTGAGTGACGACTATCACCTGCGCCGTGCGGGCCAGCCTGGCCAGCCGGCGGCCGATCTCGACCGCGGCCTTGCCGCCGACGCCCGCGTCGACCTCGTCGAACACGAACGTCGGGACGGGGTCGGCCCCGGCGAAGACCACCTCGATGGCCAGCATGACGCGGCTCAGCTCGCCGCCGGACGCCCCCTTGTTGAGCGGCAGCGGGGGCGCGGCCGGATGCGCGGCCATGCGCAACTCGACCTCGTCGACGCCCTCGGGCCCGAACTCCTCGCTCTGCGAGATCTGCACGACGACCCTGGCGTGGGGCATGGCCAGCGCGGTCAGCTCCGCCGTGACCGCCGCGCCGAACCGCTCGGCGGCGACCGTCCGCACCCTGGTCAGCTCGGCGGCCAGCTCGGTCAGCCGCTTGGTGAGCTCCTCGTACTCCTTGGTGAGCTCCTCGATGCGGTCGTCGTCGCCCTCGAGCTCGGTCAGGCGGCCCGCCGAGGCCTGCGCCCAGGCCAGCACGCCCGCGCTGTCCTCGGCGTACTTCCTGATCAGCGCGCCCAGGGCGGCGCGCCGTTCCTGCACCACGGCGAGCCTGGCCGGGTCGGCCTCGATCGACTCGGCGTAGGCGGCCAGGTCGGTGGCGACGTCGGAGATCAGGTAGCCGGCCTCGGCCAGCCGGTCGGCCACACCGGCCAGCTGCGCGTCGTAGTCGCGCACCGCCTCGACCGCCGAGCGGGCCTCGCCCAGCAGCGAGATCACGTCGCGGGCGCCGCCCGACGGGTCCATGGGGTCGCCCAGCAGTGCGGTGTGCGCCGTGGTGGCTGCCCCGCGCAGCGCGTCGGCGTGGGACAGCCGCTCCTCCTCGGCGCGCAGCTCGACGTCCTCGCCCTCCTTGGGGTCGACCTTCTCGATCTCCTCCAGGCCGAAGCGCAGCAGGTCGGCCTCCTGCGCGCGCTCCCTCGCCTTGGTGGTCAGCTCCTCCAGCAGCGCGGCGACCTGCTTGTGGCGCTTGTAGGCCTGGGAGTAGGCGCGCAGCGGCTTGACCAGGTCGTCACCCGCGTATCGGTCGAGGGCGGCCCGCTGCCTGCCAGGCTGGAGCAGCCGCTGCTGGTCCATCTGGCCGTGGACGGCCACCAGGTCGTCGGCCAGGTAGGTGAGCGTGCCGACGGGGACGGTGCGGCCGCCGAGCCACGCCCTGGAGCGTCCCTCGGCCGAGACGGTGCGGGAGATGATCAGCTCGCCGTCCTCGACCTCGCCGCCGACGTCCTCCACCTGCTGGGCCACCCTGCCACCCGTCTCGACGACGAGCGTGCCCTCGACCATGGCCTTGTCGGCGCCCGGGCGGACCCTCGACGGATCGGCCCGGCCGCCGAACAGCAGGCCGAGCCCGGTCACGACCATCGTCTTGCCGGCACCCGTCTCGCCCGTGACGACGTTGAAGCCGGGCGAGAGCTCGAGGACGGCCTCGTCGATGACGCCGAGCCCCTGGATGCGGACCTCCTCGACCCTTGGTCGCACTGGTCACTCCCGTTCCATCGACTAGCCGAACACCTGTGCGCACGCGATCCTACGCGCTCCCGCCCCCATTGACTCAGGGACGCACCCTTCCGCGCCAGCCCTGTACAGGCAATTCGAACTTGGCGACCAGCCTGTCGGTGAAGGGCGCGCCGGTCACCTCCAGGCCGTGCAGGCGGACCAGCCGTACCGGCAGGGCGGACCTGCGGACCTCGACCCTGGTGCCGGCCGGCAGGTCGAATCTGCGCCGCCCGTCGCACCACAGCACGCCGCCCGGCGTGCGGGGCAGGATCTCCACCGCCAGCGTGGAGCGCGGCGAGACCACCAGCGGTTTGGCGAACAGGGCATGGGCGCTGATCGGCACCAGCAGCAGCGCCTCCACCTCGGGCCAGACCACCGGACCGCCTGCCGAGAAGGCGTAGGCCGTCGAACCGGTCGGCGTCGCGCAGATCACCCCGTCGCATCCCCAGCGCGACAGCGGACGGCCGTCGATCTCGGCGACGACCTCCAGCATGCGGTCGCGCTTCTCCACGGTGGCCTCGTTGAGCGCCCACGTGTCGGCCATGATCTGCCCGTTCTGGCGGGCCGTGACGTCGATCGTCATGCGCTCCTCGACGTCGTAGCGGCCCTGCACCACCGCGTCGACGGCCGCGGCCAGGTCGTCGACCTCGGCCTCGGCCAGGAACCCGACATGGCCGAGGTTGACGCCGAACAGCGGGGTGCCCGCGGGCCTGGCGATCTCGGCCGAGCGCAGCAGCGAGCCGTCGCCGCCGAGCACGATCATCATCTCGGCGTCCTTGGCCGCGTTGGGGTCGGACGGCATGACCTCGACGCCCTGGCAGCCGATGTCTTCTGCCTCCGACTCCAGCACCCTGACGCAGAGACCCGCCTCGACCAGCCTCTCGATCACCAAATGGGCGCTCTCGATCGCGGCCTCGCGCCCGGTGTGGGCGGTGACGAGCACGGTGCGCTTCATTGCGGCCCCTCCGACACGGCACGTTCGATCGCGGTCTCCAGATCGTCGACCCCGGGCTCGCCCTCTCCCTTGCCCAGCCACAGCAGGTACTCGACATTGCCCGAGGGCCCCGGCAGCGGGCTCGCGGTGACACCGCGCACGGTCAGCCCCAGCTCCAGGGCCTTGGCGGCGGCGTCGCGCACCGCCCCGGCGCGCAGCTCAGGGTCGCGGACCACGCCGCCCGCGCCCACCCGCTCCTTGCCCACCTCGAACTGCGGCTTGACCAGCATCACGAAGTCGGCCCGCGGCGCCGCCACCGCCGCCAGCGCGGGCAGCACCAGGCGCAGCGAGATGAACGACAGGTCGCCCACGATGAGCGAGGGCGCCTCGCCGACCAGCTCGGGCGTCAGGTCACGGACGTTGACGCGCTCCATCACCGTGACCCGCTCGTCGGTGCGCAGCGACCAGGCCAGCTGACCGTAGCCGACGTCGACGGCCAGCACGTGGCCCACGCCGTGACGGAGCAGGACGTCGGTGAACCCGCCGGTCGAGGCGCCCGCGTCGAGCGCCCGACGGCCGGCCACGCGCAGCTTGGGGAACGCCTCCAGGGCGCCGAGCAGCTTGTGGGCGCCGCGCGAGACGTAGTCGGGCCCCTCGGACGACTCGGCCACGACGATCGCCGCGGCGGTGTCGACCTGGGTGGCCGGCTTGGCCGCCACCTGACCGCCGACGCTGACCCGCCCGTCGGTGATGAGCTGGGTCGCCTGCTCGCGCGACCGGGCCAGGCCGCGCCGGACGAGCTCGCTGTCGAGCCTGACGCGACGGCTCACTGGTCGTCCACGGAGGCCAGCGTCTGCTCCAGGGCCGAGAACGCCTCCTCGAACAGCGCGACATGATCGCGCACGGGCAACGCTCCCGTCGCGGCCAGGCCTCCCACGACCGCGTCCACCCGCTCGTCACCGGTCTCCACCGGCAGCTCACTCATGTTCTCGAAGGTATCGGACACCGCCGACACTATGCCGCCCCCCTGGCGCGTTAGGCAGTGTGAGAGCGGCTTTCCGGCGCGCCGGAATTCATATGCTCCCCATATGGAACGCTACCGTCCGTAGAAACGGCGAGAACGGGAGGACGACCAGCATGGCTACCCTCGAGGAGTGCAGGGCGGCGCTTGACAAGCTCGTCGAGCAGTTCGACGAGATCGACGAGGAGTCCCGGGCCAAGCACGTGGTCGAGCGGACGCTCAGCTGCCGCATCTCCGACCTCGACGTCATGTTCTACGGCCGGATCCACCACGACGGTCTCGACCCGTTCCATGACGAACCACCCGCCGGCGGCAGGCCCGCCGACGTCAAACTGACCATCAGGAGCGACGACCTCATCGCGCTGGTCGACGGGGAGCTCGATCTGGCGCGCGCCCTGCTGGGCGGCCGCGTCAAGATCGACGCCAGCTTCGGCGACCTGCTGCGCCTGCGCCGCCTGCTCTGACCCCCTCCGCGCGGGTGCGCTCCCCCTGGACTCCGCGCGTACGGCAAGCCGGGCCACGGCCACCGTGGTCACCGGTGGCCGCCCGTCCATCACGCGTACTCCAGCAGGACTCCGGTCCTCGGCCGGACGATCAGGCTCGCAGCGTGTCGAGGGCTGGTTTGAGCGCCTCCTCGTCGAGGCGCCCCTCTCCCGCCGCCGCCCACGCCGCCGCGCAGGCCGTCCTGAGCCCCTCGATCCACTCCCCCTCGCCCTCAAGGTGCAGCCGCCCGTCCGACCACCAGGCCCGCCAGCCCTGCCGTACGGACGGGTAGGGCAGGTGGAGCGCCGACAGGTCCTCGGCCACGTACGTCGGCCTGTGCTCGGGGGCGGCCGTCAGGAGCTCCCGGGGGGTGGCGACGCCCGTCAGCACGAGCAGGCTGTCGACACCCGCGTTCGTCGCGCCCTCGATGTCGGTGTCGAGCCGGTCGCCCACCACCAGCGGACGCCGCGCGCCGGTACGGATCATCGACTCGCGGTGCAGCGGCGGTGCGGGCTTGCCCGCGTAGACGGGTTCGACGCCGGTCGCCGTGGCGATCACCCGCACCATGGCGCCGTTGCCCGGCAGCTCGCCGTGCGCGGTGGGCATCGTGGCGTCACCGTTGGCGGCCACGAACCACGCGCCACGCCGTACGGCCAGCGCGCCCTCCGACAGCAGGCCGTAGGACAGATCCGGCGCGATGCCCTGCACCACCGCCACGGGGTCGTCGGCGGCCACGGTCACCGGGCGCAACCCGCGGTCCCTCACCGCCATCCGCAGCCCCATGCCGCCCACGACCAGCACCGGCGCGCCCGGCTCCACCTGCTCGGCGATCAGCCTGGCGGCGGCCTGCGCGGAGGTGACCACGTCCGACGCCGTCGCAGGAACGCCGAGATGGCTGAGATGGCCGGCGATCGCGGCAGGGGTCCTCGAGGCGTTGTTCGTCACGTACGCCAGCCTCGCCCGCCCCGCCGCCTCCGCCAGCGCCTGCGGGGCGCCGGGGACGGCCTGCCTGCCCAGGTAGACGACGCCGTCGAGGTCCAGCAGCAACGTGTCGTATCCGTCGATCAGCACCGCGTCTCTTCTCCCGGGTTGACTCTCACGCCGCGTGAGACTTTAGCGTCACGTCCGCACCTACCCATGAGCGAAGGATGTGAGCTCCCATGACCCTGACCCCTGCGGAGAAAACCGAACTGTTCGGCGATTTCGACGTCGACGGGCACGCCGAGGAGGCCGCGTCCCGCTGGAGCGGGTCCCCGGCGTGGACCGAGTCACAGCGCAGGACGTCTTCCTACGGCAAGCAGGAGTGGAAGAGGTGCTTCGCGGAGTCGGCGGACATCTCCGGCAGGCTGGCGGCGCTGATGACCTCCGGGGTCGCGGCCTCCAGCGCGGAGGCGATGGACCTGGCCGAGGAGCACCGCCGGCACATCAGCCGCTGGTTCTACGACTGCACGCGCGAGATCCACCAGGGGCTCGGGGAGCTGTACGTCAGCGACGCGCGCTTCACCGACTCCATCGACCGGGCGGCACCCGGGCTGGCGGGCTACCTCCGCGACGCCATCCAGGCCAACGCCGCCCGCTCGCTGTAGCCCCTGAGGCGCCCGCTCGCTGTAGCCCCGATCCGGGCATACCGCCCGCTTGACCCCACCCGCAGCGTCCGGCGGGGAGCCGGGACCTCTTCCGCGAAGGATCAGCCGCACTCCTGGCGGGCGCAGCGACCGCTTCTCGCCTCCCTCCGCTGCCTCGCCACCCGGCACGCCTTCCCACCGGCATCGGTGGGCCCCCGCCCCTCCGGGGACCTACCACGCGGCACCCCGTGACGCGTCACCCTGACGCCCGCCGCACTCCCCGGAATCCGGGACACCCGCCAGCCGGCGTTTGCCGCCCGTCGTCCAGCAAGGGAGGCAGGCCCGCCGTACCGCCTGCCTCCCGGCGAACCGCTGGTCACGCCTCCCGCCAGGCACGCACGGCAGCGCCCGCCTCCCGACGAACCCTCGGTCAGGCCTCCCGTCTAGCGCGGCAGCGGCCCGCCTCCCGACACCCCCCCTGGTCACGCCTCCCGTCTAGCGCACAGGGCAGCGACCTCCCGACGAGCCGCCTGGTCAGGCCTCCCGTCTAGCGCGCAGAGCAGCAGCCCGCCTCCCAGCAAACCCTCGGTCACGCCTCCCGCCTGGCGCGCAGGGTGGCGCGCACGCTCTTCAACGCCGATACGTAATGACGCTCGTCGGGCCGCATGGCCACCGCGATGGCCAGCGGTTCCTGGGCCCCTTCCATGTCTCCTGTCCGCCACAAGGACAACCCCAGCCCGAAATACGCATAGTCCTCGGCCGGGTTCGCGTCGACGATCCATCTGAAGGTGTCCGCCGCCTCCGCGTACTGCCTGGAATTGAACTGCGCCCTCGCCAGCGCCTCTCGAATGCTGCGCGACTCGGGTTCCGCCTCGGCGGCCCGCTCCAGCAGCGCCGCCGCGGCAGCGGGACTGCCGTCCTTCAACAGGCCGACACCACGCTGGTACCAGTCGTACACATCCCCTGTGGGAGCCCCCTGACCAGGGGATGGGGAATCTTCGGGGTCGCTTTTCCCTTGGGTCATGTGTGAGGCCTCCTCAATCGACAGACGACAGATCCGACCGATTCCCTGATGAACCGGGCACCGCTGCGCCCTTGGAGCAGTCCCTTGGTGATTCAGGCCTTTATGGGAACATGCCCGATATGGCGAGTCCTGAACTGCCGGTGCCTGATGGGCTGGTGCTACGCCCCTTCCATGGTGTCCGCTTCACTGTCGACGATCCCGCGAAGGTGACCTCTCCCCCCTATGACCTGATCTCCGACGGGGACGTGCAGGCGCTGCTGGACCTTCACCCCAACAACGTCGTCCGCCTCACGCTTCCCCGCCCCCCACGGCACCCGACGCATCCCGCCGGCCCCGGCCACCCCGTGGGTCACGCCAACCACCACACCAGGCGTCCCTCCGACGCGCTCGAGACCGCGACCGGAACGCTCAGCACCACCGCCCCACCGACCTCGGACTCCCGCCCGGCCGCCCAGCCGATCGACGGCGCGGCGGCCCCCGCACGGTACGGCCAGGCCAGGGACACCCTGCGCGCCTGGCTCGACGCAGGCGTCCTCGCCCGTGACGCCGAGCCCGCGCTCTACGTCTACGAGCAGTCCGGTCCGGGCGTCATGCAGCGCGGACTCATCGGCGACGTCGGCCTGGCCGCTCCCGAACAGCGCATCATCCTGCCGCACGAGGACGTCATGCCGGGCCCGGTCGCCGACCGCCTCGCCCTGATGAGTACCACCCAGGCCAACCTGGAGCCGATCTTCCTGCTCTACGACGGCGGCGGCCCTGCCACCCACCTCGTCGACACCGTGGCCACCACCCGGCCTCCGCTCGTCGAGGCCAACACCGGCGACGGCGTACGGCACCGCCTGTGGGCCGTCACCGCCGCCGAGGAGATCGCCCGCATCAACGCCGACCTGCGCCACCGGCAGGCGCTGATCGCCGACGGCCACCACCGCTACGCCACCTACCGTGTCCTGCAACGCCAGGAACACGCCGCCCGCGACTCCGACGGCCCGTGGGACTTCGGCCTGGCGCTGCTGGTCGACTCGACCGCCTACCCGCCGGACCTGAAGGCGATCCACCGCGTCATCCCTTCCCTGCCGCTCGTCGAGGCCGTCACCAAGGCCAGGGGAGCGTGGCAGATCCGCGACTTCCCCACCCTCGACGCCGGCCTTGCCGCTCTCGACACCGCCCCCGAACCCGCCTTCCTGCTCGCCGGCACCGGCGAGACCAGCCATCTGCTCAGCGACCCCGACCCTGTACAGCTCGCCCGTGCCATGCCCACCGACCGCTCCGAACGGTGGAACTCGCTCAACACCTCCGTTCTGGCCGAGTTCGTCCTTCCGCGGGTCTGGGGCATGCGGGACGACGAGCAGGCCGTCCGCATCGTCCACCACGACGCCCGCGCCGCGGTACGGCAAGCCGCCGACGCCGGTGGAACCGCCGTCATCCTCAAGCCCTTGGCCGTCGAAGCGGTGCTGGCGGTGGCCGCCGAGGGAGAACGCGTCCCCCGCAAGTCCACCTCCTTCGGCCCCAAACCCCGTACCGGCCTCATCCTGCGCACCTTCGTCTGATCGACCAGGCGATCTACCCGGTTACACGGACGCTCAGAGCGTTCCGCCCCACTCCCCAAGGAAACACGCGCAGCGTTCCGCCCTGCTACACAAGGGACGGTCTTAGCGTTCCGCCCTGTTACACAGCGAGCACTCATAGCGTCTGCTCTCCTACACAGACGCTCATAACGTTTCGCCCGCTACACGCACGCGAGCGAGCTTCTCTCCCGCTACGGCGAAATGAACCGCTACCCCCCCCGAGACCGAGAGCCTCACGACACTCACGCCCGCACCGTCAAGCCGCCCAAGCCACCCTCTCTCCGCGACTGAGGAAGCCGACATCCGGACTGACACGTGCCTGCTCATCGGCGAGAAGACCCACACGGCGGGCCGACGCATGGAGCGGGCCCCTTCGGCTGCGACGACTCACCCGGCGGCGGCGAGGTATGCCACCGGACGCGGTTCCGCTCCCGCACGATCGGACGGCAGCAGCACCTCAGGGACCTCCATCGCCCGCGACGCCTCCGAACCGGCAACGGGCTCGGCGGACATCGGGACCACCGTGTGCGCCTCCACCTCGTACCGCCAGTTCTTGCCGGCCTGCGGCCCGTAGATCCGGCAGCGGAGCGCTCCCCGCACCTCCATTTCCGCCCGTGGCGCCATCCCCGCCACCAGGCTCGCCACCCCCGGATCGAAGGTCACGCACTGGATCGTGTCGACGAGGCCGCCTCGCCGTCCCCGAGGGCGACGGCGGACGATGACCCGCCACTTGGTCAGGGTGTCGCCGCTGGGCATCGGCCACTCTTCCGGCGCGGCGGACAGCCGCCCCACCAGCGTCACCTCGTTGCGGTCCACGGGATCCTCCTCCTCGCTCGGGCCCGGCCATGCGGGGCCTGCGCCTGTCGGGAACCACTCTTTACGATGTGGGGAAGGCCGGAGCGGACAGAATGCCGTTCTGGGGACAGCGGTTCGGCTCGGGAGTGTGCCTGTGGACAACATCACCGCCCTCGGCGGCGACGTCTATGAGATCGACACGCGGATGGCGGGCTATGCCGGGATCACGGCTGGCTATCTCATCCTCGGCGACCGGCCGTGCCTGGTGGAGACAGGCACCTCGACCTCGGCTCCGGTGGTGCGAGACGCCCTCGCGTCGCTCGGCGTCGGGCCGAACGACCTGGCCACCGTCGTGGTCACGCACATCCACCTCGACCACGCGGGCGGAGTGGGCGACATGGCGGAGTTCTTCCCCCAGGCGCAGATCGTCGTGCACGAGAAGGGGGCGCGCCATCTGGCCGACCCGTCCAGACTCATGAAGAGCGCCAGGATGGTGTGGGGTGACCAGCTCGACACGCTGTTCGGCGAACTGTCGCCCACCGCCGCCGAACGCATCGTCGCCCTCGGCGACACCGGCGCCATCGACCTGGGCAACGGCCGTACGCTCGCCAGCCACTACTCCCCCGGCCACGCCAAGCACCACGTGGGGCTGATCGACTCCGGTACCGGCGATCTGTACGTCGGCGACGCGGCCGGCGTCTACCTGCCGCAGACCGGCGACCTGCGCCCCGCCACTCCGCCGCCGGACTTCGACCTCCAGACGGCGCTCGACTCGATCGCGCTGTTCCAGTCCCTGGGCCCGCAGCGGCTGCTGTTCAGCCACTACGGCCCGGTCGACGCCGTCCAGGAGACCCTCGAACGGTCCGCCGAGGAGCTTCGGGTCTGGGTCGACCTCACCAGACAGGCCCACCAGCAGGGCATGGACCTCGACCATGCCGTCGCGATGGTCCGCGACCGCACGCGCGAGCGCTACACGGCGCTGAAGGGGGACGACGAGACGGCCGAGCAGTTCGAACTGCTCAGTGGCGCGCCGTCCAACGTCGCCGGCATCCTGCACTGGCTCGACAAGGTCTCCCCCTGACCGGCGCGAGCACGCCCGAGCCGTGCCGGCGTGAGCCGCGCCGCTCCTGACATGCGAAAGGCCCCGCGATGGCGACGCGGGGCCTGAGCGCGAGCCGCACCGTGTCGTGCCGTACCGGCAAGAGCTCTTCCGGTACGGCACGGCGGCGCTTACTTCTTGTCGTCGGGCTCCTGGCGGTCGTCGAGAATGTCGCCGAAGTCGGGCTCGATGAACGCCGGGCCGATGCCAGGCTTGGTGGTGCCGGTCGAGGAGGAGGCCAGCTCGGCGTCGATGTCCTCCTCGGTCTCGTCGGCCGGCGCTTCCCGGGAGTCACGCTCGCCCTGGACGCCCTCGTCGTCCGCTGCGGCCAGGCGGTCGTCCGCGGCCAGGTCGCGCGCCGCGTCGAGGTCGTCCGCCGACTCCTCGTCCTTGCCAGACGCGGCCTCGTCGGACCCGGCCTCGTCGGACTCCGCCTCGTCGGACTGCGCCACGTCGGACGAGTTCTCCTCCTCGTCGTCCTCGTCGTCGTCCTCGTCGTCCAAGTCGTCCTCGAAGTCGAGGACAACGGCGGAAGACGCGACCTCCGGGTCGCCCTCGGCGTCGTCGAGGACGTAGGACGGCTGACCCGCCTCCGCCGCCTCCTCGGCGAGGTCCTCGTCGTCGTCGAGCACCGCCTCGCCGCGAGCCTCCTCCAGCTCGTCGTCAGCGTCGTCGAACTCGTCCTCGAGGTCGCCTTCGTCCACGACCGCGGCACCCGCGCGGGCGGTCTGCTCGTCCGCCTGCTCGTCCAGGTCCTCGAAGTCCTCCTCGATGTCCTCGATCACGGCACCGGTCAGCTCGGCGTACCGCTCGGCGGCGTCCGTCTCACCGTCCTCGTCGAAGGCCACGGCCCGCCCGAACCAGTCGGTGGCCGCCTCCTGGTGCCCCGCGTCGGCCAGCGCGTCGGCGTAGGCGAAGGCCAGACGTGCCGACCACGGACGCGGGTTCGGGTCGCGGAGCTCGGGCAGCCGCTGCAGCGTGATGACGGCGGCGTCGTGCTGGCCGAGGTCACGGCGAGCGCCGGACTCGACGATGGCCAGCTCGATGTGTCCCGCCCGGTCGAGGCGCTCGGCCTCGCGCGATCGGACGAGGTCGAGCGCACGCTCGGGACGGCCCATCCCACGCTCGCAGTCCGCCATGATCGGCAGATAGGCGTCGGAACCGGTCATCCGGCGGGCGGCACGCAGGTCCGACAGCGCCTCGGAGTAGTTGCCCGCGCGGTAGGCGACGATGCCCGCGGCCTCGCGGACGACGCCGATACGCGCGGCGAACCTCCTGGCGACCTTGGTGTGCTCGTGCGCCCTGTCGGGGTCGTCCTCGACCAGCGCGCGCTCGGCGGCGACCAGGTGGCGCCCGACCAGCTCGGCCAGGTCGAGCGGGAGGGAGCGCAGCTCGTCACGGACGTCCTTGTCGAGCTCGTCCATGGTGATGTCCGGCGGAACGTCGGGAAGCGGCTCCCGGCGAGGGGCCTCCGCGTCGCCGTCCGGCCTGCCGTACCGCGCCCTGACGGGGCCGCCGGCGCGGTCGGCGTGACCGCGGTCGTCGCGGGAGAACGGCCTGTCCTCGCTCCTGCGGAACCCGCCGCCGCGAGGCCTGTCGTCCCTGTCACGGAACCCACGGTCATCCCGACCCCGGAAACCATCGCCCTGGGGACGGTCACCACGGTCGCGGAAGCCGCGCTCGTCGCGGTCACGGAAGCCGCCACCCTGGGGACGGTCACCGCGATCCCTGAAGCCGCCACCCTGGGGACGGTCGCCCCGATCCCGGAAACCGCCGCCCTGCGGCCGGTCACCCCGATCCCGGAAACCGCCGCCCTGCGGCCGGTCACCTCGGTCACGGAACCCACCCCGGTCCTCACGCCGCTCGAAGTCACGACGCGGACCGCG
>NZ_JBEXMT010000005.1:359111-360995 GCF_040610675.1 Nonomuraea sp. NPDC003804
CCGCGATCATCCCTGTCACGGAACCCACGGTCATCCCGACCCCGGAAACCGCCACCCTGCGGCCGGTCACCGCGATCCCGGAACCCGCCACCCTGGGGACGGTCATCCCGATCGCGGAAACCGCCACCCTGCGGGCGATCGCCACGGTCCCTGAACCCGCCACCCTGGGGACGGTCGCCCCGATCCCGGAAACCGCCGCCCTGCGGCCGGTCACCTCGGTCACGGAACCCACCCCGGTCCTCACGCCGCTCGAAGTCACGACGCGGACCGCGATCATCCCTGTCACGGAACCCACGGTCATCCCGACCCCGGAAACCGCCACCCTGCGGCCGGTCACCGCGATCCCGGAACCCGCCACCCTGCGGGCGATCGCCACGGTCCCTGAAGCCGCCACCCTGCGGACGGTCACCCCGATCGCGGAAACCGCCACCCTGCGGCCGGTCACCCCGATCCCTGAAACCCTGGGGCCTGTCGTCACGGGAGGCGTAGCCACGCTCATCCCTGTTCTGGAACGGACGCGACGACCTCGGCCGCTCGTCCCGGTCGTCACGCCCCTGGTATCCGCCGCGCGACCGCTCACCGGACCTGAACGGACGCTCTCCGCGCGACTGTCCGCGCTCGCCGTACGAACGCCTCTCCCCGTAGCGAGGCGCGTCCTCGCTCTGTCGGCTGCGCTCGCGGCCCTCGTCGTCCGATCCGTTGTCTCTGTTCACTTCTGGTCCATTTCGTTGGCTCACTCAGCGGACACGTGCTCCACCGAGACGGTCCACCGTGGCTGATCGCCGCCCACTCGGGTCTTACGCGACGAAGGCCACCCGAGGTTGAGGGTGGCCAGGCCTCCCCAGCCTAGCAAGAGCCCAGGTGTCCCCGGACCTCAAGCACCGTCGGAAAAGGCGATCACGCTGTGCCGGAACTCTCACCGCCAAGGTCGATCCGATTCCGCGCAACCGCAGAATCCCGTCACCGCATCCAGAGCCCGATCAACAACACCAATCTCGACCTGCCGGGCACGAGCTGCCGCGTCCAGCAGGGGCGCCGCCGGTCCGTGCTCGCCTGCGGCCGGGTGAGACGCTCAGCCGCTGGGCGGCCCGCCTCTGCCCTACCGGCGCGGGCGCGGACCCCAACGAGGTCCGCCGCACCGCGCCCACAGGCCAGGCCGCCAAGACCGGGGTGGAGCGACTATCGCCCAGACACGGGGAGTGGCTGGCGTTCGTGCCAGCGTGAAGCGGACGAGCGGGGCCGCGAGCCAGGTCGAAGAGCCCTACAGTGGCGCGAGCAACTGCCGAACCGAGCCGGCCTTCGCCCTCGTCCCCGGTATCCGAGCGACTGTATGCGAGCGACCTGGATCGAGGTGGGCTGACGGGCCTGCTCGTCCGAACACCGCCGGCCGGCGGCGAGGCTCAGCGGCTTGTTGCGCAACAATCCTGACTGCCCGAGCCGGCCGAGGTCCACGAGTCCCTGTGGGTGACATGCCGCTCACATCAGAAGTACGGCAGGCAGCGCCCGGACCGGGGTGTCATCTCCGGCCAAGGGCCTGAATGTATGCCCTCGATGACGTGAAGCTGACGTGGAACCTCCCGACCGTGGTGCGCGCGGGAAGTAGGAAACGACGCGTTCGTTCCAGCGGTAGGGAACGACGGGGCTGTCCAGCAGTGGTGCGGGCCGTCGGTCATTACCGTCGCCGGATGCCCGTCCTGTCAACCGAGGCCCCGGCACCCCGCCACTGCCAACGGGGCCTCCGCACCATGTCGAAGACCGAGCACACCCAGCAAGCCCCGGCCACAACAGCCCCGGAAAAGCAGAAAGGGCCACCCCAACCGGGATGGCCCTTACCGTAAAGATTGCGCGGCGGCGACCTACTCTCCCACACCCCTTCGAGTGCAG